>NZ_LMVQ01000486.1 GCF_001545925.1 Mycobacterium sp. NAZ190054 | reverse complement strand
CCGCCCAGCATCATCCTGGTCTTCTACGCCATCACCGCCGAGATCAGTGTGGGTGACATGATCATCGCCGCGGTGGTCCCCGGCATCCTCATCGCCGTCGGACTCATCGCCGCGCTCGCTTTCACACCGGTGGCGCCCGCACCGCCGGCGCCGTCGGGCCCGCTGGGTGCGTTGTTCCGCGCTCTGCCCTGACGCCGGTAGAACTACTCATGCCCGGCTGCGGTCGGCCGGGCATGCTTAGCTCATGACACCGACCTCGCGTGACCGCGCACTCGACGTGGCCCGGCTGGGCTCCTTGCTGGTGGTCATGTTCGGACATTGCGCGCTGCTGCTGGCCACCATCGACCCGTCCGGCGTGCGCATCGGCAATCTGATCGCCGCAGTGCCCGCCGTCGCGCCGCTGACATGGATCGCCCAGGTGATGCCGCTGTTCTTCCTGGCCGGCGGCGCCGCCGCGGCGTACGGCTACCGAGCCGGGACGCCCTGGGGCGCTTGGGTTTTCGCCCGCGCGCAGCGGTTGTACCGCCCGGTGTTCTGGTACCTGGCGGCATGGTCGGCGGGTCTGCTCGTCGCCCGGCTGGTGTTCGGTGCGGACTCGGCGGCCGGACTGGGTGCCGAGAGCGTGGCGCTGCTCTGGTTCCTCGGCGTGTACGTGGTGGCGCTGGCCTTCGTGCCGGTGCTGATGCGGCTGCGGAGCGGCCGCGGGGTGGCCGTCCTGGTCGCGGCGCTGACCGGTGCCGCCGCCGCGATGGACGCGCTGCGGGTCGCCACCGGTTCCCCGGCCGGCGGGGTCCTGAACTTCCTGATCGATGAAACGCGCCAGCCCCGGATCGCTTCCGAGGCGGAAGATCGTCACCTGCGCGCCCAGCCGCGCCACCTCGTCGAAACCCCGCACGGTGTGGGCGATGGTCCGCGGGTGCGGCGGGTA
>NZ_LMVQ01000485.1 GCF_001545925.1 Mycobacterium sp. NAZ190054 | reverse complement strand
GCGCGGCGCGCGGGTGGACGGGCGGTGAAGCTGGCGCTGACCCGCCAACAGATGTTCTCGCTCGTCGGGTACCGGACGCCGACGATCCAGCGGCTGCGGCTGGCCGCGGTGCACGCGACGCTGGCCGCCGGCGGCGCTCAGCTGACCCAGCTGCGCGACGGGCTGACCGCGTTGGTGGACGCGTTACGGGCGTCGGGGTGGACGGTCACCGACGCCGGTCACGCGATCGCCCCGCACTTCCCGCCGCTGCTGCGGCAGTTCGAGCCGGGGTTCACCGCGTTGATCCGGCGGCTGCTGCGGCTGTTCGACGAGATCGACGCCGGCACCGCGGCCGGGATCAGCGGCGTGTTGCGCTGACCTGCGTGACGCGGCTCGTCAGCGGTAGTTGACGAACTGCAGCGCGACGTCGAGGTCGGCGCCCTTGAGCAGCGCGATGACGGCCTGCAGGTCGTCGCGCTTCTTCGAGCTGACGCGGATCTCGTCGCCCTGGATCTGCGCCTTGACGCCCTTGGGGCCCTCGTCGCGGATGAGCTTGGTGATCTTCTTGGCGTCCTCGCTGGAGATGCCCTGCTTGAGGGTGCCGCTGACCTTGTAGGTCTTACCGCTGGCCTGCGGCTCGCCGGCGTCGAACGCCTTCATCGAGATGTCGCGGCGGACCAGCTTCTCCTTGAACACGTCGACAGCGGCCTTCACCCGCTCCTCGGTGGAGGACACGATCTCGATGGCCTCCTCGCCCTTCCAGGCGATGGTGGTGTCGGTGCCGCGGAAGTCGAAGCGGGTCGACAGCTCCTTGGCGGCCTGATTGAGCGCGTTGTCGACTTCCTGGCGATCGACCTTGCTGACGACGTCGAACGATGAATCCGCCATTGGCCTCGTCCCTCCCTCGTGGTGTCGGTGCTGGGGTCCATCTTCGCCGCTGGCCGTGACCGGCGGGACACCGCCCCCCACCCGGCGATT
>NZ_LMVQ01000484.1 GCF_001545925.1 Mycobacterium sp. NAZ190054 | reverse complement strand
TCAGCCGAGCTTGCGCAGCCTCGGTTCCAGGTCGCGCTGGAAGAGTTCCAGGAAGCGGCGCTGGTCGTGGCCGGGGGCGTGGAACACCAGGTGGTTGAGCCCCCAGTCCACGTAATCCTTGACCTTGGCCACCGCCTCGTCGGGATCGGAGGCCACGATCCAGCGCTTGGCGACCTGTTCGATGGGCAGCGCGTCGGCGGCCTTCTCCATCTCGATCGGATCGTCGATGGAGTGCTTCTGCTCGGCGGTCAGCGACAGCGGCGCCCAGAACCGGGTGTTCTCCAGCGCCAGTTCCGGATCGGTGTCGTAGGAGATCTTGATCTCGATCATCCGGTCGACGTCGTCGGGGTTCTTGCCCGCCGCCTCGGCGCCCTCACGCATGGCCGGGATGAGCTTGTCCTTGTACAGTTCCTCGCCCTTGCCGGAGGTGCAGATGAAGCCGTCACCGGCGCGGCCGGCGTACTTGGCCACCTGCGGTCCGCCCGCGGCGATGTAGATCGGGATGCCGCCCTCGGGCACGTCGTAGATCGAGGCACCCTTGGTCTTGTAGTAGTCGCCGGCGAAGTCCACCCGGTCGCCCAGCCACAGCTCGCGCATCAGCCGCACCGACTCGCGCAGTCGCGCATAGCGTTCCTTGAACTCCGGCCACTCACCCTCGTAGCCGGTGGCGATCTCGTTGAGCGCCTCACCGGTGCCCACCCCGAGGAAGATGCGGCCCGGGTACAGACAACCCATGGTGGCGAACGCCTGGGCGATCACGGCCGGGTTGTAGCGGAACGTCGGGGTGAGCACCGACGTGCCCAGCTGCAGCCGCCTGGTGCGCTCCCCGACCGCGGTCATCCAGACCAGCGAGAACGGTGCGTGCCCGCCCTGGTGCCGCCACGGCTGGAAGTGATCACTGACGGTCGCACTGTCCATCCCGTGCTCTTCGGCCGCGACGGCCAGTTCGACGAGCTCGCGCGG
>NZ_LMVQ01000483.1 GCF_001545925.1 Mycobacterium sp. NAZ190054 | reverse complement strand
CGACGCAGACTTCACTCCGCGCTCGGCTACCGCACACCGCATGAAGTCCGCACCGAATATATGAATTCACAGCTCGCGGCTTAATTCCCGCGAAATCCGCAGTCTGAAAAACGCGGAGCAGGCCAAATTCACGTGCCCATCGCGCGTGATCGTCTATGCGCATCTGTACCGATGGGTCGTCGGGGTGCTCGCCGTGTTTGGGTTTGCACGTGGTCGCGTGCTCGAACCACGCCACGCAGCTTTGGAATCGCTTCCCGTCGATGACGGTCGGCCCGCTGATCTGCAAATCGCAGTGGCTTTCTCCCGCGATGGCCGCGAAAGCGTTGTCGAGGTCGGAAGGCGAATGCATCACCCACGGCTCAGTCACCTTGCACGTGGCGACGATGGCCGGAACACAGGGTGCGGTCGCGAACCTGAAAGCGTTCGCGGCGTCATCGGCGGGCTTGCGCAACAGGTCGTCGGCTGGCTGCAACATGTCGAACCAACGGTGCTCCGGCCACTTCGCATAGTGGCTCTCTACCGCTGTCTCTGTGGTGCGCCACGTGTTCTCGACTGCGCGAACGCCTTCCTCGGTCGCCAGCGTCTTCGGAGTGTCATACGCATTTGCCGCGAGCATTTCGATAAACGCCTGTGTCGCTTCGGCCTTCACTGACGGCGAGATCGGGTTGCCGGTCACTGGTGCAATCTGTGGCGGGTTGGCAACACGCGCGCGGATGTCTTCGGGCGTTAGTTGCGGTTTGTCGCGCCGTTTCGCCGCGCTCGCTTCCCTCTCACGGACTCCGGCGCGGAACTCGTCTAGTTCGGCTTGTGTGGTGATCTTCTGCGTGGTCATGGTATTTCACCCTTTCCTAGTACTGCAGCCGTAGATCGAGTTCATTGTTGTTCGCGTCGTCGGTAGTGCGATTGCCGGGCTCGGTATTGGTGTTGTCGTCGCCATCGTGACCAGGCCAGCAGGCTGGTGATGGTCTGGTTGG
>NZ_LMVQ01000482.1 GCF_001545925.1 Mycobacterium sp. NAZ190054 | reverse complement strand
CGACCGCCTGCACTCCTCCCTGAGCTACCAGTCGCCGATCGACTACGAGGCCCAGTACCGTAATGACGCCGCCTCAACACCGGAGGTGGCCTAACCGAGGTCTCCATCCAGACCAGGACGGTTCAGTTGTTCGTCTTCTGGGGGGTCGTTGATCCAGGTGCTGAAGGGGCTGGTGCTGGGTTTGGTGTCGGTGGTTTTGCCGTGGAAGAGCACGCGCAGGCGGCGGGATTGGTTGCGCCAGCGGCGGAGTCGGATTTCTTCTCGGGCGGCGCGGTTGCGGTAGAGGTTGGCGGTGCTGGTGTGGCGGTGTTGGTGCTGGCGTGCGCGGGCGGCGGCGACGCGGCGCGCTTGGTCGGGGCGGCGGGGTCGGTGCATCGGGCCGAACAGGGCGACCCCGGCCGGGGTGGTGGGGTAGGTGGCGCCGGTTGGTGAGGTCCAGATGATGGTGCCGTCGGGTAGTTGTTGGTCGCGCCAGCCGGTGTCGAAGGTTTTGATCAGGTGGTGGGTGCGGCAGTAGCAGGCCAGGTTTTCGGGCACGGTGTGGCCGCCGTGGGTGGGGTCGTGGTGGTTGAACGGTTCGGTGTGGTCGATGTCGCAGCGGGTGGCCGGTACGGTGCAGCCGGGGAAGCGGCAGGTCAGGTCGCGGGCGCGGATGTAGCGGGCCAGCGCGGCCGACGGCCGGTAGGTCAGGGCTTGTTCGTGGCTGACCTCGGGTTCTTCGATCAGGCGGCGGGTGGCTTCTCGGGCGAGTTCGCCGACCAGGTCGGCGTCGATGACGCCGTAGCCGGCCAGGTAGCCGGGCCGGGTGCTGTGTCCGGCCACGGTGTCGGCGGTGGCGATCACGTGCAGCACCACCGACGCCCCGGCCGGCACCGGCAACCCCGGCCGCACCGCCTCGACCGCCTTCTCGACGCCCTTGCCCAGGTAGCGGGATCCGCCGTCGCGCAGTTCGACGGCCTCGTGCTCACCGGTCGATGCGCCCGACGGCA
>NZ_LMVQ01000481.1 GCF_001545925.1 Mycobacterium sp. NAZ190054 | reverse complement strand
GAACAGGCCCTACCGGAACACACAGGAAAAGCTGGACAGACCAGCGACTACCTCGTGCCCACACCCCTACACGACGAAAAACAACCCCAGCAGACACATCAACCACTTCAGTCCACGGATCGAGGCTTAGTCCAGTTCGCCGCTGATCCCGCGCTCCAGCGCGGCGCGGGCACGTTCGGGCAGCACCAGCAGCCCGTCGAGTTCGCGCCGCGCCAGCCGGTAGGCCCGCTCCCGTTCCTGTTGGGTGGCAGCCGAATCCGCCGCCACCCGCAGCAGGCGCTGCGCGCGGGCCAGCCGCTCCTGCTCCTCGCCGCTGAATCCTGAGCGCTTGCGGCGCAACGCCTCGGCCTCGGCGATGTCGAACGCGGTGACGTATTCCTGGACCGCGCCGAGGTAGTCGCGCGTCGCGTCACGGTCGTCGAGCAGATCGGTGACGTCGGCGGGCCGCAGGAAATCGGCACGCAGCTTCGCCCGGTGGAAACGCTCGGTGAGCGGGTCCCGCAGATCGGTCATCATCGGGCAGTCGAGCAGCGTGGCGACGTCGAGTTCGTATTCCAGCCAGCGGGTGTCCGTCCGGTCGTGTTCCTCGACGGCGCGGCCGATCGCCCTGCGCTGCGCCGACCGGGGATCGGCGGGCTGCGGATCGGCAGACTGCGGGAGTTCGACGGGCTGACGCCCGCGCAGCGCGGTGAAACCGCGGAACGCCGCGTACACCGCCCCGATGAGCGGAACCAGCACGAGCATCAGCTCGAGCAGCCTGAACACCAATCCCATTGCGCCAGGATGCCACCGCGAATCGGGGGTTTCGATTTCCCGGCCCCCGGCAACAACTCAGACATGCGAAACAAGACGTCAACACCCCGAATGATTGGTTCCTTCCTCTTCGCGGGCGCTGCGGCGACTGCCATCGCAACCGCGCCCCTGACCATGGCTCAGCCGGCGCCGCCCCCGTGCTTCAACCCGGACGGCACGCCGTGTGCCGTCAACGGCACCGCCGGCCCCGGCGGCG
>NZ_LMVQ01000480.1 GCF_001545925.1 Mycobacterium sp. NAZ190054 | reverse complement strand
CTGGACCCGGCGACCACCCCGGTGATGGGCAGTTTCGACGAGAACACCGTGGCGGCGAAGGCCACCTCGGCGTGGTACCAGCTGCCGCCCCGCACCCCGGACCGGCCGCTGGTCAGCGTCGCCGCGGGGACGGATACGCTGCCAGGCATGACTGGCAGCGAGACGCTTGCCGGCCGCTATGAATTACGGGACCTGCTCGGGTGCGGCGGCATGGCCGAGGTTCGCGACGGCTGGGACACCCGACTGAACCGTCCGGTGGCGGTCAAACTGCTGCTGCCGAACTTCAACGCCGACCCGGCTGCCCGGCTCAGATTCCAGGACGAGGCGCGCTCGGCGGCGGCGCTGTCGCATCCCAACATCGTCGCGGTCCACGACTTCGGGGAGCACGACGGTCGCCCGTTCATCGTGATGGAACGGCTGCCGGGCCGCACTCTGGCCGACCTCATCGCCGAGGTCCCGTTGCCGGCGGCGCAGGTGCGGGCCATGCTCGACGACGTGCTCGCCGCGCTCGACGCCGCGCACACCGGCGGGGTGCTGCACCGCGACATCAAGCCGGCCAACATTCTGCTGTCGGCCACCGGCGACCGCATGCAGGTCGCCGACTTCGGCATCGCCAAGAGCGGCGGAACCGCGCACACCATGACCGGGCAGATCATCGGCACGCTGTCCTACATGAGTCCTGAACGCGTCGCCGGCGCGCCGGCCTCGGTCACCGACGACCTCTACGCCGTCGGCGTCATGGGCTACGAGGCGCTGCTGGGCCGGCGCGCCTTCCCGCAGGACAATCCCGTGGCACTGGCCCGGGCCATCATGGACGCGCCACCACCGCCACTGGCCGGGCTGCCCACCGGCGCCGACCCCGTCCTCGCCGCGGTCATCGACCGCGCCATGAGCCGTGACCCCCGGCTGCGTTTCGGAAGCGCCGCCCAGATGCGCGCCGTGCGGGCGCCGCGCCGCCTCGACATCCCAACCGGCCTCCACCAACGCCATGAACCCCTCACCGGCCCCCGGAAACGGCGGCCGCAAACCCCCCGACAACCCGCCCG
>NZ_LMVQ01000479.1 GCF_001545925.1 Mycobacterium sp. NAZ190054 | reverse complement strand
GAGGCAACGCCGATGCCACGATCAGCCAGCTCGAAGCCCAGGGCCACCGGGTGGTGGTCAACCGGCTCTCGGATGCCCCGTTGAGCGAGGCCAGCGTGGTCGGGATCCACAAGGGCGGTGACATCCGTTCCACGGTCCGCGACTACCGCTACGACCGCACGTTCCAGAACAGCGTCACCGGCAGCGTCTACTACGTCGACGTCAAGTAGCTTCCCGGGTGACAGCCCCCGCCGAGATTGCATCTAGGACGGACTTCTGCGAGTTCCGGCCTGCCGGAATGCAATTTCGGCGGGGGCTTGAGAGAAGTGCCTTTGGACCCTAGGAGAGCTTCCCGGCGGCACAGATGATGAAGCCATGGACGCGACAACCACATCGGATGCCCCGGTCACCGAACTCACCGAGACCGAGAGTTGGCAGTTACTCGGCAGCGTGTCGCTGGGCCGGCTCGTGACGACGGTGAACGGCTGGACCGAGATCTTTCCCGTCAACTTCGTCGTGCAGGACAACACGCTGCTGTTCCGCACCGCGGAGGGGACGAAACTGCTGACCTCCGCGCTCAACGAGTACGTCGTCTTCGAGGCCGATGATCACAACGTCGTCGAGGGATGGAGTGTGATCGTCCGCGGCAAGGCGCGGCTGCTGGCCACCTCCACCGAGCTCGCCGACGCACGGCGCGCCGGGCTCTACCCGTGGATCGCCACCCAGAAGGAGCGGTTCGTGCGGATCAGCCCGCAGGCGGTGACGGGCCGGCGCTTCGTGTTCGGCCCCGAACCGGACGGCACCGCGCTGGTCAGCTGACCGTCACACCCAGTACGGCACCCGGGCGCGGTACTGACGCATCGCCAGCGCCGCGAAGCCCCACCCGACGACGGTCAACACCAGCACCACCACCCAGTGCCGCAGCTCCTGGTCGGCACCCAGCAGCGGTGCCCGCACGATGTCCAGGTAGTGCAGCAGCGGGTTGAGCTCGACGATCTTGGCCCAGCCGCCCGCGCCCTGCGCCTGCAGTGTGGACTCGTTCCAGATGATCGGCGTCATGAAGAACAGCAGCTGCACCAGGCTCGCGAGCAGCGGGCTGATGTCGCGGTAGCGGGTGGCCAGGATGCCGAAACACAAGGCCACCCAGACACAGTTCAGCGCGAGCAGCGCCAGTGCGGGGATCACGGCCAGGTCAGTCCACGTCCACGGCTTCGGATAGATGATCGCGATGATCACGAAGATGATGATGTTGTGCGCGAACAGCAGCATCTGCCGCCACACCAACCGGTAGACGTGCACCGACAGCGGGGTCGGAAGCTGTTTGATCAGCCCCTCGTTGGCGACGAAGACGTCGGCGCCTTCCAGGATCGCCGCATTGATCAGATTCCAGACGATCAGTCCCAGCGTGACGTACGGAAGATGTTCGGACAGCTCCAGTTTGAACAGCATGGAGTACAGCCCGCCCATCGCCACGGCCGTCGTGCCGGTGGCGATCGTGATCCAGAACGGCCCGAGCACCGAGCGCCGGTAGCGCTGTTTGATGTCCTGCCAGCCCAGGTGCAGCCACAGTTCCCGCTTGCCGAACCCGGCGACCAGATCGCCCCAGGCCCGCGCGAACGTCCTGGACTGCGCCGCGGCGTCCATGATCGTCATCGTCTGAAGAACCTCTCGCGTCGGCCCAACTGTTGCAGGCGGATCCAGTCCCGGAACCCGGCAGGATCGCGCTTGGACACCAGGAAGTACCACCCGAAGCGCAGCAGTTCCTGCGGCAGCAGCCTGCGCAACCCCGGTTGGGACAGCACGTAGCCGCGATTGCGGTAGGTGTAGAAGCGCTTGGTCTCGTTGTCGGGGTACTGGGTGTGCATCCGGCCGCCCAGGATCGGTTTGAATTCCTCTGTGCCGCAGGGATGCAGATAGCTGGCCTGCAGGCAGGTGCCGAACGGCAGGCCGGAGCGCGCCAGCCTGCGGTGCAGCTCGACCTCGTCGCCGCGGATGAACAGGCGCAGGTCCGGTACGCCGACGGACTCGACCGCCGAGGCGCGGAACAGCGCCCCGTTGAACAGCGACGCGATGCCCGGCAGCAGACCGTCGTCGCCCTCGACCCGCAGTTCACCGACCAGCCGGCGCCACTTCAGGCCGCGGCGCAGCGGGAACGCCAGCCGGTCCGGGTCGTCGAGGTTGCACACCATCGGCGAGACCTCGGCCAGGCCGTGCCGCTCGGCGCACGCCAACAGGGTGGCCAGCACGTCGGTGTCCTGGGGCCGGCCGTCGTCGTCGGCCAGCCAGATCCAGTCCGCACCCAGGCTCAGCGCATGCAGCATGCCCAGCGCGAAACCGCCCGCGCCGCCGAGGTTGCGCCGTGAACCCAGATAGGTGGTCGGAATGGGTTGCCCGGCAACAAGAGCGGCCACCTGATCGTCGTGGTCGTTGTCGACGACGATCAGATGGTCGAGCGGCCGGCTCTGCGACGCCAGCATGTCCAGGGACTTGGCCAGGTCGTCGGGGCGGCGGTGGGTGACGACGACGGCAACGATCAGGCCGGTCATGCAGACCGGTTCTCCCGCGCGTTCTCCTCGAGCACCTCACGCACGTGCCGGGCGGCGTCCTCTCCCTCGTAGGCGCGGACGACGTCCTCGATGCCGCCCTCCATCTTGATGGTGCCGTGGTCGATCCACATCGCGGTGTTGCACAGCCGCGCCAAGAACTCGTTGGAGTGGCTCGCGAAGACCAGGATGCCCGACCGCGCGACCAGGTCGGCCAGCCGCGACTGCGCCTTCTTGAGGAACTCCGCGTCGACGGCGCCGATCCCTTCGTCGAGGAGCAGGATCTCGGGGTCGATGCTGGTCACCACTCCCATGGCCAGCCGCACCCGCATGCCCGTCGAGTACGTGCGCAGTGGCATCGACAGATAGTCACCGAGTTCGGTGAACTCGGCGATCTCGTCGACCTTGCTCATCATCTGTTTCCGCGTCTGTCCGAGGAACAACCCGCGGATGATGATGTTCTCGTAGCCGGAGATCTCCGGGTCCATGCCGACGCCCAGGTCGAACACCGGCGCGACCCGGCCGCGCACCGTCGCCACACCCCGGGTGGGTTCGTAGATGCCGGACAACAGCCTCAACAGCGTCGACTTGCCGGCACCGTTGTGTCCGACCAGACCCACCCGGTCGCCCATCTTGAGCGACATCGTGATGTCGCGCAGCGCCTCGATGACGACGACGTTGGACGCGTTCCGGCCGATCGTTCCGCCGGCCTTGCCGAGGAACGCCTTCTTCAACGAGCGCGTCTTCGCGTCGAAGATCGGGAACTCGACCCACGCGTTGCGGGTCTGGATCGAGGGCATCGACGTGTCGGCGGGACTGGTCACGCGGCTCTCACAGGTATTGACCGGTGCCGTGCCCCTGGCCGCCGCGCTGGCCGGGCACCACCACCCCGGGCGGCAGCGCGCCCTGGCGCATCTGCTCGAGTTGCTGACGGGCCGCCATCTGCTGGGCGAACAGCGCGGTCTGAATGCCGTGGAACAGGCCTTCCAGCCAGCCCACCAACTGGGCCTGGGCGATGCGCAGTTCGGCGTCCGACGGGACCGCGTCCTCGGTGAACGGCAGCGTCAGCCGCTCCAGCTCGTCGCGCAGCTCGGGGGCCAGCCCCTCCTCGAGCTCCTGGATGCTCGTGCGGTGCACGTCGCGCAGCCGCTCCCGGCTGGCCTGGTCCAGCGGTGCCGCCCGCACCTCCTCCAGCAGCTGCTTGATCATCGTGCCGATACGCATCACCTTGGCGGGCTGTTCGACGAGGTCGGTCAGCGACTTCCCGTCGGATCCGCTCTCGACGTCGACCTCGTCGTCGCCGATGATCTCGATGTTGTCGTCGTCGCTATTGATAGCCATGTCCCTAAGAGTGCCCCAGCTTCACTGACTTATCGCGATCGGGCTCCGTGTACCGGTGGACGCGGGCCTCGCTGTCGCGTCGATCTTCTCCCACCCGCCGGATTTGTCCCAACAAGGGGCCGACGGACACTCCGGGGCGGGGCGGTGTCCGGGCGTTCGCCGCCCGCCCGGGAGAAGTCGCCGCAACGCGTTCCGCAAACCCACAGCGAGCATATTGACACTGGCTGTGCGTTTACGTCTCCGTCATCAGCAATCGCACTGCTGGTAGCGCTCCGCACCTGTTGCGGGCTCGACTAGTATGACTGCGCAGATGGCCCGCGCCGGCGTTGACGCGGGTGGTAACAGCGAGGTCGGGCAGCGGCCGGCACGCCTCGAATTCGGGCGGAACGGCGAAGTTCCGAGTCGCACTAAGGTGGTCTGGCATGGCATACGACGTCGCCCGGGTGCGCGGACTGCACCCTTCACTGGGCGATGGCTGGGTGCATATGGACGCCCAGAACGGCATGTTGCTGCCCGACTCGGTGGGCCGTGCCGTGTCCACCGCGTTCCGCGGCTCGATGCCCACAACCTCCAGCGCGCACCCCGCCGCGCGACGCAGTGCGGCCGTGCTGGCGGCCGCCCGCCAGGCGGTGGCCGACCTCGTCAACGCCGACCCCGCCGGTGTGGTGTTCGGCGCGGACCGCGCGGTGCTGCTGACGTCGTTGGCCGATGCCGCGTCGGCGCGGGTGGGGCTGGGCTACGAGCTGGTGGTCAGCCGTCTGGACGACGAGGCGAACATCGCGCCGTGGCTGCGGGCGGCGAACCGGTTCGGTGCGAAGGTGAAGTGGGCCGAGGTCGACATCGAGACCGGGGAGCTGCCGTCGTGGCAGTGGGAGAGCCTGGTGACCCGGCCGACCCGTCTGGTCGCGATCACCTCGGCCTCGTCGACCCTGGGCACGGTGACCGAGCTGCGTGAGGTGACCAAGCTGGTGCACGAGGTCGGCGGGCTGGTGATCGTGGACCACTCCGCGGCGGCGCCGTACCGGCTGTTCGACTTCGACGAGACCGAAGCCGACGTGGTGGCCGTCAACGCGCTGGCGTGGGGCGGCCCGCCGATCGGGGCGCTGGTGTTCCGCGACCCGTCGGTCATCGACACGCTCGGCTCGGTGTCGCTGAACCCGTACGCGACCGGGGCGGCCCGCCTCGAGCTCGGATCCCATCAGTTCGGGATGCTCGCCGGTGTGGTGGCTAGCATCGAATACCTTGCCGCGCTGGATGATTCAGCGCAGGGTTCGCGGCGTGAGCGGCTCGCGGTGTCGATGCAGTCGGCGTCGGCGCACTTGAGCGCGCTGTTCGACTACCTGATGATGTCGTTGCGGTCGTTGCCGACGGTCACCGTGATCGGCAGTGCCGAGGTGCGGATCCCGGTGCTCAGTCTCGCGATCGACAACGTGCCCGCCGAGCGGGTGGTGCAGCGGCTGGCCGACAACGGCATCCTCGCGATCGCGAACGCGAGCTCGCGGGTGCTCGACGTCATCGGCGTCAACGACATCGGCGGCGCGGTGACCATCGGGCTGGCCCACTACAACACCTCAGCGGAGATCGATCAGCTGGTGCGGGCACTGGCGTCGCTGGGCTGAATGCGGCTAAACATCAACGCGCAGAATCACTTTGCCGGAGACATCGCCGGATTCCAGGAGTTCGTGGGCGGCGCGGGCCTCGGCGATGGGGAACTCGGCACCGATGACGGGGCGGACCTGGCCGTCGGCGACCATCGGCCACACCTGGGCGGTGACCGCGGCGACGATGCCGGTCTTGCCGTCCGGCCCGTCGACCGGCCGGGACCGCAGCGCGGTCGCGACGACGCTGCCGCGTTTGGCCAGCAGTTTGCCGATGTTCAGCTCGCCCTTGGCCCCGCCCTGCATGCCGATGATCACCAACCGCCCGCCGGCGGCGAGTGCGTCGACATTGCGGTCCAGATACTTCGCGCCGATGATGTCGAGGATGACGTCGGCACCCCCGGCCTCGCGGACGACGTCGACGAAGTCGTTGTTGCGGTAGTCGATCGTGATGTCGGCGCCGAGTTCGGCGCACAGGTCCAGTTTGTTGGGCGATCCCGCGGTCACCGCCACCCGGCAGTTCAACGCCTTGGCCACCTGGACGGCGTGCGTGCCGATGCCGCTCGCGCCGCCGTGGACCAGCAGGAGTTCGGGGGAGGACAGCCCTGCGGTCATGACCACGTTCGACCAGACCGTGCACGCGACCTCGGGCAGCCCCGCGGCGTAGGGCAGCGGAACCCCGCCGGGGACCGGCATCACCTGACCGGCGGGAACGGCGACGAACTCGGCGTACCCGCCGCCGGCCAGCAAAGCGCACACCTGCTGGCCGGGGGTCCACTGCGTCACCCCGTCACCGACGGCGGCGACGGTGCCGGACACCTCCAGCCCGATGATGTCGCTGGCCCCCGGAGGCGGCGGATACTTCCCGGCCGCCTGCAGCAGATCGGCGCGATTGACGCCCGCGGCGACCACTTGGATGAGAACCTCACCGGGAGCAGGGGCGACATCCGGCACGGACTGCCAGGTCAGCTTGTTCGAGGTGGCGTCCGCCACGATCGCATGCATTCGGATAAGGCTACTACGCAGGGAAAACTCCGAGAATTTTTACCCCCGGCAACGCTTTGGGCGCCTAGTATGTGCACATGGAGGGGATTATCGGGGGGCGCACGGCGAGCGATACGCCGGGCCTCGACATAGCTGAGCAAAGGGCGTGGCAGAATTTTCTCGATGCCGCGCTGCGCATGTACGCGACCATGAACCGGTCGCTTACCGACGGGCACGGGCTGACACTCAACGATGTGCGGCTGCTCGACATGTTGGCCAAATCGCCGAGCGGGTGCGCCCGGATGGGTGACGTCGCCGAGGCGCTGATGTCGTTGCCCAGCCGGGTGACGCGCCAAATCCACCGTCTGGAGGTGCAGGGGCTGGTCAGCCGCGGCGCCAGTCCCGACGACGGACGCGGTGTGCTCGCGAGCATCACGCCGGAGGGGAGAACGGCGTTGGCGACCGCGATGCAGACCTACGGGGCCGCGGTGCGGATGCACTTCCTGGACCGGTTGAGCCGACCGCAGGTCACGGCGATGGGGGAGAACTGCCGGCGGATCAGCGCGGGGCTGAAGAACGGCGCGCCGTCGGCCAAGATCGGCCGCGTCTAGACTGTCCCGCGGTGGCGTGGCAGAGCGGCCTAATGCACTCGCCTTGAAAGCGAGAGACGGCTAACACCGTCCGGGGGTTCAAATCCCTCCGCCACCGCTCTTGCCGGCATCGGGGGCAGTGTCCGGGCGCGGGCGATCTTGTTAACGTGGCAAACCGTGCAGACGAACAGGATTCTGATCGCCAGTGTCGCCATCATCGTCGCCACCGCTGGGGCGGGCTGCGGCTCCGGCTCGTCGCAGGAGCCGGCCACGTCGACGTCGCCGTCGACGGTGTCGACCACCGGTCCCAGCCAGCCGAAGGGTTCCGCGACGCCGGACTCCACCCCCGGGGTTCCCGCACCGGTTCCCGCGCCGACGACCAGTGTGCCGATGATGCCCAACCCCAACGGTGACGGCTCGATGGTGCCGTGCGAGGGCACCATCTGCACCAACCCGAACCACGGCGCCGGCGATGACCCGGATGGCGACGCCCCACCCGAGCCCGGGCAGACCGAGATGCTCGGACCCGGTGCCGAGGACGCACCCCCCGAGCCGGGCCAGTCCGAGATGGAGGGACCCACCGGCGACGCGCCGCCGGAGCCCGGCCAGACCGAGATGCAGGGATAGCCCGGGCGGCTCCTGCCAGCGCCCTGCTACTCGCCGGTGAAGTTCGGCGGCCGCTTCTCGAACATCGCCGTGACCCCCTCGGTGAGGTCTTTCGACGGCAGGAAGGCCGAGTTCCACGCCGCGACGTAGCGCAGGCTGGCCGCCACCTGGGCGGTGCGCTGCTCGTCGAGCACGTCCTTGATGCCGTGCACGGTGTGCGGCGGGTTGGCGGCGATCTCGGCGGCGGTGGCCCGGGCGGCGGCCAGCGACGCCTCGGCGTCCGGGTACACGTCGTTGACCAGCCCGATCTTCTCGGCGCGCATGGCGTCGATGTCCTTGCCCGTCAGCGCCAGCTCCCGCAGATGCCCGTCGGACAGGATCAGCGGCAGGCGGGCCAGCGAGCCGACGTCGGCGACGATCGCGAGCTTGACCTCGCGCACCGAGAACTTCGCGTCGCTGCTCGCGTACCGGATGTCGACCGCCGAGATCAGGTCGACGCCGCCGCCGATGCACCAGCCGTGCACCGACGCGATGGTCGGTGTGCGGCAGTCGGCGACCGCGGTGATCGCGTACTGCATGGTCTTCAGGCGGGCGTGGAAGTCGGCCCGCGGCTTCGACGACGAGGCGTCGGCCATCATCGACCCGAGCGTGTCACCCATCGCGGCCAGATCGAGGCCGTAGCTGAAGTTCCGGCCCGAACCGGTCAGCACGATCGCCCGCACCTCGGGGTCGGCGTCGAGCTCGGTGAACACCACCGGCAGTTCGGCCCAGAACGCCGGGCCCATCGCATTGCCCTTGCCCGGTCCGATCAGCGTCACCTGCGCGATGCGATCGGCGATGTCGACGGTCAAGGATTCGTAGGAGTCACCCATGAGCAGAGAGGTTAGCCGCCGCCCAGCAGCACATCGGAGACGACCGCGTTGGGCAGGAACTGGCACGCGGCGTCGGCCAGGATCTGGCCGACGAACTCGCCGTCGGGCCCCAGCGGGTTGCCCTCCTGGGACAGGATCTCGCGGACCACGGCCACCCGGGTGGCCTCGTCGAGGCCGCTGAACTCCTCGCACGTCATCGTCAGCGCGTTGGCCGGCGCGGGGACGTCGGGCACGTCGGTGCTGCGAGTGGGCAGCGGCAGGTTCGGGATCTGGATGTCGGGCAGGCCGGGGATACTCGGCGTGCGGCTGGTCGTCGTGGGTGCCGACGTCAGCGGCGGGCCCGGCTCGGTGGTCTGCGCGACGGCGCCCTCGGTCGTGCGCTGACATCCCGTGGCCAGGGCCAGGGCGAGGCCCACGCCGACGATCGTCGCGGCCGTGAACCGCGCGTGCGTCTTCATCCTGGCCACGATATGCGGCTACCCCCGTTCGAGATAGAAGTACAGGTGGCGGGGGGTGCCGGAGCTGGTGTCGAGGGCGCCTTTGCCGTTCATGATGCCGATGACGGCGTTGTCGTCGACGACCTTGAAGTGGTCGTGCACCGGCCGCCCGTCGTAGACCATCGACGCGACGACCTCACCGCGGAACTCCTCCATCCACAGGCTGGCCTCACCGTTCATCGCCTCGGTGTTGGAGAACTTGTTGCCGTCGGCGTCCAGGCAGACCAGCGGTTTGGCGTCGGTGGCGGAGTGGAAGGTCTTGCCGAACCAGTTCAGCTTCTTCATGAAGCCGTTGGCCTTGTGCCCGGTGTCGAATTCGCCGCCCTTCCATTCGCCGAGCATGAAGTCGATCGTGGCGGGCGCCAGGGTGGCCCAGAACTCGTCGAGCTCGGCGTCGGAGATCCGGCCGGTGCGCCGGGTCAGCTCGGTGAAGGTCTTGCGGGCGTCGGCGGTCATCTGTCTCCTGTCCAGTTGCGCGCGAAGTCGAGGAAGGCGTCGTTCTCGTGCGGCGCGGCGACCGTGACGCGGACGCCGTCCTCCCCGTACGGCCGCACGATGATGCGGCTGTTGGCGGCGTCGGCGGCGAACTGCTGCGCCCGACCGGCCAGCGGCAGCCACACGAAGTTCGCCTGCGAGGACGGCAGGTCGTAGCCGGCGTCGCGCAGCGCGGCGCTGACCCGCGCGCGTTCGGCGACGACGGCGTCGGTGCGTTCCAGCAGTTCGTCGGCGGCGTCCAGGCACGCGATGGCCGCGGCCTGCGACACGCTGGTGGCGGTGAACGGGACGTACACCTTGGACAGCGCGGAGACGATGTCCGGATCCGCGACGGCGTAGCCGACCCGCAGGCCTGCCAATCCGTACGCCTTCGAAAAGGTGCGCAGCACAACGACATTGCTGTGTGCCCGGACCAGGCCGAAGCTGTCGGGCACCAGGCCGTCGCGGATGTACTCGATGTAGGCCTCGTCGAGCACCACCAGGATGTGCGGCGGCACCGCCTCGACGAACCGGGCCAGCGCGTCGGGGTCGACGACGGTGCTGGTCGGGTTGTTCGGGTTGCACACGAAGATCAGCCGGGTGCGGTCGGTGATCGCGGCCAGCATCGCGTCGAGGTCGAAGGTGTGGTCGGTCAGCGGGACCTGCACCGGGGTGGCGCCGGCGGTGCGCACCTGCAGTGGATAGATCTCGAAGCTGCGCCAGCCGTAGAGCACCTCGTCACCGACGGTGGAGGTGATCTGGATCAACTGCTGGCACAGGCTGACCGACCCGCAGCCGACGGAGATGTGCTCCGGGGCGAAGCCGACGTACTTGGCGAGACGGTCCCGCAGTTCGATGTAGCCGTTGTCCGGGTAGCGGTTGATCCCGTCGATCGCCTTCTCGATCGCGGCCCGCACGCTGGGCAGCGGGCCGTGCACGGTTTCGTTGCTGGCGATCTTGATGGCGCCGGGCACCGTCTTGCCCGGTGCGTAGGCGGGCAGATCGGCGAGTTCGGGGCGGAGACGGGCGGACACCCGAACAGTTTAGGGCCCGCCCGGAGCTGCTTTGCTTCCCGCGGTAGCCCCTGTGTACTCTGTCGCAGCGGCGGTAAACGTCGGGAGGCGTGCCAGAGCGGCCGAATGGGACTCACTGCTAATGAGTTGTCCCCCTTACCGGGGACCGGAGGTTCAAATCCTCTCGCCTCCGCGGTGCGATTGCCGGCTCGCCGGCGACACAACTGAATATGCAGTACCTGCATGCGCCCGTAGCTCAACGGATAGAGCATCTGACTACGGATCAGAAGGTTAGGGGTTCGAATCCCTTCGGGCGCGCTTTCGGGATCTCTCCGGCGCGGAAGAATCGCCGGGTGGTCCGAAGTGCCCTTCCCGGTCGCCGTCCCTAACCTGGGACTGTGCGCCTTCTGCTGATCGCCGACACGCACCTGCCCAAACGTGCCAAAGACCTGCCGCCCGCGGTGTGGGATGAGGTGGATGCCGCCGACGTGGTGATCCACGCCGGGGACTGGGTCGAGCCGGACCTGCTCGACGCGCTCGAAGCGCGGTCTCGACGGCTGGTCGGCTGCTGGGGCAACAATGACGGGCCCGAGTTGCGTCGCAGGTTGCCCGAGCGGGCGGACGTGGTACTGGAGGGCCTGAAGTTCACCGTCGTGCACGAGACCGGCGCCGCCACCGGCCGTGAGGCGCGCATGGCGCGGGACTACCCCGACACCGATGTGCTCGTCTTCGGCCACAGCCACATCCCGTGGGACACCACCGCCAAAACCGGTTTGCGCCTGCTCAATCCGGGCTCACCGACAGACCGGCGCCGTCAGCCGCATTGCACCTTCATGACCGCCACGGTGCACGCCGGCGCGCTGCACGACGTCGAGCTGCACCGGTTGCCGCGCCATGCCTGACCGTCCCGCCACCGTCGACGACGTCCACCAGATCGCCGCATCGATGCCGCACGTGACCCGCGTGGAGGGACCGAAGGCGGGCAACCCGGTCTACCAGGTCGGCAACAAGTCGTTCGTGTACTTCCGGACGCCGCGGCCCGACGCGTTCGACCCGGACACCGGCGAGCGGTACGCCGACGTCATCATCATCTGGGTCGGATCCGAGGACGACAAACTGGCGCTGACCCAGGATCCGGATTCGCCGTTCTTCACCACCGACCACTTCACCGGCCACCTGTCGGTGCTGGTCCGCGCCAGCCGGCTGGGCGAGGTCAGCGTCACCGAGCTGCGCGAGCTGATCCAGGACGCGTGGCTGTCGCGGGCTTCGAAGCGGCGCGCCGACAGGTGGCTCGCCGAGCACGGGGGCTGACTCAGCCCGCGTCGGCGGCGCAGATCAGGCCGATGTGCTTCTCGGCCCAATTCCCCAGTGGCTCAAGGGCATCGAGTAGTTCGCGGCCGGCCGGCGTCATCGAGTACTCCACCCGCGGTGGCACCTCGTGGTAGCTCTCGCGGTGCACCACGCCATAACACTGCAAATCCTTGAGGTGCTGGGTCAGCATCTTCTGCGAGATGCCCGCGAGGTTGCGATGCAGCGTGTTGAAGCGCACCGGCCCTTCGGCGAGCTCCCACAGGATCAACGGAACCCACTTGCCCGCAACGACGGCCATCGCCGCGTCGAGCCCACATGTGTACTTACCCAGCGATGACACGTCAGACCACTCCCGCAGATCAGAGGCATTAGTTTCGTTTCGGTAAGTACCGCACTTAATAGTGGGTACTTGTCGGATGGTTCGCGACCTATCCACGATGGTGCCATGAACTCAGTGACTTTCCTCGGTACCGGCGAGATGGGCTCGGCGCTGGCCCGCGCGGCGTTGGCCGCCGGCTTCAGGACCACCGTGTGGAACCGCACCCCCGCGCGGACCGCGCAGCTGCGTGCGGCCGGCGCGTCGGTCGCGGACTCCGTCGCCGACGCCGTCGCAGCCGCCGACGTCATCGTCGTGTGCCTGCTCGACCACGCATCGGTACACGACGTCCTCGACCCGGCAGTCGGGAAGCTGGCCGGGCGTGACCTGATCAACGTGACCACCACGACACCCGACGGCGCGCGGGAACTGGCGCAGTGGGCCGCTGCGGCCGGCATCGCCTACCTCGACGGCGGGATCATGGGGACCCCCGCCATGATCGGCACGCCCGCGTCCACGGTGCTCTACAGCGGCGCCCGCGACGTGTTCGACGCACACCACCGACTGCTCGACCGGTGGGGCGACGCAGAGTATTTCGGTACGGATGCCGGGACGGCCTCACTCTACGACCTCGCGCTGCTGGCAGGCATGTACACGATGTTCGCCGGCTTCTTCCACGGAGCCGCGATGGTGGCGCCGGCCGGGGTGTCGGCCGCGGAGTTCGCCGCACGCGCGGTGCCGTGGCTGCAGGCGGTGGCGCCGACGGTCGCCGAGTACGCCGAAATCATCGACGGCGCAGACTATGCAGTGCCCGGGCAGCAAAGCCTCCTGTTCAGCGACCTCGCCGACATCGTCGACGCGGGACGTGCCCAGGGCATCAGCACCGTCGTCGTCGACGCCGTGCAGGGTCTCATCCGGCGACAGATCGACGCCGGGTTCGGCGATCACGGTTTCGCCCGCGTCTTCGAGAGCATCGCGAAGCCGGGAGGGGACGCATGAAGACCGTCGCCGTCCTCGGGCTGGGACCGATGGGCCGGGCCCTGGCCGCCGCGCTGCTCGACGCCGGATATCGCGTGACGGTTTGGAACCGCACGGAATCCAAAGCCGCAGAACTACTTTCCCGGGGCGCGCGGTGGGCGCCGACTCCCGCGGACGCCGTCGCCTCCGGTGACGTGACGTTGATCAACGTCGTCGACCACGACGCCGTCGACGCTGTGGTCACCGCCGCCGGTGACGCCGCCGCAGGACGGGCGCTGGTCGGTTTGAGCTCCGACACCCCCGATCGCGCCCGCGGCACCGCCAAACTCGTCGCCGACGCCGGCGGGTGCTACCTCGACGGCGCGATCATGACCCCGACCGACGTGGTCGGCACCGCCGACGCCAGCGTGCTGTACGCCGGGCCGCGGGAGCTGTTCGACGCCCACCGCGCGCTGTTCGAGAGCCTGGGGCAGGCGACCTGGCTGGGGGAGGACCACGGCCGCGCCGCCGCGTACGACATGGCGCTGCTGGACGTGTTCTGGACCGCCACGGGCGGATTCATGCATGCGCTGGAAACCGCGCGGCCGCACGGCATCACGCCCGGGGAGCTGCTTCCGCACGCGCTCGGCATCGCGGCGGTCCTGCCGCCGATCTTCACCGAGATCGCCGAACGCGTCGAAGCCGGCCGGCACGGCGACGCCAGCGCATCGGTGTCCTCGGTCGCCGCGTCGTTGACGCACCTGATCGCGACGTCAGAGAGCAGCGGTGTGGATGCCACCGCGCTGAAGGCGATGAAGCGCTACGCCGACGCCGTGGTCGCCGCCGGCCACGGCGACGCCGAGATCAGCCGTCTCGGTGAGGCGATGCGGGGGTGACGTTCGCGTGGTGGGCCCCGCAGATGAACAGCGCCATCCGGGCCGGGGTGTCACCCGGGTTGCGCCACCGGTGCCGGGTGCCGTTCTGCACCACCGTGTCACCGGGGTTCAGGGTCACCTCGGCGCCGTCGTCGAGTTCGAGGATCACGGTGCCCTCCAGCACCACCTCGAAGTCGATGGTGTCGGTGGCGTGCATGCCGGGATCGTCGGGGTCCATGTAGGCGAGCAGGCCGGGCAGTTTCTGCTCGGCGTCGGCCAGCGCGTCCTCGAGGCTGAGCTGCGCCGGATCGGCCTCGGCGGACCCGGGCGGCAGCGTCAGCAACGAGAACCGGAAACCGCCGACGGGCGGAAAGTAGCTGTGCCACTTCGGCATCGAGCCGTCATCGGGGAACCGAGGCGCCTCGTCGCCGCCCCACAGCAGCGTGAACTCGGAGCCGGGCAGCAGCATGGGTACCCGGGGCGCGACTTTCTCGTCGCTGACGAACACTGACTTCCCGGACGCATCGTGTCCGGTGACGACTCGGCGGATGTCCATCGCGTCAGTCAAGCACCGGCGGGGTGTCCTGCGTGGCACTCTGGGCAGATATGGACAGCAAACCGCCCACCCCGACCATCGACGCCGCACACCGGGAGCAACTGGCCAGGCTCCCGTTCGACGACACCCGGGATTTCGCCGACGCCGACCGCGGGTTCATCGCCGCGCGGCAGCCCTGCGTCATCACCGCCGCCGACGGCCGCGTCGTGTGGGACAACGACGTGTACGCATTCCTGACCGGGGACGCGCCGACGTCGGTGCATCCCAGCCTGTGGCGGCAGTCGAGCCTGGTGGCCAGGCAGGGGCTCTACGAGGTGGTCAATGGCATCTACCAGGTGCGCGGCTTCGACCTGTCCAACATCACCTTCGTCGAGGGCGACACCGGCATCATCGTGATCGACCCGCTGGTGTCGACCGAGGTGGCCGCCGCGGCGCTGGCGCTGTACCGCGAACACCGCGGAAATCGAGCCGTGAACGCTGTGATCTACACCCACAGCCACGTCGACCATTTCGGCGGCGTGCTGGGGGTGACCTCGCAGGCCGACGTCGACGCGGGCAGGGTCGCGGTGCTGGCCCCGGAGGGCTTCACCGCCCACGCGGTGCAGGAGAACGTCTACGCCGGGACGGCGATGACCCGCCGGGCCGGTTACATGTACGGCACGGTGCTCGAGCGCGGTCCCCGCGGGCAGGTCGGATGCGGGCTCGGCCAGACCCCGTCGACGGGGGAGGTGGCGATCATCGTCCCGACGGTCGACATCCGGGAGACCGGCGAGATGCACACCATCGACGGTGTCGAGATCGAGTTCCAGATGGCGCCCGGCACCGAGGCCCCGGCCGAGATGCACTTCTATTTCCCGCGGTACCGCGCGCTGTGCATGGCCGAGAACGCGACCCACAACCTGCACAACCTGCTCACCCTGCGCGGCGCGCTGGTGCGCGATCCGCGCGGCTGGGCCGGTTACCTCACCGAGGCCATCGACAGGTTCGCCGACCGCGCCGACGTCGTGTTCGCCTCGCATCACTGGCCCACATGGGGAAAGCAGCGGATCGTCGAATTCCTTTCGCTGCAACGGGATCTGTACGCCTATCTGCACGACCAGACGCTGCGGCTGCTCAACCAGGGGTACACCGGCATCGAGATCGCCGAGAACTTCGCGCTGCCGCCCGCGCTGGAGCGGGCCTGGCATGCGCGCGGCTACTACGGGTCGGTGAACCACAACGTCAAGGCGGTCTACCAGCGTTACATGGGGTGGTTCGACGGCAACCCGGCCCGGTTGTGGCCGCACCCGCCCGAGGCGAGCGGACCCCGCTACGTCGCGGCGATGGGCGGCATCGACCGCGTCGTCGAACTGGCGCAGCAGGCGTTCATCGACGGTGACTTCCGTTGGGCAGCCACGCTTCTCGATCACGCAATCTTCACCGACCAGAATCATGCCGGTGCCAGGAGCCTCTACGCCGACACCTTGGAACAACTGGCCTACGGCGCCGAGACCGCGACGTGGCGGAACTTCTTCCTGGCCGGCGCCACCGAGTTACGCGACGGCAACTTCGGCACCCCGACGCAGGCGAATTCGACGTCGATGGTGGGGCAGCTGTCCCCGGAGCAGATGTTCGACGTGCTGGCGATCAGCGTGAACGGGCCCCGCGCATGGGATCTCGACCTGGCTGTCGACGTCACGTTCCTCGACAGTCACAGCAACTACCGGCTGACGCTGCGCAACGGTGTGCTGGTCTACCGCAAGGTGCCCGCCGACGCGGTTACCGCGCAGGCGACCGTCCGGCTGGCCGACAAGATGCGGCTGCTCGCACTGGCGGTAGGTGACGACACCTCACCCGGCCTGCAGATCACCGGGGACGCCGGGGTTCTCACCGCGCTCGTGGCGGTGCTCGACAAGCCGGACCCCGGCTTCAACATCGTCACCCCGTGACGATCACGGAATGCCGCCGTCGGCGCGCACGATCGAACCGGACGTGAAACTGGACGCGTCCGACATCAAGAACAGTGCCGCGCCGACGATCTCGGCAGGCTGACCGGCCCGCTGCAGGGCGCTGTGCCCGAACGGGTTGGTGTCACCGTCGGTGAACTCCCACGCCGCGCTGATGTCGGTGAGGAACGGTCCGGGCATCAACGTGTTGACCCGCACCGCCGGCCCGTAGGCCAGCGCCAGCGCCTCCGTCATCGCGTTCAGCCCGGCCTTGGACGCGGCGTAGGGGATGAACGACGGATGGGGCCGCAGCGACCCGTGGGTGCTGACGTTGACGATCGAGCCGCCGCCGGCGGCGACCATGCGCTCACCGACCAGCACCGACAGCCGGAACGGGCCCTTGAGGTTCAGGTTCACCACCGCGTCGAACAGCTTCTCGGTGACCGACGGCAACGATTCGTACAGCGGCGACATGCCGGCGTTGTTGACCAGCACGTCGACCTTGCCGAACCGGTCATAGGCCGCGTCGACCAGCCCGTCCAGCTCGTCCCACTGCCCGACGTGCACCTGATACGGAAAGGCGGCCCGGCCCGTCTCCGCGGCGATCGCCTCGGCGGTGCCCACACACGCGTCGTACTTGCGGCTGGCGATGATCACATCGGCGCCGCACCGGGCCGCCGCGAAGGCCATCTCCCGACCCAGACCGCGGCTGCCGCCGGTGACCAGCACCACCCGGTCGGTCAGGTCGAACAGCCGGTCGGCGAATCCACCCGCATCACTCACGGGCCATATGGTGTCACGGTGCAGTTGCTTCTGGTCCGACACGCGTTGCCCCTGCGAAGCGAACCCGGGCAGGGCTCCGATCCGCATCTGTCCGAGGAGGGCATCGAACAGGCCAAACGCCTGCCCGACGCGCTGGCCCGGTTCCCGATCGCACGGCTGGTGAGCAGCCCGCAGATCCGTGCGATCGAGACCGGACAACCGGTCGCCGACGCGCTGGGTCTGCCCATCGAGGTCGACGAGCGCCTGGCCGAGTACGACCGCGACCTGGAGCATTACGTCCCGATCGAGCAGATCGCCACCGAGAACCCGCAGGAGTTGCAGCGGCTGATCGACGGTCACCTGCCGAGCGCGGTCGATGAGACGGAGTTCCTGACCCGCGTCGACGCGGCCGTCGACGATCTCATCGCGAGCGCCGGCCACGACGACACCGTCGCGGTGTTCAGCCACGGCGGCGTCATCAACGTGCTGCTGCATCGGGTGCTGCGGACCGAGCGGCTGCTCTCGTTTCACGTCGACTACGCCTCGGTCACCCGGCTGCTGGCCTCGCGCACCGGACGGCTGGGCGTCGCCGGCGTCAACGCCACCGAACACGTGTGGGACTTACTCCCTCGGAACCAGCGCTGGTAGGGGTGGTAGGAAAGTCAGCGTGACCGACCTCGAAGGCCTCGACCTCGCCGCCCTGGACCGACACCTCCGTGAGGTCGGCGTGCCCCGCACCGGCGACCTGCGCGCGGAGTTTATCTCCGGCGGCCGCTCCAACCTCACCTTCCTGGTGGCCGACGACGCGTCGCAGTGGGTGCTGCGCCGCCCGCCGCTGCACGGTCTGACCCCGTCGGCGCACGACATGGCCCGCGAGTACAAGGTGGTGGCCGCGCTGGCCGACACCCCGGTGCCGGTCGCACGGGCCGTCACGATGCGCAACGACGACTCCGTGCTGGGCGCGCCGTTCCAGATGGTGGAGTATGTCGCCGGCCGGGTGGTGCGCTACACCCACCAGCTGAAGGCCCTCGGTGACGAGGCGACGATCGAGGCGTGCGTGGATGCGCTGATCACGGTGCTCGCCGACCTGCACGCGGTGGATCCGGACGCGGTCGGGCTGTCCGACTTCGGCAAGCCCAGCGGGTACCTCGAACGCCAGGTGCGGCGGTGGGGTTCGCAGTGGGACCTGGTCAAACAGCCCGACGATCCGTGCGACGCCGACGTCAGGAAGCTGCACCAGCGGCTCGGCGAAGCCCTCCCGCAGCAGAGCCGGACCTCGATCGTGCACGGCGACTACCGCATCGACAACACCATCCTCGACGCCGAGGACGCCACGAAGGTCATCGCGGTACTGGACTGGGAGATGTCCACCCTCGGTGACCCGCTCAGTGACGCAGCGCTGATGTGCGTGTACCGGCACCCGACGTTCCACCTGGTGCACGCCGACGCCGCGTGGGCCAGCGATCTGATCCCCGACGCGGCTGCGCTGGCCGAGAAGTACTCGCGGGCGGCGGGGCAGCCGTTGGACCACTGGGACTTCTACATGGCGCTGGCCTACTTCAAGCTCGCCATCATCGGGGCGGGTATCGCCTACCGTGCGCGGGAGGCGGGCGTCGTCGACGACACCGACAAGGTGGCCGACGCGGTGGGGCCACTGATCGCCGCGGGGCTGTCCGAGCTTTCCTGACCTGCCCACCTGGCTGCGGGCGAGCCGCTACACGCCGCCCTTGAGATTCTTCTTGGCCGCGCGGCGCAGCTGGAACATGCGCACCGCACCCACCGCGACCGTCAACAGGCCCCCGGCCACGGCCGCGAACAGGATCGCGACGCCCAGCGGAAGGCTCCAGTGCCAGCCCAGGAACGCGAACTCCGCGGATTCGGTGTTCTGCGCGATGAAGATGAGCAGGACGATCAGGACGATGAAACCCAACGTCAGCGCCGCCCACAGGGCAGCCGCGCGGGTGCGGTGCACCGCCGATTTCGGCGGCGAGCCCCCCATCGGGGGGGTTCCCATCTGTGGTGTCGCCGGCGTATCGAACGCCGGCTGGTCCGGTGACGCGAACGGATCGCTGGTCATAGCCCCATCTTTGCCCTAAAGCTCTTCGAATGAAACCACTTCCTTCGGTGACGTAAGGTCGGCCCAGCCCTTCTCGCAGGCACGGCGAGAGTGAAAGGACGTTCGGATGAACCGTTCCCGACGAACCAGGCGCGCCGCTGTCGCGATTGCCCTCGCCGCGATCGCGATGCTCGTGGCGGCGTGCGGCAGTTCCAATCCGCTCGGCGGCGGCGAGATCTCCGGAGACCTGAAATCCATCAAGGTCGGGTCGGCCGACTTCACCGAGTCGAAGATCCTCGCCGAGATCTACGCCCAGACGCTGGAGGCCAACGGGTTCACGATCTCCCGCCAGTTCGGCATCGGCAGCCGGGAGACCTACATCCCCGCGGTGCAGGACCACTCGATCGATCTGATCCCGGAATACACCGGAAACCTGCTGCAGTACTTCGACCCGGACAGTGACGCGACCACACCGGACGCCGTGCTGCTGGGCCTGTTGAAAGCCCTTCCGGGCGGGCTGTCGATCCTGTATCCGTCGCCGGCCGAGGACAAGGACACCCTCGCGGTGTCCGAGGCGACCGCGCAACGCTGGAACCTCAGGTCCATCGCCGACCTCGCCGCACGCTCCCCGGAGGTGAAAATCGGTGCGCCGTCGGAGTTTCAGACCCGGCAGACGGGCCTGGTCGGCCTCAAGCAGAAGTACGGCCTGGACATCGCGCCGGCCAACTTCATCGCGATCAGCGACGGCGGGGGTCCGGCCACGGTCAAGGCGCTGACCGACGGAACCGTCACCGCCGCCAACATCTTCAGCACCTCGCCGGCCATCGAACAGAGCAGGCTCGTGGTGCTCGACGACCCGGAGAACGCCTTCCTGGCCGCGAACGTGGTGCCGCTGGTCGCGTCCCAGAAGATGTCCGACGATCTCAAGACGGTGCTCGACGCCGTCAGCGCGAAGTTGACCACCGAGGCCCTGATCGAGATGAACACCTCGGTCGAGGGCAATCAGGGGATCGACCCCGACGAGGCGGCGGCTGAGTGGATCTCCGCCAACGGTTTCGACGAGCCCATCGGGAAGTAGGACATGATCACCTTCGAGCACGTCACCAAGGAGTACCCGGACGGCACCGTGGCGGTCGACGATCTGACGCTGGAGATCCCCGAGGGCACACTCGCGGTGTTCGTCGGCCCGTCGGGCTGCGGCAAGACCACGTCGATGCGGATGATCAACCGGATGATCGACCCCACGTCGGGCACGCTGACCGTCGACGGCAAGGACGTCACCAAGGTCGACGCGGTGAAGCTGCGCCTCGGCATCGGCTACGTCATCCAGAGCGCGGGCCTGATGCCGCACCTGCGCGTCGTCGACAACGTCGCGACGGTGCCGGTGCTGCGCGGCGAATCACGGCGCAGCGCACGCAAATCCGCGATCGCGGTGATGGAGCGGGTCGGGCTGGACCCGAAGCTGGCCGACCGGTACCCGGCGCAGCTCTCGGGTGGACAACAGCAGCGGGTGGGGGTGGCCCGGGCGCTGGCCGCGGATCCACCGATCCTGTTGATGGACGAGCCGTTCAGCGCCGTGGACCCGGTGGTCCGGGAAGACCTGCAGACCGAGATCCTGCGGCTGCAAAGCGAATTGCGCAAGACGATCGTGTTCGTCACCCACGACATCGACGAGGCGGTCAAGCTCGGGGAGAAGGTCGCGGTGTTCGGCCGCGGCGGAGTGCTGCAGCAGTACGACGCGCCGGCGCGGCTGCTGTCCAACCCGGCCAACGACGCCGTCGCCGGGTTCGTCGGCGCCGACCGCGGCTACCGCGGGCTGCAGTTCTTCCACGCGACCGGCCTTCCGCTGCATGACGTTCGCCGGGTCGGTGAGCCGGAGATCGACGCTCTGACATTGCGGCCGGGGGAGTGGGTGCTGGTGACGCGGCCCGACGGCGCGCCGTATGCCTGGATCAACGCCGACGGTGTCGAACTGCACCGCAACGGACGCTCGCTCTACGACAGCACCATCGCCGGCGGCTCACTGTTCCGCCCGGACGGCACACTGCGGCTGGCGCTGGACGCGGCGCTGTCCTCCCCGGCGGGACTCGGTGTCGCCGTCGACGGTGACGGGCAGGTGATCGGCGCGGTGAAGGCCGACGACGTGCTCGCCACCCTCGACGAACAGCGCACCGCCAGGCAGGCGGAGGGGTAGGCGATGCGCTATCTGCTCACGCACCTCGACGATCTGTGGACGCTGACGCTGATCCATCTGCGGTTGTCGCTGATCCCGATCGTGCTGGGGCTGTCGATCGCCGTCCCGTTGGGTGCGCTGGTGCAGCGCAGGACCGCGTGGCGTCGGCTGACCACGGTGACCGCCAGCATCGTGTTCACCGTCCCGTCGCTGGCGCTGTTCGTGGTCCTGCCGCTGATCATCCCGACCCGCATCCTCGACGAGGCCAACGTGATCGTGGCGCTGACGCTCTACACCGTCGCGCTGCTGGTGCGCGCGGTGCCCGAGGCGCTGGACGCGGTGTCGCCCGCGGTGCTCGACGCGGCCACCGCGGTCGGCTACCGGCCGCTCACCCGGATGCTGAAAATCGAACTGCCCCTGGCGCTTCCGGTTCTGATCGCGAGCCTGCGGGTGGTGGCCGTCACCAACATCTCGATGGTGGCCGTCGGCTCGGTCATCGGTATCGGCGGGCTGGGCACCTGGTTCACCGAGGGCTACCAGGCCAACAAGAGCGACCAGATTCTCGCCGGCATCGTCGCGATCTTCGTGCTGGCGATCGTGATCGACACCCTGATCATGGCCGTCGGCAAGCTGCTCACCCCGTGGACCCGGGCGCCGAAGCCGGCGGCCGCCAAAGCGGGAGCGCCGGCATGAACTTCCTGCAGGAGGCGTTGTCGTTCATCTTCACCGCGGCCAACTGGGGTGGCCCCGCCGGGCTGGCCGCCCGCATTCTCGAGCACCTGCAGTACACCGGCATCGCGGTGTTCTTCTCGGCGCTGATCGCGGTGCCGCTGGGGATGCTGATCGGGCACACCGGCCGCGGCACCTTCCTGGTGGTCACCGGCGTCAACGCGCTGCGGGCACTGCCCACGCTCGGGGTGCTGCTGCTGGGTGTGATGCTGTGGGGGCTCGGGCTGGTCCCGCCCACCGTCGCGCTGATGCTGCTCGGCATCCCGCCGCTGCTGGCCGGCACCTACTCGGGCATTGCGAACGTCGACCGCTCCGTCGTCGACGCCGCCCGGTCGATGGGGATGACGGAGTCGCGGATCCTGTTGCGGGTCGAGACCCCGAACGCGCTGCCGTTGATCCTCGGCGGGTTGCGGACCGCGACCCTGCAGGTCGTGGCGACCGCGACCGTCGCGGCGTACGCGAGCCTGGGCGGGTTGGGCCGCTATCTGATCGACGGCATCAAGGTGCGGGAGTTCTACCTCGCGTTGGTGGGCGCCCTGATGGTCACCGCGCTGGCGCTGATCCTGGATGCGCTACTGGCGTTCGCGGTGTGGGCCTCGGTGCCCGGCACCGGCCGAATGCGGCGCTCCGGCGCGATGCCGCAGCCGCTTCTGGGCGACGAGATCGCGCTGGAATCCGGTGGGCGAGCCGGTGCGGGACGCGATTCGGCAGCCCACCGCGAGCGGGCGAACCCGTCGCCTACGGTAGAGGCATGAGTGAAGCCGATCGCTCGGTTGCGAGTCCCCCGGTGCGTGAGGAGCTGGTCAATTCCTGGCCGGCCGTTCTGACCTGGCGCGCGCACGACGTTCCGCGGATGGAGTCGGTGCGTGTGCAGCTCTCGGGTCAGCGCATCAAGGCCTACGGCCGGATCGTGGCGGCCGCCACGTCGGCGCACCCCGCGTTCAGCGCGTCCTACGACCTCGTCACCGACGAGAACGGCGCGACGAAGCGGCTGTCGCTGACCGTCACGCTGGCCGAACGGGAGCGGCAGCTCTCGATCGCGCGCGACGAGGAGAACATGTGGCTGGTCCAGGAGCATTCGGGGCAGACCCGCCGGTCGCCGTTCGACGGTGCGCTGGACGTGGACATGATCTTCAGCCCGTTCTTCAACGCGCTGCCGATCCGGCGCACCCGCGTGTACCAGGACGGCGGGTCGGTGACGGTGCCGGTGGTCTACGTGCGGGTGCCTGACCTGTCGGTGGACGTGGCGACGATCAGCTACGCCGCAGGTGAGAACGGGATCAGCCTCCACTCGCCGGTGGCCGAGACCACCGTCGGCGTCGACGCGGACGGCTTCATCCTCGACTATCCCGGGTTGGCAGAGCGGATCTGATCACCTCGCCCGCGCGCCCGGCCGCGGCGAGTTCGTCGCGCCAGCCGTCGGCGCCGATCACGGTGGCGACGATCCCGCGCCGGCTGAAGCTGTCGTAGCGGATCCGCGCGGCGTGGCCGGTCTCGACGAGCTCGGAGACCGGGTGGTTGCGGGCCAGCTGGTTGCGGGCGTCGATGAGCAGACGCAGGGCGTGGTCGAGCACGGGCAGCAGCTGGGCGGAGTTCGCCTCGCACATCGCTCGCACCAGGTCGGGCGCGGTCGCGGCCACCCGGGTGCCGTCCCGGAACGAGCCCGCGGCCAGCGCGAACGCCAGCGGGACCTCACCGGCCGTGGCGGCCAGCGCCTCGGCCAGCAGGTGGGGCAGATGTGAGATCGTCGCCGCGGCGGCATCATGCTCGTCGGCGCGGGCCGGCACGACGAACGCACCGCAGTCCAGCGCCAGGTGCATCACCATCGCCCACACCTCGGCGTCGACGTGGTCGTCGACGCTGAGCACCCAGGGCGTGTCGACGAACAGCCGGGCGTCCCCGGCCGCCCAACCGGAGTACGCGGTGCCGGTCATCGGATGCCCGCCGACGAACCGGGCGAGCAGCCCGGCCTTCTCGACCTCCGCGTGCACGGCGCCCTTGACGCTGGTGACGTCGGTCAACGGACAGTTCGGGGCGCCGTCGCGGATGTGATGCAGCATCAGCGGCAGCGCGGGCACCGGGACGGCGAGCACGATCAGCGCGTCGACGTCCGCGGCGCGGGCCAGGGTCTGGTCGAGGTTGGTGCTCGCGTCGAAACCGTCGAACCGGGCCGCCTCGACGCCCTCGACGGAGCGGTTGTAGCCGAACACCTCGCGCCCGGCCGCCTGCGCGGCCCGCATCAGCGAACCGCCGATCAGGCCCATACCGATCACGCACACCGGTGTCTTCGTCACGTGCCTAGGTTGGCACACCTGTCTGAGCGGACGGTGTCAGGAGGTGGGCGTATCGGTGCGGACCCGCTGGTCAAGGCCCTGCCGGGGGACTACCCTCAGGCCTCATGGGAGCGCAGAGTGCACAGAAGCAGGAGCGGGCGACCGACGTTCCGGACGGCTTCGCTGTGGCCGTCGTCCGGGAGGACGGCAAGTGGCGGTGCACCCCGATGCGGCCCGTCGCGCTGACCAGCCTCACCGCCGCGGAGACCGAGCTGCGTGAAATGCGCAGCGCGGGAGCGATTTTCGGAATCCTCGACATCGACGACGAGTTCTTCGTCATCGTGCGTCCCGCGCCGTCGGGCACCCGGCTGCTGCTCTCTGACGCGACCGCGGCCCTGGACTACGACATCGCGGCCGAGGTTCTGGAGAAACTCGACGCCGACATCGACGACGAGGAACTGGAACGGTGCGATCCGTTCGAGGAGGGCGACCTCGGAGTGCTGTCCGACATCGGCCTGCCCGAGGCGGTGCTCGGCGTGATCCTCGACGAGAGCGACGACCTGTACGCCGACGAGCAGGTGGGCCGGATCGCCCGGGAGATGGGATTCGCCGACGAGCTGTCGGCGGTGCTGGACCGTCTGGACAGGTGACCGACGAGGACCTGATCCGCGCTGCGCTCACCGCCGCCCGGCAGGCCGGCCCGCGGGACGTGCCGATCGGCGCGGTCGTCGTCTCCGCAGCCGGTGCCGAGCTGGCCCGTGCGGCCAACGCGCGCGAAGCACTCGGCGATCCGACTGCGCACGCGGAGATCCTGGCGTTGCGGGCCGCGGCAATCGCGCTGGGTGACGGGTGGCGGCTGGAGGGCGCGACCCTGGCGGTGACGGTCGAGCCGTGCACGATGTGCGCCGGCGCGCTGGTCATGGCGCGCGTCGCCTGCGTGGTGTTCGGGATGTTGTCAGGGGATTCCTGTTCCGACAGCGCCGACATCGCGACCCACTCGTCCCACGGCACCGCCCAGTCCCAGATGTCGCCGTCGGCGTAGGACAGCTGGATGCGGGTGCCGGTCACCTC
>NZ_LMVQ01000478.1 GCF_001545925.1 Mycobacterium sp. NAZ190054 | reverse complement strand
GGAACCGGCGGCGACACCACACCAGCCTCATCAACCACCGGCACACCCGGACCACCCGGAACCGGCGGCGACACCACACCAGCCTCATCAACCACCGGCACACCCGGACCACCCGGAACCGGCGGCGACACCACACCAGCCTCATCAACCACCGGCACACCCGGACCACCCGGAACCGGCGGCGTCGTCAACGTGGTCGACCTTTCGATCGGCGTTCCGGGGGCACCCAGTTCGGCCGGGATGGCAACGTCGGCCGACGAGTTCACCGGCGTACCGGGAACACCGGGAGCGGGCGGGGTCGACACGTTCGCCGACACGTCCACCGGGGCTCCGGGGACGCCAGGACCGGGTGGAGTTGCGATGTCGACGGACGAACCCGCCGGATTGAGGGTGATCTCCGGGGTCGGCGGCGTCGTATAGGTTGTCGAACCGCCGGACGGGGTGCCGGGCGAACCGGGGGGCGGAGGCGTCACGATCTCGACCGAGGAATTCCCCGGCGCTCCGGGCGTCGGCGGCGCCGGGGGCGAGAACGTCTCGACCGTGCTCGATGACGGCGTTCCCGGCGCGGGCGGCGCGGGCGGTGAGAACGTCTCGACAGTGTTCGCCGTGGGGGTCCCGGGCGCTCCCGGCCCGGGCGGGGTGACGATCTCCGTCGCACCGTCGACCGGGGCACCTGGAGCACCAGGGGCCGGCGGGGTCACCACACCAACCTCGTCCACCACCGGAGCACCCGGAGCCGGCGGTCCCGGCGGGGTCACCACACCAGCCTCGTCCACCACCGGAGCACCCGGAGCACCCGGACCCGGCGGCGTCACCACACCAGCCTCATCAACCACCGGCACACCCGGACCACCCGGAGCCGGCGGCGTCACCACACCAGCCTCGTCCACCACAGGAGCACCCGGAGCCGGCGGACCCGGCGGGGTCACCACGCCTGACGCACCCTCGACTGGCGCGCCGACGAACTGGGCTTCGAGGCGTTGGTACCCGTCGCTCGGTGGAAGGGATTCGGCGGCACCACCAACTTCAACGGCAACTGCTTCGAGACGTACGCGTGGGCCGCCGGCCTGGCACAGGCGA
>NZ_LMVQ01000477.1 GCF_001545925.1 Mycobacterium sp. NAZ190054 | reverse complement strand
CCCGAAGAGCCGGTGCGGTTCGCCCATGGTGAACTCGATTTCGGCGACGGTGCGATCGATCTCGGCCAGGCTCTCGGTCAGTGGCTTGCCCATCTCGGCAGTCGCGATGGCGGCCAGCATCGTTCGGCGCGTCGGCGCTGCGCTGGGCCCCGGTCAGCACCACGGGCACGGCGCCGTCGTAGGTGAGCTCCAGCCAGAGCGCGGTCTCCTCCATCGTGTCGGTCCCGTGGGTGACGACGATTCCGTCCGCGCCGGAGCCGGCCGCGTCGCGGACCGCGGCACCGATCCGGTCCCAGTCGGGCGGGGTCAGCTGCGAGCTGTCGACCGTCAGCGCGTCGACGACCTCGACGTCGAGCCCGGCGGTCAGATCGGCGCCGGACCGCGCCGGGCGCTTCACCCCGTCGGCGTCGGCGCTCGTCGAGATCGTGCCCCCGGTGGCGATGACGACGAGGCGACCCATGGGTGCGATTCTCGCGCACCGGCACTTTGCGATGATGGAGGCGTGACAGACGAATCGTCGAGCCCGGTCGAGCCCACCACCGGGGGGGAACCGGCTGCGACGCCTCCGCGGCGCCGACTGCGCCTGCTCCTCACCGTCGCGGGAGTGGTGCTCGTCCTGGACATCGTCACCAAGGTGCTCGCGGTCAAGCTGCTGACGCCGGGTCAGCCGGTGTCGATCATCGGCGACACGGTGACATGGACGCTGGTGCGCAACTCGGGTGCGGCGTTCTCGATGGCGACCGGTTACACCTGGGTGCTCACGCTGGTGGCCACCGGCGTGGTGATCGGCATCATCTGGATGGGCCGGCGGTTGGTGTCGCCGTGGTGGGCCGTCGGGCTGGGCTTGATCCTCGGCGGCGCGATGGGCAACCTCGTGGACCGGTTCTTCCGCTCGCCCGGCCCGCTGCGCGGTCACGTCGTCGACTTCCTGTCCATCGGGTGGTGGCCGGTGTTCAACGTGGCGGACCCGTCGGTCGTGGGCGGGGCGATCCTGCTGGTGGTGCTGTCGCTGTTCGGGTTCGATTTCGACACCGTCGGGAGGCGCCAGCCGGACGGCGGCGAGGACACCGTCGGGAGGCGCC
>NZ_LMVQ01000476.1 GCF_001545925.1 Mycobacterium sp. NAZ190054 | reverse complement strand
AGTTGAGTCCCGCATAGTGGTGTAGCGCGGTTGCTGGGTTCGTCATCGTGTCGGTGATGGACGTAAAGCGGCCACCGCGTGATCCTTCGAGTCAACCTTCCACAGAATCCTCGAGGAGCATCACGATGACCGCACCCCACATTGTCGACCCTGCCGGCCTTCTTGGCGAGGCCCTCTCCGAAGCCTCACCAGATCTGATGCGCTCGCTGCTGCAGACCGTGATCAACGCCCTGCTGTCGGCGGATGCTGATGCCGTCGTGGGCGCCGAATGGGGCCAGCCCACACCGGGACGGCGGTCCCAGCGCAACGGATATCGCCACCGCAGCCTGGACACCCGGGTGGGGACCGTCGATGTCGCGGTTCCCAAGCTGCGCAAGGGAACCTACTTTCCCGACTGGCTGCTCGAACGCCGCAAGCGGGCCGAATCCGCGCTGATCACCGTGGTCGCCGACTGCTACCTGGCCGGAGTCTCCACGCGGCGGATGGACAAGCTGGTCAAGACCCTAGGCATCGACTCGCTAAGCAAATCGCAGGTCAGCCGCATGGCCACCGACCTCGACGAGCACGTTGAGCAGTTCCGCCACCGCCCACTTGATTCTGCTGGCCCGTTCACCTTCGTCGCCGCGGATGCGTTGACGATGAAGGTCCGCGAAGGTGGCCGCGTGGTCAACGGGGTCGTGCTGCTGGCCACTGGAGTCAATGGTGACGGACACCGCGAAGTGCTGGGCATGCGGGTGGTCACCAGCGAGACCGGCCCGGCCTGGAACGAGTTCTTCGCCGACCTGGTCGCCCGCGGGCTGGCCGGCGTACGACTGGTCACCAGCGACGCCCACGCCGGGCTACGCGAGGCGATCGCGGCCAACCTGCCCGGAGCGGCCTGGCAGCGCTGTCGCACCCACTACGCGGCCAACCTGATGAGCATCTGCCCCAAGAGCATGTGGCCGGCGGTCAAAGCCATGCTGCACAGCGTCTACGACCAGCCCGACGCCCCCGCGGTGGCCGCGCAATTCGAGCGGCTCATCGACTACGTCACCGACAAACTGCCCGCCGTGGCCGAACACCTCAGTGCTGCACGCGAAGACATCCTGGC
>NZ_LMVQ01000475.1 GCF_001545925.1 Mycobacterium sp. NAZ190054 | reverse complement strand
GTTCGTACCTACAATTCAGGAATGCGGGAGGCTGATGCGGTGATCGACTGGACATGCGCGGCGATGATCGGGGCGCTGGCGGGCGGAGCGTTCTGGGCGGTGGCGGTGTACGCGCTGATCGCAGCGCAAGGCACTCCGGCCGCGTGGATATCGGTCGTGATCGTGGCCGTGGTGCTGGTGGCTGTCGGCACGGGCCTTTTCCGCAGCACCGGCTCTGCCGAGAGGCGTTGTTACGGAGCGGGATTGGTGTTGGCGCCGTTCACCGGGTTGGTGCCGGTGGTGGTGTTCGCAGCCGCCGGGGTGGCTGCGGAAGTGGGGGCGGGGTTGTGACGAATCCGGAGGTTGTCCGTACCCAGCAGCCGGGCGTGCTGCTGGCGGGGTTCTTCGTCGGGTTCGCGTCGGTGTGCCTGACGTTGGGCGTGTTCTGGCCGTTCGCGCCGCTGTTCCCGGCGGTGGTCGCCGGGATCGCGGCGCTGGTGCCCGCCAAGGGGCACTTCGAGTTCGCGAAGGGCGCACTGATCGCGGTGCTGGGCGTCGTGGCGTTCGAGATTCTGTTCGTGGTGCTGATGTTCGCGGGGGCTGGGCTTCGTTAGTTCTGCAGTGGAACCCGAAACCCCCAGGATTCATGGATCGCGCCACCGCTCGCCACAGTCTTGAACTGTGCTGGACGCACGGGCGCGCTGCAGTGAGCATCACGATCAAGGGTGCGGAAGCAGCTTCGTCTGTACCCGATAAAGCAGGAACTCGACCGTCAGGCCCTTAGTCTGCGCATAGTGTTCGACACGACTGCGAACCGACTTATCTGGTTGACCGGTAATAATGATGAGATGCGCTGAGTCGTACCCATGTTTCTTTGCATGGCGGCTCAAATCATCCAGGTACTGCTGAGTCTGTCCAGCGGACCTGTCATCGGGTTGAGCTGCCTTCAGCTCAATCGCGACGAGCTGATTGATCGACGGCCTTTTACGGAGGTTCCCCAGTTTCAGTGGACACCTGAGATAGCGGGACGGTGTCCTGCTGGAAGGATGTCGACATGTCGCGGACGCGTCGGTCGTTCACACCGGAGTTCAAGGTGGAGGCTGCTCGTCGGGTGA
>NZ_LMVQ01000474.1 GCF_001545925.1 Mycobacterium sp. NAZ190054 | reverse complement strand
TACTGCTTATCTGCTTAAGTGGACCTATGCTGTTCAGCGTGGGTGTCGAGGGCGCTCCCGTGGGCGGTGTGGACTACCCGCGGACCTATCAAGAATTCCGGGCGTGGTTTCCCGATGACGCCTCGTGTGCAGCGTATTTGGCACGTCTGCGCTGGCCAGACGGCTTTCGCTGTCCCTCGTGCGGCCATGACCGTGCATGGCAAACCTCGACCCAGCACTGGAAGTGCGTGAACTGTGGTCGCAAGACCTCGGTAACAGCGGGAACCATTTTTCATCGCACCCGAACCCCGTTGAGCACGTGGTTCGCCGCCGTCTGGCTGGTCACGTCGCAGAAGAACGGCGCCTCGGCCAAGAATCTGCACGACATGCTCGGCCTTGGCTCGTATGAAACCGCGTGGGCTTGGTTGCACAAAATGCGCCGAGCGATGGTGCGCCCTGATCGAGAGATGCTCACCGAGGTGGTCGAAGTCGACGAGTCCTTCATCGGCGGCCGTGCCAGCGGCAAGCTGGGAGCCTCCACGAGTAAGGCTCCGGTAATGATCGCAGTGGAAAACATTGGCACGCAAGTCAATCGGAAGCTCCGACTCGGCCGAGTGCGCCTCGGCGTCGCTGATTGCCCAGGGTCGAAACAACTCGTCGACTTCGCGCGCACGACCGTTGAACCAGGCTCGGTGATCCGCACCGACGGCGCCCGGATGTTCCGCGTCCTGGCCAACGAAGGGTTCAAGCATGAGTACATCTCCGGCTACAACTCACCAGAACCCGGGCACGTCACCCTGCCTGGGCCACACCGGGTGGCCTCGCTACTGAAGCGATGGAATGCCGGCACTCACCACTACCGCGTCGAACGCGAGCACCTGCAGTACTACCTCGACGAGTTCACCTTCCGGTTCAACCGGCGTCGGTCGACCGCCCGCGGCATGCTCTTCTACCGACTGCTCCAGCAAAGCGTCAATACCGACCCGCACCCGTTGAGTGAGCTTGTCAGCCGCACGTCAGAGCCGTTCTCGTCCAACGACGATGCCACCGAATTCATCACCAGCGATACCTACGGCGAATTCTGATCGCTGCTAGTCCACTTAAGCAGATAAGCAGTA
>NZ_LMVQ01000473.1 GCF_001545925.1 Mycobacterium sp. NAZ190054 | reverse complement strand
CCACCCCGCCGAGGCGTTGCAGCAGAAGCTGATTGGTGATCAGCGTGGTGGTCATGCCGAGCACGGCGACGGTGCCGAGCAGGAACACCACGGTGAACCCGGCGACGAACAACGCCGCCGCGCCAGCAGAACCAGCACCATCAGCGCCGCGCTGACCGTCGCCGCACCGTCGTCAGCGGTCGCCGGGTTCGACAGCGGACACGCCTTCGGCGGCGATGACGATGCCGGGCAACACCGTCGATCCCGTCGCGACCCGGGCGATGACGAAGTCGCCGTCCCGCCGCACCGCGACGACCGCACCTGCCGGTGCAATCTGCCGCGCCACCCGGGTGGCGGACGCGTGATCACCGCGGGCGGCCAGCCGGGCCGCTTCGCGGGCGGCGTCGATACAGCGCACCTGCATCGACACCGCCGTGAGGCCCGCCGCGCAGACCACGAGCACGGCCACCAGCGCCACGACCGCGAAAGCGGCTTCGACCGTTGCGATTCCGGAATCACCGGTCAGACGTTGGTGTTCAGCGCCCGGCTGATGATGTTGGTCAGCGCGGTCACGATCGAATCCCCGGTGACCACGGTGTACAGGATCGCACCGAAGGCGGCGGCGGCGATCGTGCCGATGGCGTACTCGACGGTGGACATGCCGTCGTCGGCGACGGCCAGCATCACCATCCTGGTGCGGATGTCCCGGATACGTTGTCGCAGCATGCTTTTCTCCTTCTCTGGTGATCACAGCACTCCCGACTGCAGGACTTGCCCGGCCAACCCGGCGACGACGGGCACGATGCCCAGACACAGGAAGGCCGGCAGGTAGCACAACCCCAGCGGGCCGGCCATCAGCACCGAGGCCCGCTCGGACTTCGCGCCGGCCGCGTCAGCCGCCTCGCCACGAAGCTGGACGGCCAGATCCTCCACCCCCTGGGCCAGAGCGGTGCCCGAAGCCGCCGAGCGGCGCGCCATCCGGAGCACGGCGTCCAGTGAATGATTTACCGCACCGTCGGGATGGTGCTGATCGATCCCTCGCCGCCACTGCCCAGCCCCACCGGCGGTGACGGCGCGCCCGTCGAGGAGATGAACCCGGCATCGACCACGCCGATGAACAGGATGAACAGCCCGATA
>NZ_LMVQ01000472.1 GCF_001545925.1 Mycobacterium sp. NAZ190054 | reverse complement strand
TGTCATGTCCGTGTGGCAAACGCCTGCGCGCGGTCTATGACCGCCGCCGCCGACGGTGGCGCCATCTCGATCTCGGGCGCTACCGGCTCTGGCTGGTCTATGACATCCGACGGGTGAACTGCCCCGACTGCGGAGTCCGCACCGAGGAACTGCCCTGGGCGCGTCCAGGCGCCCGCCATACCCGCGATTTCGAGGACATGGTGTTGTGGCTGGCCCAACGCACCGACCGAACGTCGGTATCGACCTTGATGCGCTGCGCGTGGGAAACGGTCACCTCGATCATCAACCGCGGCGTGGCGGAACTGCTCGACCGACGACGACTCACCACCCTGTACCGCATCGGTGTCGATGAGATCTGCTATCGGCACCCGCACAAGTATCTGACCATCATCGGCGACCACGACACCAGCACCGTCATCGACGTCCAGCCCGGACGCAGCGAAGAATCATTGGCGACATTCTATGAGCAACAACCTGATTCGACATTGGAGACCATCCAAGCCGTCAGTATGGATGCGAGCAAAGCCTTCCGGGCAGCCACCCGAACGCATCTGCCCGATGTCATCATCTGCTTTGACCCGTTCCACATCATGCAATGGGTCAACCGGGCCCTGGACCGCGTCTTCGCCGACGCCGCGGCCGGACCGAACAAAGTCACCATGACCTCAGCACAATGGCGCCAGACCCGATGGGCACTGCGCACCGGGGAGAACAAACTCAAAGACGACAAACGACAACTGGTCAACCAGATCGCCCGCGCCAACCGCCGCGTCGGCCGGGCCTGGACGCTCAAAGAACAACTGCGTGACCTCTACCGCTTCGAGCACGAACCCGGTGTCGCCCGTCAACTACTCAAGGCCTGGATTACCGCCGCCAAACGCAGCCGCATTCCCTCTTTTACCGAACTCGGCAAACGCCTGCAAGAACACTTCGAAGCAGTCATCGCCGCCGTCGAACTCGGCATCTCCAACGCCCTCATCGAAGGTATCAACGCCAAAATCCGCCTCATCAACGCCCGCGGCTACGGCCACCACTCAGCCCGAACACTGACCTCAATGATCTATCTCTGCCTCGGCGGACTGCACCCTCAGCTACCCACAAGAACCTGAGGAGCCGCA
>NZ_LMVQ01000471.1 GCF_001545925.1 Mycobacterium sp. NAZ190054 | reverse complement strand
TCCTTCGGCGGTCGCGTCGACCCGGCGCAGCAGCGGTTCGGCGTCGCCGACCTCGGCGATGTGCTCGGCGTAGCCGGCGTGGTCGGTGGCCGCGTGCAGGATCCCGCCCGGTCGCAGCCGGTCGGCGATCAGCGCCACGGTGTCGGGCTGCAGCAGCCGGCGCTTGTGGTGGCGGGCCTTGGGCCACGGGTCGGGGAAGAACACCCGCACGCCGGTCAGCGAGGCGGGTCCCAGCATGTGGGTCAGCACGTCGACGCCGTCGCCGCGGATCAGCCGGATGTTGGTGACCGGGTCGGTCTCGGAAGCACGGTCGATCGCGCCGAGCAGCTGCGCCAACCCCCGCCGGTAGACCTCGACGGCGATCACGTCGATGTCGGGTTCGGCCCGGGCCATCGCCAGGGTGGACGTGCCGGTGCCGCAGCCGATCTCCAGCACCAGCGGCGCGGTGCGGCCGAACCAGGCCTGGGTGTCGAGCGGTCCGGCCGGGACGTCGCCGTCGCGGGCCTGACGCCCCAGTTGCGGCCAGAGCCGGTCCCAGATGGCCTGCTGGTTGTCCGAGATCGTCGAGCGGCGGGCGCGGAAGCTGGTCACGCGGCGGTGAAAGTGCGGACCGTCGTCGGAGTTCCGGGCCACGGACGTGGCGGTTTCGGACTCCGGCGTGCGCATCCGTCCATAGTCGCTCATCAAGACCTTGCTCCCCGCATCGTGTTACAGATTGATACCCAACAGTTGCCTGGCGCTGGTAGAGGCGAAGTACCCGTTCGGGCGCCCTCGCAAATTCGTGTCCGGAGCGGTCGGCGGCCGGTGTCACGATGTGTGTCAGGACGGGCTTCCAGCAGGCCCGGGACACGGGGGCAGGCACATCTTCGCCGACGTCTTGGCAGAGTTCGCCGAACGCACGCACAACCCGCGGTTGCGCGCGGTGGAGATGCGCCTGCGCGCCCCGGTCAGGGTAGCCGTGCTCGGCCGGACGGGGGTGGGCCGCGGTGCCGTGGCGGCCGCGCCGGCCGATCAATTCCGATTGTTCGAGGAGAGATTCGGCGTCACCTTGTTGGAGAGCTACGGCCAGACGGAGAACTGTGTGGCATTGGCAAACCCGATCGACGAACGGCGGGTGGGCT
>NZ_LMVQ01000470.1 GCF_001545925.1 Mycobacterium sp. NAZ190054 | reverse complement strand
CGCGGCGATCACGGCCAGCACCGAGAGCATGCCGACCACCAGGGCGGCGGAGGTGAACCAGTGGTCGGACTCGGCGCCCAGATGGGCCTTGATCCGGTCACCGCCGCGCGTCAGCGCCACCACACCGGGAGCTGTTCGCGCCGGCCGACGACACCGGCGACGGCCGGTCGGTGCAGCTGTGGCCGCACCGGCACGGCACCGACGCGATGTTCGCCGCCGCGCTCCGCGTGAACTGAGCACCGATAGGCTGAAACCCATGTCCGGACCGCTCGCCCGAGAAGCCACGAACTCCCCGCTCATCGCGCCGTCGATTCTGTCCGCGGATTTCGCCAGGCTGGCCGACGAGTCCGCTGCCGTCGAGGACGCCGACTGGCTGCACGTCGACGTGATGGACAACCACTTCGTCCCGAACCTGACCCTCGGTCTGCCGGTGGTGGAATCCCTGCTCAAGGTCACCAGCATCCCGATGGACTGCCATCTGATGATCGAGAACCCCGAGCGGTGGGCCCCGCCCTACGCCGAGGCGGGCGCCCACAACGTCACCATCCACGCCGAGGCCACCGACAACCCGGTCGCCGTGGCCCGCGACATCCGTGCCGCGGGCGGCAAGGCCGGGCTCGCGGTCAAGCCGGGCACGCCGCTGGAGCCGTACCTGGAGATCCTGCGTGACTTCGACACGCTGCTGGTGATGTCGGTCGAGCCGGGTTTCGGCGGGCAGAAGTTCATCGCCGAGGTGCTGCCGAAGGTCGGCACCGCGCGGCGACTGGTCGACGCGGGGGAACTGAGCATCCTGATCGAGATCGACGGCGGCATCAACGCCGACACCATCGAGGCCGCAGCCGAGGCCGGCGTCGACTGCTTCGTGGCCGGGTCGGCGGTCTACAGCGCGGCGGACCCGGCCGCGGCGGTGCAGTCGCTGCGCAGGCAGGCCGCCTCGGCGTCCAAACACCTGACACTGTGAACCTCGACGCCGCGATGGCCGCGGCCATCGAGCAGTCCGAGCGGGTCACAGGTCATGCGGAGGCAGATGCGCCGCGAATCCCTCGTGGCCCATGCGATCCCATCGCCGGCTATCACGCGGCCTTTGCAACACTCGTTGCGCTGTGGTCGCGAATGCACTCGGGGAGCGG
>NZ_LMVQ01000469.1 GCF_001545925.1 Mycobacterium sp. NAZ190054 | reverse complement strand
CTAGTGTCCTGAGTCATTAATTGCGGCCTAGTTGTTAGACTAGGTCGTGCCGACTCCTCATGCCGCTGAGATTGTGTTGTCCGCTGATGAGCGGGCCGAGTTGGAGGGCTGGGCGCGGCGACGTACGAGTGCTGCCGGCCTGGCCATGCGGGCTCGAATTGTGTTGGCAGCTGCCGATGGTGGGTCCAATACTGAACTGGCCGATCGCCTGGAGTTGTCGATCGGCACGGTGCGGCGCTGGCGCAATCGGTTCGCTGAGCTGCGACTGGACGGCCTCGTTGATGAACCACGTCCGGGTCGGCCGCGGGTTGTCGGTGACGAGCAGATCGAAGCGTTGATCACCGCGACGTTGGAGACCACCCCGCCTGATGCCACCCATTGGTCAACCCGCTCGATGGCTGCCCATCTGGGGTTGAGTCAGTCGATGGTCTCGCGCGTCTGGCGAGCGTTCGGACTGGCTCCCCACAAGCAGGACTCGTGGAAACTGTCGAAAGACCCGCTGTTTGTGGCCAAGGTCCGCGATGTCGTCGGGCTGTACCTGAACCCACCGGAACGGGCCTTGGTGCTGTGCGTGGACGAGAAAACCCAGATCCAGGCACTGAACCGGACCCAACCGGTGTTCCCGATGTTGCCCGGCACCCCGGCGCGGGCCAGCCATGACTACGTTCGCCACGGCACCTCCAGCCTCTACGCCGCTCTCGACCTGACCACCGGCAAGGTGATCGGCGCCCTGCACTCTCGCCACCGAGCCACGGAGTTTCTGGCTTTTCTCAAGAAGATCGACGTCGAGGTCCCCGACGATCTTGATGTGCACTTGGTTCTCGACAACGCCTCCACGCACAAGACCCCTGCGGTAAAACGTTGGCTGACAGGCCATCCCAGATTTGTCCTGCACTTCACCCCGACCAGCTCGTCCTGGCTCAATCTCGTGGAACGCTGGTTCGCCGAGCTGACCACCAAGAAGCTGCGACGCTCCACCCACACCTCAGTTCGGCAACTCAACGCCGACATCCGAGCGTGGATCGACACCTGGAACGACAACCCCAAGCCCTACGTCTGGACCAAGACCGCCGATCAAATCCTGGCCAGCATCGCCAACTACTGCGCCCGAATTAATGACTCAGGACACTAG
>NZ_LMVQ01000468.1 GCF_001545925.1 Mycobacterium sp. NAZ190054 | reverse complement strand
AACGTGTCGTGGTCGTTGCGGTTCTGCGCCTGGTGCCGCATGAGCCGCACCGCGCGGTGACGCTCGCCCCACTTCGGGTGCCGGCCGGCTCACCGAGGCCGGGCAGCGCGTCGCGGTGGTCGAACGCAAGCTGGTCGGCGGTACGTGTGTGAACTACGGCTGCATCCCGACCAAGACACTCGTGGCCAGCGCGCACGCCGCGCATCTGGCTCGGCGCGGCAACGACTTCGGGATCGGCACCGCAGCGGTGACCGTCGACATGGCCGCGGTCAAGGCGCGCAAGGACCGCATCGCCATCGGCGACCGCGAGGGCGTCGAGTCCTGGCTCCACGGGATGGAGGGGTGCACGCTGATCCGCGGGCACGCCCGCTTCGAGGGACCGCGGACACTGCGGGTCGGCGACGACCTGCTGGAGGCAGACCGCATCTTCCTCAACGTCGGCGGCCGCGCCGTCGTCCCGGACATGCCCGGGCTGGCCGACATCGACTACCTGACCAACGTCGGGATCCTCGATCTCGAGGTCGTGCCCGAGCATCTGGTGATCATCGGCGGCAGCTACATCGCGCTCGAGTTCGCCCAGATGTACCGCCGCTTCGGTGCCGCCGTGACCGTCGTCGAACGAGGCCCACGCCTGGCCGCCCGGGAGGACGAGGACGTCTCGGCGGCGATCCGCGGCATCCTCGAAGCCGAGGGGATCGACGTGGTCGTCGGCGCCGACGCGATCAGCTTCGCCAAACAGGGCGACGGCTTCACCGTCACCCCGCGGGCGGGGGCGGAGCCGATCGCCGGCAGCCACCTGCTGGTGGCGGTGGGGCGGCGGCCGAACACCGACGACCTCGGGCTGGAGGCGGCCGGGGTGCAGACCGATGACCGCGGCTACATCGTCGTCGACGACCAGCTGTGCACCACCGCCGACAACATCTGGGCGATGGGCGACTGCAACGGCCGCGGCGCCTTCACCCACACCTCCTACAACGATTTCGAGATCGTCGCGGCCAACCTGCTCGACGACGACCGGCGCCGGGTCAGCGACCGTGTCACCACCTACGCGCTCTACATCGACCCGCCGTTGGGCCGGGCCGGGATGACCGCCGAAGAGGTTCGCAGGTCGGGCCGAAAAGCGTTGGTGGGCAAGCGTCCGATGACCCGGGTGGGCCGCGCCGTGGAGAAGGGCGAGACGCAGGGATTCATGAAGGTGGTCGTCGACGCCGAGACCCGCGAGATCCTCGGCGCGTCGATCCTCGGGGTCGGTGGTGACGAGGTCGTGCACCTGATCCTCGACGTGATGACCGCGAAACTGCCCTACACGGCGATCTCACGCACCATGCACATCCACCCGACGGTCAGCGAGCTGATCCCGACCCTGCTGCAGGACCTGACGCCTCTGACCTAGACTGTGTCCTGGGTCACATGTGCCGGCGCGGAGGAGCAGTCATGAGCAGGATTCGATCGCACTCACTGGCCGCCGGCGGCCTCAACTGGGACAGCCTGCCGTTGCGGCTGTTCTCCGGCGGCAACGCCAAGTTCTGGGATCCCGCCGACATCGACTTCTCCCGGGACCGGGCCGACTGGGAATCGCTGACCGAACTGGAGCGGGACTGGGCCACCCGGTTGTGCGCCGAGTTCATCGCCGGCGAGGAGGCGGTCACCCAGGACATCCAGCCGTTCATGGCGGCGATGCGCGCGGAGGGCCGGCTCGGCGACGAGATGTACCTGACGCAGTTCGCGTTCGAAGAGGCCAAACACACGCAGGTCTTCCGGATGTGGCTCGACGCGGTGGGTGTGACCGGCGATCTGCAGGGCTACCTCGACGAGCTGCCCGCGTACCGGCAGATGTTCTACGAGGAGTTGCCGGCGTCTCTGGACGCGCTGTCCGCGGACCCGTCCCCGGCGGCTCAGGTGCGGGCCTCGGTGACCTACAACCACGTCATCGAAGGGATGATGGCGCTCACGGGATACTATGCGTGGCACCGGATTTGCGTGGACCGCGGCATTCTTCCGGGCATGCAGGAGCTGGTGCGCCGGATCGGTGACGACGAGCGCAGGCACATGGCGTGGGGCACCTTCACCTGCCGCCGTCACGTCGCCGCCGACGACGCCAACTGGGCGGTGTTCGAGGCCAGGATGACCGAGCTGATCCCGCTGGCGTTGCAGAACACCGAGGACGGGTTCGCCCTCTATGACCAGATCCCGTTCGGGCTGACCATCGACGAGTTCCAGCAGTACGCCGCGGACAAGCGGATGCGCCGGTTCGGCACCATCAGCAGCGCCCGCGGACGCCCCCTCGCCGAGATCGACGTCGACTACTCGCCGCTGCACCTGGAGGACACGTTCGCCGACGAGGACCGGCGGGCGCTGGCCGCGTCGGCGTGAAACACGCTGTGTCATCTGCTGTTCCGGGCGGCACGGAGTAGCCGTAGCTGCCCGATCTCGGCGGCGTTCTTGGTCAGCTCCACGGTCACCCACAACACCGTGTCCGCGACGGTGCGTCCGGCCGCCGGACCCCACGGGAACGCCGCAGGCTCGCTGAGACGCTGAACATCCAACCCGCCAACGCTTCTCGCCATCGGCGTGCCAGTGTGCGCACCCGTTCCACCGCGGCCGCACCATCTCCCGGCCACGTCACGTCGTCCGGTGAACGCAGCGGAAGGCCCTGGATCGCGGCGATCGCGGCGCTCCACCAGTAGTCGATGTGCCAGGTCAGCCATGCGATGGTCGGCACGGGCACCGGGTCGGGCTCCACCTCGGCGAAGTCCGCACGCCACCGCCCGGTCGCGTCCTGCCGGACGGTCCAGCACACCTCGGCGGGCTCCCACCGGAAATCGGCCTCGGCCAACGCGGTCAGGTGCAGGTCGGTCAGCGCCCACGCGAGCTCGAACTGGCGGCGCAGCTCGGCGATCACGGCTGGCGCTGGACCAGCAGCGTCTGGGCGCACGTGCCGATGAACCCGGCGCGGTCGAAGATCTCGGCGGTGGTCACCCCGACGCCGTCGGGGCCGATGGAACCGCGGGCCCGGAGCGCGAAGTCGCTGCCGGTGGGCAACCGGTGCAGGTGGACCACGGTGTCGGTGTTCATGAACAGGTACAGCTTCGGATCGAGCGCGGCGCCGATACCGTTGGCCGAGTCCACCACCATCGCCAGCCGTTGCAGCGGCGTGGTGGGCTCCGAATCGACCAGCGGCACCAACGGGGACAGCCACGCCTCGGCGGCGGCGCCGTCCGGTGTGGGCTGCCTGCGCCAGCTCACGGTCTCCAGGTAGCCGGGCGCGCCCTCCCACGCGTGCGCGGCGCCGCTCGCCTCGCCCTCGACCAGCGGTGGGTACCGGTCGGTCGCGGCGTCACCGGTGTCGCTGGTCGCCAGCAGCCAGGCCGTGACGCGGGCGACGGCCCTCCGGCTGCCGTCGGGGCGGTCGACGAGCATCTCGGCGGCCATCATCGAGATGCGCGCGCCGGGACGTTGCACCCAGGACCGGACCCGCACCGTCGTGACCGGTATCGCGCCGAGGATGTCGAGGGTGAGCCGGCCGATCCGCAGTCCCGAGCCGTCGGCGAGCTCCTCGATGGCCTTGGTCAGCAGCGCCAGCGGCGGTGAACCGTGCTGGATCTGCGGGTCCCAGTTGCTGCGGGTGCCGTCGGTGGACTCGAAGACGGCGTACTCGCCATCCTCGGGTGCGGAGCCGGGCAGCCGGCGGAACAGGCACTCGATCACGCGGCCGGCTCCGCCCGCAGCACCGCGTCGGGGTCGCCGTCGTCGAGTACCTCGGGCCACCCTGGGTACGGCGGGGGAGTGCCGCCGAACGCCGGGCAGTGGGCGCGGTGGGCGCACCAGTCGCACAACCTCGACGGATTCGGCCGGAAATCGCCTGTGGCACCGGCAGCCTGGATGGCCCGCCAGATCGCCATCAGGGTTTTCTCGAAACGTTCGAGCTCGTCGAGGGCCGGGGTGTAGTCGAGCACCTGGCTGTCGGCGAGATAGAGCAGCCGAAGCCGCGTGGGCAGCACCCCGCGCGAGCGCAACAGGGCCACGGCGTAGAACTTCATCTGGAACAGCGCCTTGAACTCGGCCAGCGCGCGGGCCTCCGGCGGTGCCTTACCGGTCTTGTAGTCGACGACCCGCACCTCACCGGTGGGCGCCACGTCGATACGGTCGACGAAACCGCGCAACAACGTCCCGTCGGCCAGTTCCACCTCGACGCGCTGTTCACAACTCTGCGGATCGAACCGGGTCGGGTCCTCCAGCCGGTAGTACCCCGACAGCAGCTCCCGCGCCTGCTCCAGCAGCTCGGCTCGCAGGTCCGGCTCGATGTCGGCGGCCAGCGACGGGCGCTCGGCGAGCACCCGCTCCCAGGCCGGCCCGATCAGGGACGCCGCGGTCTCCGGCACCCGGTCCACCGCGGGCAGCTGGTAGAGGTCTTCCAGCGCCGCATGCACGACCGACCCCCGGACCTGCGCGGCGGACGACGGCTCCGGCAGCCGGTCGATGGCGCGGAAGCGGTACAGCAGCGGGCACTGCTTGAAGTCACTGGCGCGCGACGGCGAGAGCGCGGGGCGGCGCACCGGTCTCGACGGCTCACTCATGGAATCGAGCCTAGGACGGCGGTCGGACAAATCGGAGCAACCCGGACGTCAACCGCGGCGCGTCTACTGGCAGGCTGGACAGCTGTGCGCAGAACCGGCCCATTCGACGTAGGTGATCGTGTCCAACTCACCGACGCCAAAGGCAGGCGCTACACGATGCTGCTCAAGCCGGGCGGCGAATTCCACACCCACCGCGGGATCATCTCGCTCGACGAGGTGATCGGCCTGCCCGAGGGCAGCGTCGTGAAGTCCACCAACGGCGATCAGTTTCTGGTGCTGCGCCCGCTGCTCGTCGACTACGTGATGTCGATGCCGCGTGGCGCGCAGGTCGTCTACCCCAAGGACGCGGCGCAGATCGTGCACGAGGGGGACATCTTCCCCGGCGCGCGGGTGCTGGAGGCCGGCGCCGGGTCCGGCGCGCTGACCTGCTCGCTGCTGCGTGCGGTCGGGCCGGACGGGCGCGTGACGTCCTACGAGGTGCGCGAGGACCACGCCGAGCACGCGCTGCGCAACGTCGTGACCTTCTTCGGGGAGCAGCCTCCGAACTGGGACCTGGTCACCGCCGACGTCGCGGACTACGCCGGGCCGGAGGTCGACCGGGTCGTGCTGGACATGCTCGCGCCGTGGGAGGTGCTCGGCGCGGTCGGTGACGCGCTCGTCGCAGGCGGGGTCCTGATGGTCTACGTCGCGACGGTCACCCAGCTGTCGAAGACGGTCGAGACGCTGCGCGAACAGCAGTGCTGGACCGAGCCGAGAGCGTGGGAGAGCATGCAGCGCGGCTGGCACGTGGTGGGACTGGCGGTGCGTCCGGAGCACTCGATGCGCGGGCACACCGCGTTCCTGATCAGCGCACGCAAACTCGCGCCGGGCGCGGTGGCGCCGGTCCCGCTGCGCAGGAAGCGCATCACCCCGGCCTAGTCGTCGTCGCTGGTGCGCAGTCCGCGCCGGGCCGAGAGCAGTTCGAGCTCGGGCCGGGCGGCCATCAACCGCTCTGCGGCGTCGAGCACCTCGACGACCCGGGCGCGGTCGGCCGCGACGACGCCGACGCCGATCCCGGCACGGCGGTGCAGGTCCTGGGAACCGGTCTCGGCGGCCGAGACGGGGAACCTGCGCGTGAGTTCGGCGATCACCGGCCGGATGACCGACCGCTTGTGTTTGAGCGAGTGCACATCGCCGAGCAGGACGTCGAACTCGAGCCAACCGATCCACATCGTCAGCGCGGGGCGTCGTCGAGCGCCAGCAGCAGATCGGCGGTCTGCCGGGTGAGTTGCCAGGAGCCGTCCGAGGGCGCGAACTCCATCGGGAAGGTGAACTGCGCGCCGGGCGGGTTGGCCGGGGTGATCGCCACGGTCGCGACGACGTTGCCGGGGTCTTCCTGTGACCAGACGAGGTCGCGGGCCTCGAACGCCAGGGGCAGTGAGCCGTTGTCCCGCAGGGCCACTGCGAAGCGCTCCAGCGCCTGCGCCTCGGCGGGGGTGGCGTTCTCGATCAGCGTGATCTTCTGATCACCGGGCACCGCCGGGTCGGACAGTCGCGCCAGCACGTCGGTCAGCGCGGTGGGCGGCGGCAACGGCGGACCGCCGGGGGTGTCCGGGACCGGGGCGGGCGGCGGTGTCGACGACGTGACGGCCGGCGGGCTGGGTGCCGGGCCCGCGGCGGGGTGCTCGGCGGTGCTGCACCCACCTACGCCGAGCGCCGCCACTAATGTGGCGGCGCTGCGGATCAGGATCGTGCGGAAAATCAGCCCACCGCAGACATCAGCGCCATCGCCGACTGCTTGGACAGCTGCCAGCCGGTCGGGCTGGGGCCGGCGACGAACGTCAGGAGCTGGGTCGCCACGGCGCCCGACGGGGCCGCCGCGGTGACGTTGGCGGTCACCACCGGGCCGTTCTGGTCGATGTCGGTGACGGTGAAGCTCAGCGGGAAATACCCTTTGGCCGCGGCGTTGTTGTACCCGCTGTCCGCAACCCGGGCCTCGATCCGGCCCAGGCCGCCCTGGACGTAGCTGGCCTTGCCGCCGGCGAACGAACCCGGGCCGGACAGCGCGCTCAACGTGGAGACGAGCGGGCCCTGCAGGTCGGGTGCGGGTGCGGCGGGCAGCGGGGCCAGAACGGCGGGCGACGCCGCGGCGATACCTGCACCGGCGGCAATCGAGGTCACACCCACGGCCGCAGCGCCGAGTGTCGCGGCTGCTGCTGCCCCAGCGGTCACGCTGGTGACGAGGGTTTTCAGGGTCACGGCTGTCCTTCCGTTCGGCCGACTGATCTAGAAAGGTTAACAGTGGTGCTGGTGTGTCGAATTCCTACACCGCACACAATGTCTGAATCGCCGGTAGCTTTGAAGTTGTTACTGCACCAACTACCGGTGTGGAAAGGAGCGCAACATGAGTGAGTCCGAGCGTTCTGAAGCCTCTGAAGTCTTTGGGACATCCCCTAGTAGCCGTCTGTCTAGCGAAGATGCAGCGGAACTCGAACAACTGCGCCGTGAGGCGGCGATCCTGCGTGAACAACTGGAGAACGCGGGGGGCCAGCCCGGAAGCCCGCGCAGTGTGCGCGACGTGCATCAGCTGGAGGCGCGCATCGACTCGCTCGCCGCCCGCAACGCCAAACTGATGGACACGCTCAAGGAAGCGCGCCAGCAGCTGCTGGCCCTGCGCGAAGAGGTGGACCGCCTCGGCCAACCGCCCAGCGGCTACGGGGTGCTGCTCTCCGTCCAGGACGACGACACCGTCGACGTCTTCACCTCGGGCCGCAAGATGCGGCTCACGTGCTCGCCCAACATCGACACCAAGGAGCTCAAGCAGGGCCAGACCGTCCGGCTGAACGAGGCTCTGACCGTCGTCGAAGCGGGCCACTTCGAGGCGGTCGGCGAGATCAGCACGCTGCGCGAGATTCTGTCCGACGGGCACCGCGCCCTGGTCGTCGGTCACGCCGACGAGGAGCGCATCGTGTGGCTGGCCGAACCGCTGGTGGCCGCCGGGGACCTGCCCGACGGTTACGACGACGATCTCGGCGACGACCGGCCGCGCAAGTTGCGTCCCGGCGACTCGCTGCTGGTGGACACCAAGGCCGGTTACGCGTTCGAGCGGATCCCCAAGGCCGAGGTCGAGGACCTGGTGCTGGAAGAGGTGCCCGACGTCAGCTACAACGACATCGGCGGCCTGGGCCGGCAGATCGAGCAGATCCGTGACGCGGTCGAACTGCCGTTCCTGCACAAAGAGTTGTACCGCGAGTACTCGCTGCGCCCGCCCAAGGGCGTGCTGCTCTACGGTCCGCCCGGTTGCGGTAAGACGCTGATCGCCAAGGCCGTGGCCAACTCGCTGGCCAAGAAGATGGCCGAGGTCCGTGGCGACGACGCCCGGGAGGCGAAGAGCTACTTCCTCAACATCAAGGGGCCCGAGCTGCTGAACAAGTTCGTCGGTGAGACCGAGCGTCACATCCGGCTGATCTTCCAGCGGGCCCGCGAGAAGGCGTCCGAGGGTACTCCGGTGATCGTGTTCTTCGACGAGATGGACTCGATCTTCCGCACCCGCGGCACCGGTGTGAGCTCCGACGTCGAAACCACGGTCGTACCACAGCTTCTCAGCGAGATCGACGGCGTCGAGGGGCTGGAGAACGTCATCGTGATCGGCGCGTCCAACCGCGAGGACATGATCGACCCGGCGATCCTGCGGCCCGGCCGCCTGGACGTCAAGATCAAGATCGAGCGGCCCGACGCCGAGTCGGCGCAGGACATCTTCAGCAAGTACCTCACCGAGGACCTGCCGGTGCACGCCGACGACCTCGCCGAGTTCGGTGGCGACCGCGCCGCGTGCATCCGGGGCATGATCCAGAAGGTCGTCGAGCGGATGTACGCCGAGATCGACGACAACCGCTTCCTGGAGGTGACCTACGCCAACGGCGACAAAGAGGTCATGTACTTCAAGGACTTCAACTCCGGCGCGATGATCCAGAACGTCGTCGACCGGGCCAAGAAGTACGCGATCAAGTCGGTCCTGGAGACCGGGCAGAAGGGTCTGCGCATCCAGCATCTGCTCGACTCCATCGTCGACGAGTTCGCCGAGAACGAGGACCTGCCCAACACCACGAACCCGGACGACTGGGCACGGATCTCGGGCAAGAAGGGCGAGCGGATCGTCTACATCCGCACCCTGGTCACCGGCAAGTCGTCGAGCGCGAGCCGCGCCATCGACACCGAGTCGAACCTGGGGCAGTACCTGTAGCACCCCGTCAGCGGCCCGTCTCCTCGCGGTGGCGGGCCGCTCCGGTTCCCAGGTAGGCGTCACGACCGGCCAGGCTGACGGCCACGTCGGCGATCAACGGTTCGAAGAAGCGCTGCCGGTAGAGCGGGTCGACGCTGGTGCTGACCGTGAAATAGAGCCCGGACAGCACCGCGACGAACAACGACGTGTGCACCACGGTCTGCGGTACCGGGATGTGCACGCCGAACCATGTTCCCGCGCAGGGGGGTTCACCCACGGCGCAGGTCTGTTCGCCGGACCACAGCACGGTCACGTCGTCGGGAATCGCGATGACGCCCAGCGCGAGGAAGAACGCGAACAGCCCGGTGGTGAACAGCACCACCTGGATGGCCTGCGCGACCACCATCACGGCGACCACGTTGACCTGTTCGGCGACCGACAGCGGGGTGCGGTCAGCGGGGTCGGCGGGCACCGATTCCAGCGGGGTGCCGACCAGCAGCGCTGCCGGATCGTCCTGCGCCGAGCGGTCCTGACGCAGCGCCCTCACCTCGTCCCGGATCGTCGCCACCATGAACACCAGCGCCACGACACTGAGGAATCCGATTGTTTGCCAGAGCCTTTCGCGTGTCATCCGGGCCGAGAGCTGCCACAGCTCGCCGGTGAAGTACACGACGACGGTCAACATCAGCAGGGGCAGGGCCCGGCTCATCAGCGTGCCCAGCGCGCCCAGCTGCACCCAGGCGAACCGGAACGCCCACAGGGCGATCGACCCGAAGCCGAGATAGGTCAGCCACACGGCGGCCAGCGAGATCAGCACGAACACCGGGGCCTCGGCCGCCGCCGCGCGGGACCACCCGCTCACGGTCAGCGGCATCACGACGACGAAGATCGCCATCACCAGCACGGCGGCCCACCGGCGCAGCAGTTCCCCTGCGCGGGTCCCGAGCCGGTGCAGTAGTTCGAGCAGGAACGGCGCGGCCACCAGCACCACGGCGATCCCGCCGAGCCGCAGCGCGTACCCGTAGTCGGGGGAGTCGCCGGTGACGTCGGCCAGCAGCATCGTCAGCGCCGTGAGCGCCCCGACGGCGCTGATCATCGGAGCCGAGCGCTGAACGAGCTTGCGCGCGCGGACCCGCCGGGGCAGCACCAGCGGCAACCCGCGCTGCAGGAACCAGTCGTGGACCCGCCGCATGTCGGACACCGGCACATTGTGCGCGACCGCGGCCGAAAGGCCGGGTCAGCGCGCCGGAATCGCCGGCGGCGCCAGCGGGATGACCGTCAGCGCGGGGCTGCGCGCCAGGTCGCTGACGGTGTAGCGGTCGAGTTCGGCGTAGAACGCCTCCTTGGCCGTGGCCAGCGCGCGGCGCAACCGGCAGCCGGCGAGCAGCGGGCACGGTGCGCCGCCGTCGCACGTGACGACCTCGCGGTCGCCCTCGAGTTCCCGGACCAGCCAGCCGACCGAGGCCGTCCGCCCCGCCTCGGTGAGCGACAGTCCGCCCACCCGGCCGCGCCGCGCCTCCACCAGGCCCAGCTCGACCAGCCGGGACACCGCCTTGGCGATGTGGTTCTCCGAGGCACCCGCGCCGGCGGCGATGTGGCGGGTGGTGACCCGTTGATCGTCGGACTCGCCCGCGCTGAGCAGCATCATGGCCCGCAACGCCAGATCGGTGAACCGGGTCAGCTGCATGGCCCCAGTCTGCAACGCCTACGAGTTGGCGGTCACGGTGCGGTACCGGTCCCGGGCGACCAGGGTGAACCGCAGGTCCTCGAGCAGCGGGTCCAGGAACTGCGCCCGGTAGTCCTTGTCGGCGACCGCGCGTGCGGCCAGGTACATGAACGTCAGCGCGATGAGGAACATCGTGATCTGGATCAGCGCCTGCGGCACCGGCAGCGTCATCCCGAGCAGCTCACCGTCGGGGGAGCCGCCGTCGGTCAGGGCGGCCAGTAGTTCCGGGCTGATCAGGATGAGCCCGAGGACGAAGAACAACAGGCCCGTCACGACCGACACGGTGAGCACCTGGACGATCTGCGACATCGCCAGCACGAACGCGACGTTGAGCCGTTCGGCCTTCGACAACGCGACCCGGCGCGGCCGGTCCGGCATGTTCTCGAACGGGCTGCCGGCCAGCTGCGCGGCGTCCTCGGGCCGTTTCGCGTCCGGGCGCAGGATCGGCCGCACCCGGTTCAAGGTGCTCGACAGCAGGAACGCGACGGCGATGAGCATCAGGAAGGACAACCCGAACCACAGGCGGGGCCGGCTGATCGTGGACACCATCGTCCACACCGGGCCGTTGAAGAACACCAGCACCGTCAGCAGCATCACCGGCAGCGCGCCGAGGATCAGGTTGCCCACCGACGCCAGGTTGGCCAGCGTCATGCGCACCGCCCAACCCAGGACCGCCCCGAGACCCGTGGCGGTGCACACGAAGATCAGCACCACCAGCGCGGCCTCGGTGACCAGGTCGACGACGACTCCGGCGCTGGGACCGCCGTAGATCCCGCCGAGCGTGGCGACGGCCAGTGACACCGCCGACACCACCCCGCGCGGGCGCGGATCCGCCGAGCGTGACACCAGCCACCCCACCAGCGCGGCGGCGGGCAGCACCAACAGCACGACCGCGATGACGAACCACTCGGTGCGAGTCGGGGTGCCGTCGATGTCGACGGTGTGCTTGCCGGTCGCCGCGACGATGACCATCGAGAACGTCATCATCACGGCCAGGCCCGCCAGCGCGGGCGCCGAGCGCGACCACACCCGCCGCACCAGCACACCCGGGCGCAGCACCGCGGGCAGGCCGCGCCGGAGAAACCAGCGTTCGGCCGCGAGACGTTGTTGGGTCGTGGAGGCCACGGGGATAGATCTCACCACGGGTCCGCCGGGGGCGGGCGATGATCTGCGCAGGCTGGTGAGCTCGCCACATCGCCGACCTCTACCCTGGTCGGTATGCAACGGATCATCGGAACAGAGGTCGAGTACGGCATTTCGTCGCCGTCGGATCCGACCGCGAATCCGATCCTGACGTCGACGCAGGCGGTGCTCGCGTACGCGGCGGCCGCAGGCATCCAGCGGGCCAAGCGCACCCGCTGGGATTACGAGGTCGAATCGCCGCTGCGTGATGCCCGCGGATTCGACCTGAGCCGCTCGTCCGGGCCGCCGCCGATCGTCGACGCCGACGAGGTCGGTGCGGCGAACATGATCCTGACCAACGGTGCCCGGCTCTACGTCGACCACGCCCACCCCGAGTACTCGGCGCCGGAGTGCACCGATCCGATGGACGCGGTCATCTGGGACAAGGCCGGTGAGCGTGTGATGGAGGCCGCCGCCCGCCACGTCGCCAGCGTGCCCGGGGCGGCCAAGCTGCAGCTGTACAAGAACAACGTCGACGGCAAGGGCGCGTCGTACGGGTCGCACGAGAACTACCTGATGAGCCGCCAGACACCGTTCTCGGCGGTCATCGCCGGGCTCACCCCGTTCCTGGTGTCCCGCCAGGTGGTGACGGGGTCCGGACGTGTCGGCATCGGGCCCTCCGGTGACGAGCCCGGCTTCCAGCTGTCCCAGCGCGCCGACTACATCGAGGTCGAGGTCGGCCTGGAGACCACGCTCAAACGCGGCATCATCAACACCCGCGACGAGCCGCACGCCGACGCCGACAAGTACCGCAGGCTGCACGTCATCATCGGTGACGCCAACCTCGCCGAGACGTCGACCTACCTCAAGCTGGGCACCACGTCGCTGGTGCTCGACCTGATCGAGGAGGGCCCGCAGATCGGCGCGGACCTGTCCGATCTGGCGCTGGCCCGTCCCGTGCACGCGGTGCACGTGCTGTCCCGGGATCCGTCGTTGCGCGCCACCGTCGCGCTGGCCGACGGCCGAGAGCTGACAGGTCTGGCGCTGCAACGGATCTACCTCGACCGGGTCGCCAAGCTCGTCGACAGCCGGGACCCCGATCCGCGGGCCACGCACGTGCTGGAGACCTGGGCGCACGTCCTGGATCTGCTCGAGCGCGACCCGATGGAGTGCGCCGGGCTGCTGGACTGGCCGGCCAAGCTGCGCCTGCTCGAAGGGTTCCGCAACCGCGAGAACCTCGGGTGGAACGCACCTCGGCTGCACCTGGTCGACCTGCAGTACTCCGACGTGCGCCTGGACAAAGGCCTGTACAACCGCCTCGTGGCCCGCGGTTCGATGAAGCGGCTGGTCACCGAACAGCAGGTGCTCGACGCCGTCGAGAACCCGCCCACCGACACCCGCGCCTACTTCCGCGGTGAATGCCTCCGGCGCTTCGGTGCCGACATCGCCGCGGCGAGCTGGGATTCGGTGATCTTCGACCTCGGCGGCGATTCGCTGGTGCGGATCCCCACCCTCGAGCCGCTGCGAGGCAGCAAGGCCCATGTCGGGGCGCTGCTCGATTCCGTCGACAGCGCCGTCGAACTCGTCGAGCAGCTCACGACCTGATCGGGCTATCCCCGGCAATCTCGAATCCGACCGGTAGGGTAGAGAGACCGACGGGCATGAGGTTGGGGCCCGCAACTTACGCAGGAGGCAGCGATGGCTCAGGAGCAGACCAAGCGTGGCGGCGGAGGCGGCGAAGACGACGACCTCCCCGGCAGCACGGCCGCCGGGCAGGAGCGCCGCGAGAAGCTTGCCGACGAGACCGACGATCTGCTGGACGAGATCGACGACGTCCTGGAGGAGAACGCGGAGGACTTCGTGCGGGCCTACGTGCAGAAGGGCGGACAGTGACCTGGCCGAATCGCGAACAGCCGGCCTTTCCGTCCTCTTTACCCGGAGCGTTTAACACGCTGCCGCAGGGCATGTCCCACGGCGGGGTGAACCTGTCGTCGTTCTCGGATTTCCTGCGCCATCAGGCGCCGCACCTGCTGCCTGGGTCGGGCGGGCCCGCACCGACGGATGCCGTGCCGCACGGGACCACGATCGTGGCGCTGAAGTATCCGGGCGGAGTGGTGATGGCCGGTGACCGGCGTGCCACCCAGGGAAACATGATCGCCAGCCGGGACGTGCAGAAGGTCTACATCACCGACGACTACACCGTCACGGGCATCGCGGGCACCGCCGCGATCGCGGTCGAGTTCGCCCGGCTGTACGCCGTCGAACTCGAGCACTACGAGAAGCTCGAAGGGGTGGCGCTGACCTTTCCCGGCAAGGTGAACAGGCTGGCCACCATGGTGCGGGGCAATCTCGGCGCGGCCCTGCAGGGTTTCGTCGCGCTGCCCTTGCTCGCCGGTTACGACGTCGACGATCCGAATCCCGAAGGCGCAGGCCGCATCGTGTCGTTCGACGCCGCCGGTGGCTGGAACTTCGAGGAAGAGGGCTACCAGTCGGTGGGCTCCGGCTCGATCTTCGCCAAGTCCTCGATGAAGAAGTTGTACGCACAGGTCAGGGATGCCGACTCGGCGTTGCGGGTCGCCGTCGAGGCGCTATACGACGCCGCCGACGACGATTCGGCGACCGGCGGACCGGACCTGGTGCGGGGCATCTACCCGACGGCCGTGCTGATCGGAGCCGAAGGTGCCCACGAGGTGTCCGAGGAGCAGATCGCCTCGGTGTGCCGCACGATCATCGAAAGTCGTTCGCGGGCGGACACCTTCGGCCCCGACGCGGAGCCCGTTCGAGGTGACGAGCCGTGAGCTTCCCGTATTTCATCTCGCCCGAACAGGCGATGCGTGAGCGGTCCGAGCTCGCGCGCAAGGGCATCGCCCGCGGCCGCAGCGTGATCGCGCTGGCGTACGCCGACGGGGTGTTGTTCGTTGCGGAGAATCCGTCGCGGTCGCTGCAGAAGGTCAGCGAGCTCTACGACCGGGTGGGCTTCGCGGCCGTCGGCCGGTTCAACGAGTTCAACAACCTGCGCAGCGGCGGGATCCGGTTCGCCGACACCCAGGGTTACGCCTACTCGCGCCGCGACGTCACCGGCCGCCAGCTGGCCAACGTGTACGCCCAGACGCTCGGCACCATCTTCACCGAGCAGGCCAAGCCGTACGAGGTCGAGCTGTGCGTGGCCGAGGTCGCCCATTACGGTGAGACCAAAGCCCCTGAGCTGTACCGCATCACCTATGACGGCTCGATCGCCGACGAACCGCACTTCGTCGTGATGGGTGGGACCACCGAGCCGATCTCGGCGGCGTTGAACGAGTCCTACACCGAGAACGCCGATCTGGCCGACGCGGTGAGGATCGCGGTCGCGGCGCTGGGCGCCGGCGGTAACGGCGCCGAGCCTCGCGCGCTCGGTCCGGCCACGCTGGAGGTGGCGATCCTGGACGCGAACCGGCCGCGGCGGGCGTTCCGTCGCATCACCGGGTCGGCGCTGGAGGCGTTGCTGCCTGCGCAGGGGCCCACGGAGCCGGCGGAATCCGGAGACGCCGGGGCCTAGCCTGGCGGGTCGCGGTATCGCCGGTGCAGTTGCTGGCGGGAGACGCCGAGGATCGTGCCGATCTGCCCCCAGGACAGGCAGAGTCGGCGCGCGGTGCGGACGGCTTCGTCGTAGCGGATCTTGGCTCGCGCGAGATCGTCACGGGCATCCCGTAATTCGCGGATACTGTTTCCCGTGAAGATGTCCTGGAGAAGCGGGTCGGGATAGTCGATCGGAGGCCGTTCGGGGCGGCTCAAGATCTCGGCTTCGGTGCGGGCGACCAATGCTCTGATTTCCGGGTGGTCCTGCCACCACGGCGTGGGTCGGGTGCCTGTCGTGTTTTGGTCGTCATCGTTTGGTGACGCGTCATCATCTGTTGACGAGGAAATCTCGGTGGGCACGTCCTCGCCGCGGTCGTCCGTCATCCCGGCCTCCTCTGTCGCCGTGAGTATGTCCGGCGGTTCCGACACCCCGTTTCTCACAGCAAGTCCGAAGGTGTTTCCGTCTTGCGCGGCACCCGTCCAGGGTGGATGATCTGTTGCGTATAGCGCATCGTATTGCGTAATACGCAACAACAGGGTTTTCCATATGAAAGCGGTCCACACATGCCCAAAGTCGTCGTGATCGGGGCCGGCATCGTCGGCACTTCGCTGGCAGATGAGCTGACCGCCCGCGGATGGACCGACGTCACCGTGGTCGACCGCGGACCGCTGTTCGCCACCGGCGGCTCGACCTCCCACGCGCCGGGACTGGTGTTCCAGACCAACCCGTCCAAGACGATGACCGCCTTCGCCCGGTACACGGTCGAGAAGTTCACCGCGCTGCAGCACCCCGACGGCTGGGCGTTCAACCCGGTCGGCGGGCTCGAGGTCGCCACCACGCCGCAGCGCTGGGCCGATCTGCACCGCAAGGCCGGGTGGGCGCAGTCGTGGGGCATCGAGGGTCGCCTGCTGACCCCGGCCGAGTGCGTCCGGCTGCATCCGCTGGTCGACCCCGACCGCATCCTCGGTGGTTTCCACACCCCGGCCGACGGCCTGGCCAAAGCGCTGCGCGCCGCCGAGGCCCAGGCCCGCCGCGCCGAATCCCGGGGCGCCACCCTGCGTCCCCACACCGAGGTGCTCGGCATCGTCGACAACGGACGCCGCGTCACCGGGGTGCGCACTGCCGACGGCGTGCTCGCCGCCGACATCGTGGTGTGCGCCGCCGGTTTCTGGGGCGCCCAGCTCGCCGGTCAGGTGGGCCTCGTGCTGCCGTTGGTGCCGATGGCCCACCAGTACGCGCGCACCGGACAGATCGCCGAGCTCGTCGGGCGCAACACCGAACTCTCCGAGGCCGGTCTGCCGATCCTGCGCCATCAGGATCAGGATCTCTACTTCCGTGAGCACGTCGACCGGCTCGGTATCGGCTCCTACAGCCACCGGCCGATGCCGGTCGACATCGCCACCCTGCTCGCCGACACCGCCGGCGAGCCGATGCCGTCGATGATGCCGTTCACCGAGGAGGACTTCGCGCCCGCCTGGCGCGCCGCCGCGGATCTCATTCCGGCACTGCAGGATTCGAAGGTCGAAGAGGCGTTCAACGGCATCTTCTCCTTCACCCCCGACGGCTTCTCCATCATGGGTGAACACCGCGAGCTGCCCGGATTCTGGGTGGCCGAAGCGGTGTGGGTCACTCATTCGGCCGGGGTCGCCAAGGCGACGGCCGAGTGGATCGTCGACGGCGTCCCGTCGATCGACACCCACGAATGCGACCTGTACCGGTTCGAGGACGTCGCCCGCAGTCCGAAGTTCATCATGCAGACCAGCTCCCAGGCGTTCGTCGAGGTCTACGACGTCATCCACCCGCACCAGTACCGCACCGGGCTGCGGGGGCTGCGGACCAGCCCGTTCCACGCCCGTCACACCGGCCTGGGCGCGTACTTCTACGAAGGCGGCGGCTGGGAGCGGCCCGCCTGGTTCGAGTCCAATGCCGCACTGGCCCAGCGCCTGTTCGACGACGGTCTGCCGGTTCCGCGCCGCGACGAGTGGGCGGCGAGGTTCTGGTCGCCGATCTCGATCGCCGAGGCGCACTGGACCCGTGAGCACGTGGCCATGTACGACATGACGCCGCTGACCCGCTACGACGTGTCCGGCCCCGGCGCCGCGGCGTTCCTGCAGCGCATCACGAGCAACAACATCGACAAGAGCGTCGGTTCGGTCACCTACACCCTGCTGCTCGACGAACACGGCGGGATCCGAAGCGATCTCACAGTCGCCCGGCTGGCCCCGGACACCTTCCAGGTCGGCGCGAACTCACCCATGGATTTCGACTGGCTGACGCGGCACAAGCCCGCCGATGTGGTGCTGCGTGACATCACCGGCGGCACCTGTTGTCTCGGGGTCTGGGGGCCCTCGGCCCGTGACGTGATCGCACCCCTGTGCGCCGCCGACGTGTCCCACGAGGCGTTCCGGTACTTCCGCGCCGTCCGCACCCATCTCGACGCCATCCCGGTCACGATGATGCGGGTCTCCTACGTCGGCGAACTCGGCTGGGAGATCTACACCGGCGCCGAATACGGCGCCGCGCTGTGGGATCTGGTCGCCGAGGCCGGTGCACCGCACGGCATCATCCCGGCCGGGCGGATCGCCTTCAACAGCCTGCGCATCGAGAAGGGCTATCGCAGCTGGGGCACCGACATGACCGCCGAGCACCTGCCCGCCGCGGCCGGGCTCGACTTCGCAGTACGGATGGACAAGGCCACCGACTTCGTCGGGAAGGCCGCGCTGCAGCGGGCCGGTGCACCCGACACGGTGTTGCGCAGCATTGTGTTCGACGACACCGACGCGGCCGTGCTGGGCAAGGAACCGGTGTTCGTCGACGGCGCTCCGGTGGGCTATGTGACCAGCGCGGGATACTCCGCAACCGTCGGCCGCACCCTGGCCTACGCGTGGCTGCCCGCGGATGTCGGCATCGGCGCCGTCGTCACGGTCGACTACCGCGGCGCCACGCACAGCGCCACCGTCCACGCCGAGCCCGTCGTGGACCCGCAGATGACGCGGATCAAGAGGTAGCGCAATGGCTTTCGACGTCATCGTGATCGGTCTCGGCGGCATGGGAAGTGCCGCGGCCTACCACCTCGCCGCGCGCGGTCAGCGCGTCCTCGGGCTGGAGAAGTTCACCCCGGCCCACGACCGGGGTTCCAGCCACGGCGGATCGCGCATCATCCGGCAGTCCTACTTCGAGGACCCGGCCTACGTACCGCTGCTGCTGCGCGCCTACGAACTGTGGGAGCGGCTGGCCGGCGACAGCGGACGCGAGGTGTACCGCCTGACCGGCGGACTGTTCAGCGGACCACCGGACTGTCTCACCGTGGCCGGCAGCCTGCGGGCCAGCCGGCAGTGGGACCTGCCGCACGACGTGCTCGACGGGAACGAGATCCGCGCGCGGTTCCCGAACTTCGCCCCGCAACCCGGTCACATCGCGTTGTACGAAGCCAAGGCCGGCTTCGCCCGCCCAGAACTGACCGTCCAGGCACATCTCGACCTCGCCGAGAAGTCAGGCGCTGCACTGAGATTCGGCGAGGAGGTGATCGAGTGGGCCCAGACATCCGGTGGCGTGACGGTGCGCACGGCGGCCGGGGTGTACACCGCCGGCCAGCTGGTTATCTGCCCCGGCGCGTGGGCCCCGCAGCTGCTCGCCGCGTTCGGCATCCCGATCACCGTCGAACGGCAGGTGCTCTACTGGCTCGACCCGGTCGGCGGCACCGCCCCGTTCGTCGAACACCCGATCTTCATCGACGAGAACGCCGCGGGCCAGCAGATCTACGGGTTCCCGGCGATCGACGGGCCTCGCGGCGGGGTGAAGGTCGCGTTCTTCCGCAAGGGGGTCGAATGCACCCCGGAGACCATCGACCGCACCGTTCACGACCACGAGATCCGCGAGATGCGTGAGAGGGTGGCCCAGCTGCTGCCGGCCCTCGACGGTCCCTGCCTGCATTCGGCCACCTGCATGTACTCCAACACGCCCGACCAGCATTTCGTGATCGCGCGCCACCCCGACAGCGTGCATGTGACGGTGGCGTGCGGATTCTCGGGGCACGGATTCAAATTCGTGCCCGTGGTGGGGGAGATCCTCGCCGACCTGGCCCTGTCCGGTGCGACGGCGCACCCGATCTCGCTGTTCGACCCCCGCAGATTGGTGACCGCATGACCGGAAAACTCGCGCCCGCACTGCTCACCACGCTCGGCGGCCGCTACTACACGAGTCCCGAGGTGTTCGCCGCCGAACAGGAACACATCTTCGAGGCCATGTGGTTCTGCGCCGCGCGGTCGTCCGACCTGGCCGCCCCGGGCCGGTTCCAGAAGGTCCAGGTGGGCCGGGAGAGCGTGCTGCTGGTCCGCGGCCGTGACGGACTGCTCCGCGCCTTCCTCAACGTGTGCCGCCACCGCGGCGCACAGTTGTGCGTCGAGGACGACGGCGAGGTGAAACGCACCCTGCGCTGCCCGTACCACTCGTGGACCTACGCGCTGGACGGCAAACTCGTCGCCGCACCGAACATCGGGACGCTGACCGACGACGCCGGGGCCCCCATCGACCGGTACCGCTACGGGCTGGTGCCGGTGGCGCTGACCGAATGGCTCGGCTACGCCTGGGTGTGTCTGGCCGACACCCCGCCGCCGTTCGAGGAGGTGATGGCCGAGGCCGCCAAGACGCTCGGTGACCCCGACGCCGTCAACCGCTACGGCATCGGCGGGCTGGACGTGGGCCACCGTGTCGTCTACGAGGTGGCCGCCAACTGGAAGCTGATCGTCGAGAATTTCATGGAGTGCTACCACTGCAGCTCCATCCACCCCGAGCTGGTCGGGGTCGTCCCCGAGTTCGCGCGCGGCGTGGCGGCCCAGGCCAACATCGGCCTCGGCGCACAGTTCGGCGCCGAGGTGGCCGGGTTCACCGTCGACGGCGGCACCGGCTTCGAGCGCCTGCCCGGCATCACCGACGAACAGGACAGGCGCTACTTCGCGATCACCGTCAAACCCACGGTGTTCATCAATCTGGTCCCCGACCACGTCATCTTCCACCGCATGTACCCGGTCGCCGTCGATCGCACCGTGGTGGAATGCGACTGGCTCTACACCGGCGACGTGGTCGGGTCGGCGCGCGACGTGTCGCGGTCCGCCGAGCTCTTCCACCGGGTCAACCTGCAGGACTTCCAGGCATGCGAACGGACACAACCGGCGATGTCCTCGCGCGCCTACCGCGATGGCGGGGTCCTGGTGCCGGCCGAACACCATCTCGCGGAGTTCCAGTCGTGGGTGGTGTCCCGGCTGGCGGTCGCATGACGCCCCGGTCCGGCAGCGGGTCGGCATCGCCGGCCGCACGGGCGCGTAGGCTGACTGCCCGATGGGCGCCCACGACGACCGCACACCCGCAGATCCTCCTGCCGCCGTGCAATCTGTCGACCGCGCACTGAGAGCGCTGGAGATCGTCGCCGAACTCGGCCAGGCCGGGGTCACCGAGATCGCCGCCGAACTGGGTGTGCACAAGTCCACGGTGTCACGGCTGGTCGCCGCGCTGGAGGCGCGCGGGTACGTCGAGCAGGTCTCCGAACGCGGCAAGTACCGCCTCGGCTTCGCGATCCCGCGGCTGGCGCACGTCGCCGCGGGCCAGATCGACCTGGTCAAGATCGGCCAGGAGGCCTGCGACGCGCTCAGCACCGAGGTCGGCGAGACCGCCAATCTCGCGGTGCTCGACCAGGACCGCGTCGTCAACATCGTGGAGGCCATCGGCCCGGCCGAGATCACCCTGCGGACCTGGGTGGGGCAGAGTTGCCCGGCCTACGCGACTTCCAGCGGCAAGGTGCTGCTGGCGGGTCTCGACCCGGCCGAACTGCGGTCGCGGGTGCAGCCGCCGCTGACGGCGTTCACCGACTCCACGGTGCGCGGCGTCACCGAACTGCAGGACCAGTTGGCCGAGGTGCGGAACCGCGGCTGGGCCAGCGTATCCGAGGAACTCGAGGTCGGGCTGAACGCGGTCGCGGCACCGGTCTACGACGTGCACTCGCAAGTCGTTGCGGCGCTGAGTGTTTCGGGTCCAGCGTACCGGCTGGCGGTGGACCGGTTCGAGGAGGTCGCCAAACAGACGGTCGCCGCCGCTGATTACATCAGTCATCGGATGGGCTGGACCGGGCAGCCCCGAGAACCAGTTCGGTGAACAGCTCGGGGCATTCCAGCGGTGTGAAATGCCCTGCGTCGTCGGCGAAATGCAGCCGGATGTCGGTGAAATGGTCCCCGAGCCGGTCGGCCCACCGCGACGGGAACAGCGGATCGTGGCGCGGCCACAGCACGTCGGTGGGGGCGTGGATCCTGATGGCGCGCTCGGCCGGCAGCTCGCTCAGCGCCTGCGCCACGGTGCCCGCCCCGGCCCGGTACCACGCGATCGAGGCCGAAAAGGCGCCCGGCAGAGCGTAATCGGACACCAGCACGTCGAGATCGTCCTCGGTGACCTCGAAGAAGGGGCCCGACCAGTGGTCCCAGAAATGTCTCAGATATTCGCGGACGGTGTCGGGGTTGCCGTCCACCAGCTGCGTGGCCAGCGGCAGCTGGTGGAACGCCTGGTACCAGAACTCGCTCTGAGCCTGCGGCGTGAGCACCCGGTCGCCCGCGCCCGGCAGCGGGGGAGAGAGCACCAGCGCGCGGACCAGGTCGGTGTGCATCCGCGCCACGCTCTGCGCGACCCGGCTGCCGACGTCGTACCCGGCGAGCACGACCGGGCCCAGCTCCAGTTCGCGGATCAGGCCGACGATGCTCGCCGCCTGCGCCGACGCGCAGTAGAAATGGCTGACCGACACCTCGTGTTTGTCCGAGCCGCCGAAGCCGCGCAGGTCCGGGACCACGACGTCGAGGTGGCCGGCGAGCAGCGGCACCATCCTCCGGAAATCGTGGCGCGATCCCGGCCAGCCGTGCAGCAGCACCACCGGCGCGGCGCCGGGTGTGCCGAACCTGTCGTAGGTCAGCCGGAACCCGTCGACGGGCGCGCTGCGCGAGGCCCGGGAAGCCATGGACCTCATTGTGGCCCGTCGGCGAGCCGCTGTCCGGAGATATCGAGACAGTGCGGCGCGGGTGGTGCAGAGTTAGGTGCCCGGTACAACGGGCGACGCGCCGGACAGGAAGGGACCGTGTTGTCTGAACAGTTGGGAGATCGGCTCGTTGCCCCGGTGCTGCCGGGCGGTGGCGTGTTGCCGTTCGCGCCGGTCCCCTCGGGCAGTATCGCCGGCCGAACACTGCAGGAATCGAGCTACAGCCCGCGGCCGGCGCCGAGGCGTCTGCACGACGACTCACCCAACATCGTCATCGTCCTGATCGACGACGCCGGACCGGGGCTGCCGTCGACGTTCGGCGGCGAGGTGACCACCTCGACGCTCGACCGCATCTGCGGTGAAGGCGTGTCCTACAACCGGTTCCACACCACGGCCATGTGCTCACCGACCCGGGCGTCCCTGCTGACCGGGCGCAATCACCACGAGATCGGCAACGGTCAGATCGCCGAGCTGGCCAACGACTGGGACGGCTACGCCGGCAAGATCCCACGATCGAGCGCGACCGTGGCCGAGGTGCTCAAGCAGTACGGCTATGCGACGTCGGCCTTCGGCAAGTGGCACAACACCCCCGCCGAGGAGACCACCGCGGCCGGCCCGTTCGACAACTGGCCGACCGGTCTGGGGTTCGAGTACTTCTACGGCTTCCTCGCCGGCGAGGCGTCACAGTACGAGCCGAACCTGGTCCGCAACACCACCGTTGTTCCTCCTCCCCGGACCCCCGAAGAGGGTTACCACTTGTCAGAGGACCTGGCCGACGACGCCATCTCCTGGCTGCGCCGGCACAAGGCGCTCAACGCCGACAAGCCGTTCTTCATGTACTGGGCCAGCGGATGCCTGCACGGCCCGCACCACGTCATGAAGGAGTGGGCCGACAGGTACGCCGGCAAGTTCGACGACGGCTGGGACGCCTACCGCCAGCGGGTGTTCGACCGCGCCAAGGACAAGGGCTGGATCCCGCCCGACTGCGCCCTCACCGAGCGTGATCCCGAGCTCGCGGCCTGGGACGACATCCCCGAGGACGAGAAGCCGTTCCAGCGCCGCCTGATGGAGGTCGCCGCCGGCTACGCCGAACACGTCGACGTCCAGGTGGGCCGCATCGCCGACGAGCTCGACTCGCTGGGCTACGCCGAGAACACGTTGTTCTTCTACATCTGGGGTGACAACGGCTCCTCCGGCGAGGGCCAGAACGGCACGATCGCCGAGCTGTTGGCGCAGAACGGGATTCCCACCACAGTGCGCCAGCACATCGACGCGCTCGACGCCCTCGGCGGACTGGATGTGCTCGGTTCTCCACTGGTCGACAACCAGTACCACGCAGCGTGGGCGTGGGCAGGCAGCACGCCGTACAAGGGCATGAAACTGCTCGCCTCCCATCTGGGTGGCACGCGCAACCCGATGGCCGTGCGCTGGCCGGCCAAGATCACCCCGGAACCGGCGCCGCGGGAGGTGTTCCTGCACTGCAACGACGTCGTCCCGACCATCTACGAGGTGGTCGGCATCGAGCCACCCCAGGTGGTCAACGGACAACCCCAGATTCCACTCGCCGGAGCGAGTTTCGCCCGCACCCTGGCCGATCGGGACGCGCCCGGCGGCAAGAAGACCCAGTACTTCGAGATCATGGGCAGCCGCGGCATCTATCACGACGGCTGGATGGCATCGGCGCGTGGACCGCGGTTGCCGTGGGTACCGGGTCAACCGCCGGGCATCGCGACCTGGACACCGGATGACGACACATGGGAGCTCTACCACCTCGACGAGGACTGGTCGCAGGCCCATGATCTCGCCGGCCAGATGCCGGAGAAGCTCGCCCAGATGCGGGAGATGTTCATGGTGGAAGCGGCCCGCAACGAGGTCCTGCCCATCGGTGGCGGCCTGTGGGTGCCCGTCTACCATCCCGAGCTGCGCATCGCTCCGCCCTACCGGGAGTGGGAGTTCTCCGGCGACACGGTGCGGATGCCCGAATTCTGTGCCCCCGCGCTGGGCAACAAGAACAACGTGGTCACCATCGACGCCGACATCCCCGCCGAGGCCAACGGTGTGCTCTATGCCCTGGGTGCGGCGGCAGGCGGTCTGACCCTGTACATGGAGCACGGTCACCTCTGCTACGAGTACAACCTGTTCATCCTGTCGCGCACCAAGATCCGGTCCGAGAAACCGCTGCCGCCGGGGCGGGCCACCATCACCGTCACCACCCGGTACGCCGAACCCCGCCCCGCCGGGCCGCTCGACATCACCGTGGCCCGAAACGGCGAAACCCTCGCCACCGGCGTGGTCCCGGTCAGCGCGCCGCTGTTGTTCACCGCCAACGACTGCCTCGACATCGGCACCTGCCTGGGCTCGCCGGTGTCGCTGGATTACCGTGAGCGCGCGCCGTTCCCGTTCGAGGGCCGCATCCACCGGGTGCATGTCGCCTACACCTAGAAGCCGGCGTCGTCACCGCCGGTCGTGGTCGCCGGTGATGACCGCCAGGATCGTGCGCCACGCATCCGAGGGCCGGTTGAGCATGCCGCTGTGCGCACCCCAGCCCGCCACCGGGGTGCCGTCGTCGTAAACCCCTGTGCGCAAACGGGTCACACCGGCCATCTGGTCCGGGTCGACGCCGTGAGGTCCGCCGGGGATGCCCTGCACCAGCTCGATGAAGTCGCCGGGGGCGGTCATCGAGTAGCGCTGCACGGCGGGGTTGCGGTTGTGCCAGTCGCCGGCGTCGTCGACCCCGACCCCGGCGCCCGCGGCGGCCAGGAACACCGTGCGGTCCGACGTCAGCCCGAGGGTCTCGGCGGTACCGACGATCGATCCGCCGTACGAGTGGCCGAGCACGGTCACCAGCACACCGTCGGGCACCCGACGGTCGACGTCTTCGCTGAACGCCACCAGCCGCGGCGCCATGTCGAGCGCATACCGCGGGTCGGCCGCGTCGAAGAGCACGTCGGCCGGGTTGTGCACCTGCGGGAACGGTCCGCCCAGATAGGTGATCACCGCGACGTCGCCGCCGGTCGCCGCCACGAACCGCTGCGCGGTCGCGGTGTTGGCCGCCGAGCCCTCGATCGTGGTGTTCACCCCGGGAACCAGCACCGCGACGCTGCGCGCGGACGCGAGGTCACCGTTGAGTTCGACCAGCGAGGCCCGGCCGGGATCGAAGGCCACGATCGTGCGGGGGACGCGGCCCCGGCCGGCCGGGTCGTCGATCTCGCCGAGCAGACCGCGATAGAACGCGATGCGGCGGCGCGACCCCTCGTCCGTGCCGCTCTCGGCCAGGATCGCGGTCGCGATGTTGAGGCGGTTGGCCGCGGCCCGCATGTCCCACGGGATGCCGTCGGTGTTGCCCACCTGCTGTGGGAACTCCGCCACCAGCAGGGTCTCTTCGCTGCTCAAGCCCTCGACCACGCACAGCCTCCCGACGTCGTAAATGTACGGCCATTTCCGGACGCCATATTGACACGCGAAGCGCAGGGCTGCCAGCATGGGCCG
>NZ_LMVQ01000467.1 GCF_001545925.1 Mycobacterium sp. NAZ190054 | reverse complement strand
TAGTACTGCAGCCGTAGATCGAGTTCATTGTTGTTCGCGTCGTCGGTAGTGCGATTGCCGGGCTCGGTATTGGTGTTGTCGTCGCCATCGTGACCAGGCCAGCAGGCTGGTGATGGTCTGGTTGGTGACGAGTAGCAGCGCGTCGAAGAGGCGTCGAAACTCGTTGACGGTCAGCGCGATCAGGCCCGCCGGGGTTGAGGTGGTGTCGCGCTCGGCAGCGCAAGCGACAGCCAGGAAGGCGTGCGCGAGCATGGCCAGGGTGGTCCAGCGATACCAGGATTTCCACCGTCGGACCTGATGCTGGTCCAGGCCGACGAGTCCTTTGGCGGATTGGAACGATTCTTCAATGCGCCACCGCTGGCCGGCCACGGCCACCAAGGTTCGCAGTGGGACTGGTCGAGGTGAATAGCAGCGCAGGTAGGCCAGCTCACCGGTGGAGTCGTTGCGGCGGATCAGCAAATGGTGCACACCCTGGTCGGTGTCGTCTTCGGGCAGGAGCCGAAACCACGCCCAGGAGTACAGCCGCGGCCCGTGCGCACCAGCACCAGCGGAATGCTGTTGCCAGGCATGCGTCGGAATCAGTGCTGGCAGTTTGTCGACACGGACCTGGCCGGCGTGGGTAGGGACACGCCGGTTGGCCGCGATCGCCAGCACGTAGCCCAGACCGTGGGTGCGGACATCGGCTCGCAGGTGCGGGTCAGCTCCATAGACTTCATCACCGGCCACCCAGCCGGCGGGAACCTTGGCCGCCACAGCGCGGGCGATCAGCGTCCTGGCCAGGGAGGGTTTTGTGGCAAAACGTCGTGCTCCGTTGGGGATTCCCGCATCGATGCAGCGTTGCGGTGTCTCGGTCCAGGACTTGGGTAGGTACAGGGCCCGGTCGATCAGGGCGTGTCCTCGGGGTGCGGCGTAGGTCAGATACACCGCCACTTGGGAGTTCTCAATGCGGCCCGCGGTGCCGGAATACTGGCGCTGCACCCCGACGGTTCGGCTGCCTTTCTTGACATCGCCGGTCTCGTCGACGACGAGGATCGCCTCCGGGTCGCCGAAGGCGTCGATCACGTAATCGCGCAGATCGTCGCGCACCTCGTCGGCGTCCCAGCTGGCTCGCGCCAACAGATGCTGCAGCGCGTCGGGGGTGGCTG
>NZ_LMVQ01000466.1 GCF_001545925.1 Mycobacterium sp. NAZ190054 | reverse complement strand
ACCACCAGCGGCATAGACGGATTCACCGACGTCGCCGCCTGGTACCACGAACCGATCGTGTACCAGAAGGTGGTCTTCTTCACGATGCTGTTCGAGGTCGTCGGCCTCGGCTGCGGCTTCGGCCCACACGTCGACGGTCCCGCACGGCGCGCCCGCGGCGACGGACGCGTCGATGGTGTCCTTGAGCTCCACCAGGAACGCCGACGGCCCCCTCGGCTTGGATTCGGTGGCGCCCCAGTGGTGGCCCGACACCAGCAGCGTGTCCTCGGCCCGGGTGATCGCCACGTACAGCAGGCGGCGCTCTTCGTCGGTGCGCCGCTGGTCCAGGCTGCGCTTGTGCTCGTAGATCTTGTCCGACAGGCCTTTCCGGTCAACGACATCGGAGGTGTCGAGCACCGGCACGCCGTGTTCGGACACCGTCGCGCAGTCACCGCGCAGCAGCGGCGGCAGGTCGGCGGCGTCGGTGAGCCACGTGCGCGGGGACGCGGTGGACGGGAAGATGCGCCCGGACAGGTGCGGTACGGCGACGAGCTGCCATTCCAGCCCCTTGGCCGCATGCACGGTCAGGATCTGCACACGGTCGGAGGACACCGTGACCTCGGCGGGCGCCAGGCCGTTCTCGACCTGTTCTGCGGTGTCGAGGTAGGCCAGCAGAGCCGACACCGTGGCCGCCCCGTGTGAGGCGAAGTCGGCCACCACGTCGGCGAACGCGTCGAGTTGCTCGGTGCCCGACCATCCCGCCGAGACCGGTTGCGCGGCACGAACTTCGGTGTCGATGCCGAGCACCCGACGCACCTCGGTGAGCAGATCCGGCAGCGGGCTGTCCAGATGTGCCCGCAACGCCGTCAGCTCACGGCCCAGCGCGACGATCCTGGCGTGCCCGTCCTCGGAGTACGCCGCGGCCGGGCCGGGGTCGCAGATCGCGTCGGCCAGGCACGCGGCGTCGGCGTCGGGCCCCAATGCCGCGACGATCTCGGCCGTCGCCGACTCGGTGTCCGGTGCCGAGCCGGCGGCGACGAGGGTGACCGCCCGCCGCCACAGCGCCGCGACGTCACGGGCCCCCAACCGCCAGCGCGGACCCGTCAGCACCCGGGCGGCCTGTCCCTGTCTGGCCAGGGCATGACCGTCGAGAATCAATGCCTGCGAGCCGCCCGAACCCGGCACGCCGATGAGCACCGACGAAAAGGTGTCACTCGTACCACCCACGGCC
>NZ_LMVQ01000465.1 GCF_001545925.1 Mycobacterium sp. NAZ190054 | reverse complement strand
CCGAACAGGCCCTACCGGAACACACAGGAAAAGCTGGACAGACCAGCGACTACCTCGTGCCCACACCCCTACACGACGAAAAACAACCCCAGCAGACACATCAACCACTTCAGTCCACGGATCGAGGGTAAAACCTGTTCGAGCCGAAGGACACCCGGCGGCAACCTAATGGATCAGTGCTCGAGGCACGACACCCCATCAGCGCTATAGGTGACCTCACCAACCGGCCGTGGCACGATCTAACGCTAGGAGTCGACCAGCACTCCAGGCCGCAACAGTGCTCACCGGCCAGCGGCTCGGTGACCAGCTTCCCCTCAACCCCTAGCCATCCCGGTTGAAGACTCGCTGATCAATTCCCATTAGGCTGGCCCGTGGTTGGGGAAGCCTATTCGGCGCTGCCGGTCGACGACGGAAGGATTGGATGTGAGCACCCCGAAGGGCGGCTCTCGGCTGGGCACCCGGTTCGGGCCCTACGAGCTGCAGTCGGTGATCGGGGTCGGGGGAATGGGCGAGGTGTACCGCGCCTACGACACCGCGCGCGAGCGCATGGTGGCGATCAAGCTGCTGCGCCCGGAGATGGCCGCCGACCGCAGCTTCCAGGAACGGTTCCGCCGGGAGTCGCGGATCGCGGCCCGGCTGCAGGAACCGCACGTGATCCCGGTGCACGACTTCGGCGAGATCGACGGCGTCCTCTACATCGACATGCGGCTGGTCGAGGGCGCCAGCCTCAAGGAGGTGCTGCGCGCCGAGGGGGCGCTGCCGCCCGAGCGGGCGGTCGCGATCATCCGGCAGGTCGCCGCGGCACTGGACGCCGCGCACGCCAACGGGCTGATCCACCGCGACATCAAGCCCGAGAACGTGCTGCTGACCCCCGACGACTTCGCCTACCTGGTCGACTTCGGCATCGCGCACGGCGGCGGGGAGGCGTCGGTGACGTCGACCGGCCTGGTGGTCGGATCGAGCGCGTACATGGCCCCGGAGCGGTTCAGCGGCGAACGCGGCGGCCCGGCGTCGGACGTGTACTCGTTGGCGTGTCTGCTGTACGAGTCGCTGACGGGTCGGGCGCCGTTCGAGGCCGCCGATGTGCGGCAGGTGTGGAGCGCGCACATGTTCGCGGCGCCGCCGCGGCCGAGCATCATGCGCCGCGGCGTCAGCCGGGCGTTCGACGACGTCGTCGCGCGCGGCATGGCCAAGCAGCCGCAGGACCGGTACCCCACGG
>NZ_LMVQ01000464.1 GCF_001545925.1 Mycobacterium sp. NAZ190054 | reverse complement strand
ATGAACAAGGACGAGATGATTTTGATCAGCGTGGATGATCACATCGTTGAGCCGCCGGATATGTTCAAGAATCATTTGCCGCGGAGGTATTTGGATGAGGCGCCGCGGTTGGTGCATAACCCGGACGGTAGCGATACGTGGCAGTTCCGGGATGTGGTGATTCCGAATGTGGCGTTGAATGCGGTGGCGGGTCGGCCGAAGGAGGAGTACGGGCTGGAGCCGCAGGGTTTGGATGAGATCCGGCCGGGGTGTTGGCAGGTTGATGAGCGGGTCAAGGATATGAATGCCGGCGGGATTTTGGGGTCGATGTGTTTTCCGTCGTTTCCGGGGTTTGCGGGTCGGTTGTTCGCCACCGAGGATGCGGAGTTCTCGTTGGCGTTGGTGCAGGCTTACAACGATTGGCATGTCGAGGAGTGGTGCGGGGCGTATCCGGCGCGGTTCATTCCGATGACGTTGCCGGTGATCTGGGATCCCGAGGCCTGCGCCAAGGAGATTCGGCGTAATGCCGCCCGTGGGGTGCATTCGTTGACGTTCACCGAGAATCCGGCGGCGATGGGGTATCCGTCGTTTCATGATTTCGAGCATTGGAAGCCGATGTGGGATGCGTTGGTCGATACCGACACGGTGCTCAATGTGCACATCGGGTCTTCGGGGCGGTTGGCGATCACGGCGGCGGATGCGCCGATGGATGTGATGATCACGTTGCAGCCGATGAATATCGTGCAGGCGGCGGCGGATTTGTTGTGGTCGCGGCCGGTCAAGGAGTATCCGGAGTTGAAGATCGCGTTGTCCGAGGGGGGGGACGGGGTGGATTCCGTATTTCCTGGAGCGGGTGGACCGGACCTATGAGATGCATTCGACGTGGACGGGTCAGGATTTCGGGGGCAAGTTGCCCAGTGAGGTGTTCCGGGAGCATTTCCTGACCTGTTTCATCGCTGATCCGGTGGGGGTGGCCACCCGCAACAGCATCGGGATCGACAACATCTGTTGGGAGGCTGACTATCCGCATTCGGATTCGATGTGGCCCGGTGCCCCCGAGCAACTCGACGAGGTCCTCACCGCCAACCAGGTCCCCGATGAGGAGATCAACAAGATGACCTATCAGAACGCGATGCGCTGGTATCACTGGGACCCGTTCACCCACATCCCCAAAGACCAGGCCACCGTCGGCGCCCTGCGCAAAGCCGCCGAAGGACACGACGTCTCCATCCAAGCCCTCTCG
>NZ_LMVQ01000463.1 GCF_001545925.1 Mycobacterium sp. NAZ190054 | reverse complement strand
CACACCGCGGAGTACGACAGCCGCACGGCCTGCATTGCCGCGGTCGCCAAGCGCTTGGGTGTGGCGGTGGAAACCCTGCGCCGCTGGGTCGCCCAGAGCGAGGTTGATACCGGGCAGCGCGAGGGGGTGCCAACCGATACCGTGCGTGAGTTGCGCGAGCTCAAGCGCAAGAATCGCGAGCTTGAAGAAACCATCGAGATCCTCAAAGCGGCAACAAGTTTCTTCGCGCGGGAGAGCGACCCGCGACACCGCTGATCTGTGCGTTCATCGCCGAGCATCGCGCTCGGTTCGGGGTCGCTCCGATCTGCCGCGTGCTTACCGAGCACGGCTGCGCGATCGCCCCGAGAACCTTCTATGCCTGGCTGGCCCGCCCACCTTCGGCGCGGGCCCTGTGGGACACCGTCATCACCGAGATCCTGGCCGGCTATTACGAGCCCGACGAGCACGGCCGCCGCAAGCCCGAGTCGCTCTACGGGGCCACCAAAATGTGGGCCCACCTGCAACGACAGGGCATCGCGGTAGCCCGCTGCACTGTAGAACGCCTCATGCGCGCCCACGGCTGGCGCGGACTCACCCGGCGCAAGAAGGTCCGCACCACCGTCGCTGATCCGGCCGCCGGCCGTTCCCCGGACCTGGTGGACCGCCAGTTCCGGGTCCCGGCGCCCAACGTGCTGCTCGTTGCCGACTTCACCTATGTGCGACTGGCTAGCGGGGTGTTCGTCTACACCGCGTTCGCTATCGACGCCTACGCCGGGCGGATCGTCGGGTGGACCTGTTCAGCCGGCAAGAGCGACGCGTTCGTGCGGCGAGTGATCCGCCATGCCGCCGAGCTCCGAAGAAGAGAAGGCAACCCGTTGTCCGGCAGCACTATTCACCACAGCGATGCGGGTTCTCAGTACACCTCGGTGCGATTCGGGGAAACGCTGGCCTTGTCCGGGCTGGTGCCCTCGATCGGATCGGTTGGCGACGCCTTCGATAACGCCCTGGCCGAGACCACGATCGGGCTGTACAAGAACGAAGCCGTCCGCGACGACTCCCCGTTCCGCCGTGGCCTCCTGGGCCGGCTGGCCGACGTCGAACTGCTGACCGCCGACTGGGTGCACTGGTACAACACCGACAGGCTCATGCACCGTCTGGGCCGCATCCCACCGATCGAATACGAGCAGGTCTACTACGCTACAAACACAGCCCACCCATCGGCTGCACACCAATAACCGAGTGTGTATCAAACCCGGGGCGCTTCA
>NZ_LMVQ01000462.1 GCF_001545925.1 Mycobacterium sp. NAZ190054 | reverse complement strand
AACAGCAGCAGCCCCGCGCTCACCAGCAGGCTGGTGACGCTGTTGGTGGAGCCGGCCAACAGCCCCCACAGCAGCGACCCGACGGCCTGGCCGCCCATGAAGATCAGTTGATACACCGACAGCCCGCCCGCCCGGTGTCCACCATCGCGCCGGCGAACTCGGGCACGCTCAGCGAGTTCTTCGCTGCCAAGGGCGTGACCATGGAGGCCCAGTCCAGCCGGGACTTCCGCGCGCTCAACATCGTGCTGCCGATGCCGCGGGGCTGGGAACACATCCCCGACCCGAACGTGCCGGACGCGTTCGCGGTGCTCGCCGACCGGGTCGGCGGCAACGGTCTGTACTCCTCGAACGCCCAGGTGGTCGTCTACAAGCTGATCGGCGAATTCGACCCCAAAGAGGCCATCAGCCACGGCTTCATCGACAGCCAGAAGCTGCCGGCGTGGCGCACCACCGACGCATCGCTGGCCGATTTCGGCGGCATGCCGTCCTCGTTGATCGAGGGCACCTACCGCGAGAACAACATGACGCTGAACACCTCCCGGCGCCATGTCATCGCGACCGCGGGACCCGACCGTTACCTGGTGTCGCTGTCGGTCACCACGAGTGTCGACCAGGTGGTGGCCGCCGCGGACGCCACCGAGGCGATCATCAACGGGTTCAAGGTCAGCGTGCCGGGCCCCGTCCCGGCCGCACCGCCACCCGGCGCTCCGGCGCTGCCGTCACCCGCGGCGCCGCCCCCGGCTCCCGCCGTTCCCGCCGTGGCGCCCGCGCCACAGCTGCTGGGACTGCAGGGATAGACGGCGTCGTCCCCCGGGCGAAGCCTGGCGCCCGGGGGACGACGACCCACCTCCGACACCCCGTATCCTGAAGCCCATGTTCGTCGCCGCCGTGTTGAGTCTGTGCGCGGCCGTGGTGACCGCGGCGCTGGGCGCATGGTCGCTGACCCGCCGGCCGTCCACCGACTACGTCCAGCAGGTGCTCCGCGCCGTCGCGCCGACGCAGTTGGCCGCGGCCGTGATGCTGGGCGCCGGTGGCGTGGTGGCGTTGTCGGCGACCGCGCCGATGTCGGTGGTGATCCTGGTGGTGTGCGTCGTGGCCGCGATCGGCACGGTCGCGGCGGGATGCTGGCAGGCGGCCTGGGAAGCGATGACGTTGAGGTTGCGCGACCACTGCTCGATCGCGTCGCCGGAGGTCACCTGGCTGTCCAGGATCGGCGCCGCGTTGGTGATGATGTCGTTGACCTGCGGCAGGTTGTCG
>NZ_LMVQ01000461.1 GCF_001545925.1 Mycobacterium sp. NAZ190054 | reverse complement strand
GTCCCCGTTGGTGTACAACCAGCGCGACCCGAAGCTGCCCGACCTGATCGTGTGCCGCCCCGAGTTCGCCGAGGCGGTGGCGCCCGACGGCGCGCTGTGGACGGCCAACAACGGTCGCGACAACGTCGCCTACCCCGGGCCGGGCCCCGACTACGGACAGGTGATCCCCGAGTACGTCGGTGACCACCCACCCGAACAGATCGCCGAGCTCACGCCCGGACGCGAACTCGGCTGGCCGTACTGCAACCCCGACGGCGGACCCGCCGATTTGCCGTTCATCCGCGACGTGCAAACCAATCCCGATGGGGCGCAGATGGATTGCGCGGCACTGCCACCCGTCGAGCAGAGCATGGGCGCCCACTCGGCGCCGCTGGGGCTGAGCTTCGTCGACGGCGAACTTCCGGCGCCGTACAGCCGTGGCGCGCTGGTCGGGGTGCACGGATCGTGGAACCGGCAGCCGCCCCGTGCCCCGGAGGTGTCGTTCTATCCGTGGCAGGACGGCGACCTCGGCGACCAGCAGACCCTCGTCGGCGGCTTCCAGGCCGAGGACGGCTCACGGTGGGGCAGGCCCGTCGCCGCCGTCGCCGGACCGGACGGCGCGGTCTACATCACCGACGACGCCGCCGACGCGATCTACCGGCTGGCACCGGGCTAGCCGGACGCCGTCGCCAGCCGGTTGAGTACCGCGGCCATCTGCTTCTCGGCGTCACCGGCCCGCTTCTCGAACGCGAGTTTCAGCAGCGGGCTGAAAAGCTTTGCCGAGCCGTGCATTTCGAGGTCCGCCTGGAAGGTGACCACCGAGCCGGAGCCCCTGGCGCCGACGGTGATGGTCTCCACGGCCCTGGACGACTGGTTCTCCCCGACGAACACCACTCTGCGGTCGGTCAGTTCCTCGAGCTGGTAGGTCAGTTCCGTGGTGACCCCGAGAATTCTCGACACGTTGTGCCAGAAGGCGCCCTCGACGACGGGGCCGGTGTCGATGCGCTCACAGCGCCGGGTGCCGGGATCCCACTGCTCGGCGTGCCCGAAGTCCTTGAGGTAGCCGACGACGAGTTCGGGCGGCGGACTGACGGTGAAGGTGCGAGTCACGGTTGGCATCTCCTCCGGGTACCCGAACGGCCGCCGGGTCATCCACGGACGCTACGTCACACAGCGATCAACGGGAAGGTGTGGCTGAGCTGTTCGGTGCCGCGGCCGTTGGTGTGCCATGTCCGGTACACGGTGTCGCCGTCGCGCAGGAGCACGTTGACCCCGAAACCGGTGTTCGGCGCGGCGTCGAC
>NZ_LMVQ01000460.1 GCF_001545925.1 Mycobacterium sp. NAZ190054 | reverse complement strand
TTCGTCGCCCGCAGCCACCTGGTCCCCGCGGTGACGGCGCAGGCGCTGGTCGCGATGGTGGTGCTGCTGCCGCACGCGGTGTGGCACTAATCGACGCTGTCGTTCCTCGGCGTCGGCCTGTCACCGGACCGTGCCAGCGCGGTCGCGATGAGCGCCACCGCGGGCACGGCCAGGGTCCACCACGCACCGGTGAGCACATCGCCGCGGGCCTCGCTGAGCAGCGTGCCGAGGCTGGCACGGTCCGGTGACAGGCCGACGCCGAGGAACGACAGCGTCGATTCGTGCCACACCGCGTGCGGCAGCAGCACCACCATCGCGACCAGCGCCTGCGCCGTCACCGCGGGGACCAGGTGGCTGCGGGCGACGAACCACCGCGAGGCGCCCGCCAACCGGGAGCTCTCCACCCAGCCCGCCTCGCTGACCGCGAGCAGTTCGGCGCGCACCACCCGCGCCACGGCGGGCCAGTGCGTCAACGCGATCGACGCGATGATGGCCAGCGGCGCACCCCGCCACATCGCGGCGATGACGATGCCGACCACCAGGTGCGGCAGCGCGTTGACGCCGTCGACGAGCCGCATCACCACCGCATCGAGCCACCCGCCGACCAGTGCCGCGGTGACGCCGATCGCCAGGCCCAGGACGGTGGCCGCGACGGCGCAGACCGCGGCGATCAGCAGCGACACCCGCAGCCCTTCGGCGGTGCGGGTGAGCAGGTCGTACCCCGAATGGTCGGTACCCGCGGGGTGTTCGGGGGTCGGCGGCTGCAACGCGGCGGCGAAGTCGGCGACCTGGTCGCCGGCCAGCAGCGGGATCCCCACCGCGGCGGCGACGATGACGGCCAGCACGATCCAGGGTGCGTCCAGCTTCATGCGGCCATCCGGATCCGCGGGTCGATCGCGACCGCCGCCGCATCGGACAGCGCCGACCCCGCCAGCACCGCGACCGCCGCCGCGACGGTCAGCGCGGCGAGCAGCGGGAAATCGAGGGCGGCCGCGGAGTCCACCAGCACGGCCGCCATTCCCGGCCAGCCGAACACGGTCTCGACGATCGCCGCGCCGGCGATCACCTCCGGCAGCCGGGTGCCCAGCAGCGCCAGCGTGGGAAGTACCGAGACCGGCGCGATGTGCCCGCGCAGCAGCGCCCAGCCGTGCACGCCGCGGGACCGGGCGCCGCCTACACGGTCGACGGCGTGCTGCGGCACGGCGTCCTGCCGTGGATCGCGTTGACGGTGTCGATGACGCCGTGGCTGCTGCTCACCACGCGTGCCGCGGTGGCGGCGAGCGTCGACTCCGACGCGGT
>NZ_LMVQ01000459.1 GCF_001545925.1 Mycobacterium sp. NAZ190054 | reverse complement strand
GATGGCGATCCAGACCGCGATCGGCGAGACGGTCCGCAGCGGGAGCGGTCTGAGCAGCATCACGCCGAAGAACGACCGCGACGCCCGAGGTCGACCAGCTGTCCGGTGTTGGTGACGGCGTCGGTCAGCGCCGTGCGGACGGCGGCGGCCTGGGCGGTCGGCCGCATGATCCATTCGCCGACGGCGCCGAGCAGCAGCCGCCGGTCACTGGGCTCGCGGCCGGGGATCCAGATGTCCTCGCCGAACTCCGGCGGCTTCTGGGTCCGGTCGGCGATCACGTGGCCGATCTCCAGGGCGGTCATGCCGTTGACGAGCGCCTGGTGCGACTTCGTGTAGATCGCGAGCCGGTTCTTGGCCAGCCCCTCCACCAGGTACATCTCCCACAGCGGCCGCGACTTGTCCAATGGCCGGGACCCGAGCCGGGCCACCAGTTCGTGCAGCTGGGCGTCGCTGCCCGGGGACGGCAGCGCCGAGCGTCGGATGTGGTAGGTGATGTCGAAGTCCCGGTCGTCGATCCACACCGGCCGGGCCAGCCCGAGCGTCACCTCCCGCACCTTCTGCCGGTAGCGCGGGATCTGCGGCAGCCGCTGTTCGACGGTGGCCAGCAGCGTCTCGTAGCTCAGCCCGTTGCGGGGCTTGCGCAGGATCAGCAGTGAGCCGACGTACATGGGCGTCGACGAGTTCTCCAGCCGGAAGAACGACGCATCCGACGCCGACAGCCTGGTCACCATGTGCCGCGCCGCCTCCCCCGCTCACCTCGTTGCCGCCCCGGACCCTGCCACGTTAACGGCATTCTCTGAAACCGTGCACAACGTGTGCTCCGGGGTGCCTGTCGTGCGTGGGATCATGGAGCGGTCTGCAACTCTCCGGCAGATCCCACCGCGATCACTGGAGAGCCCGCATGTCCGCATCCCCGTCCGATCACGCGTCGACCACCACCTGGAAGACCTCGCCGGTCGTCGACTACGAACCTGACCCTCAGCCCCTCGGGCCGCGGTCGGCGCAGCCGTGCCTGCTCCCGTCCGGTCCGACGCTGCACCGGCCCGCGCTGCGGGCGCACCGCCCGCCGGCGCCGCCGCATGAGGCACCGCCGCCGCGGTCGGCCGTGGTGTTCGCCGAGACGGCGCTGCGTCAGGTGATCGAGGTCATCGACCGCCGCAGGCCGGTGGCCCAGCTGCGCTCGTTGATGACGCCGCTGCTGATCGCCGGCGTGATGGCTCGGGCCGACGCGCCGAGATCGGAACAGCGTCGGGTGGGGGACGGGTGTAGGTGCTGGAGGTGGGGGGTGCCCGGACGTGGT
>NZ_LMVQ01000458.1 GCF_001545925.1 Mycobacterium sp. NAZ190054 | reverse complement strand
TCGGTGTTGCTGTCGGAAGAGCAGATCAAAGCCAAGACCGCCGAGATGGCCGCGCAGATCGCCGTCGACTACCAGGACGCGGCATCCGGCCAGGATCTGTTGCTGATCACCGTGCTCAAGGGCGCGGTCATGTTCGTCACAGACCTGGCCAGGGCGATCCCGGTGCCCACCCAGCTCGAGTTCATGGCCGTCAGCTCCTACGGTTCGTCGACGTCGTCGTCGGGGGTGGTGCGCATCCTCAAAGACCTCGACCGCGACATCAACGATCGCGACGTGCTGATCGTCGAGGACATCGTCGACTCCGGGCTGACGCTGTCGTGGCTGCTGCGCAACCTCGCGACGCGGCGGCCACGTTCGCTGCGGGTGTGCACGCTGCTGCGCAAACCCGACGCGGTGCGCGCCGACGTCGACATCGAGTACATCGGTTTCGACATCCCCAACGAGTTCGTGGTCGGATACGGCCTGGACTACGCGGAGCGCTACCGCGACCTGCCGTACATCGGCACGCTCGATCCGAAGGTGTACGAGAACTCCTGAGCGCAGAATGCAGGCATGGCCGACGTCGCACTTCGAATCTGCCCGCTCTGCGAAGCCACCTGCGGGCTGACGCTGACCGTCGACGACGGACGGATCGTCGCCGCCCGCGGTGACCGCGAGGACGTCTTCTCCGCCGGCTTCATCTGCCCCAAGGGCGCGAGCTTCGGCGAACTCGACAACGACCCGGACCGGTTGGTCGCGCCGCTGATCCGTCGGGACGGCGTGCTGACCGAGGCGACGTGGGACGAGGCGTTCGCCGCCGTCGCCGACGGCCTCGGCGCCGCGGTGCGCGACCACGGCGGTGCATCGGTCGGGGTGTACCTGGGCAACCCGAACGCCCACACCGTCGCCGGTGCGCTGTACCCGCCGCTGATCATCCGCGCGCTGGGCACCCGGCAGGTGTTCTCGGCGAGCACACTCGACCAGATGCCCAAGCACGTGTCGCTCGGGCTGATGTTCGGCAGCCCGGTCGCGTTCACGGTGCCCGACCTGGACCGCACCGACTATCTGGTGGTGATCGGCGCCAACCCGCTGGTGTCCAACGGCAGCCTGGCCACCGCCGCCGACTTTCCCGGCAAGCTGCGCGCGTTGCGCGGCCGGGGCGGGCGGCTCGTCGTCATCGACCCCGCCCGGACCCGCACCGCCGAGCTGGCGACCTGCACCACCAAGCCCTCCGCGCCCTGGGCAACAGACTCGTCGGCATCCTGCACGGCTGCCTACGCCATCACACCGCCTACAACGAACACAAAGCCTGGGCGCACCGCCAAACTAACCGAG
>NZ_LMVQ01000457.1 GCF_001545925.1 Mycobacterium sp. NAZ190054 | reverse complement strand
TCCGCGATCCGGTCCTCATACATCCGAACTGCCCGCTCACGGGTCTCTTGGTCGAACTTTTTCGGCGCAGCCACAACCACATCCTCCTGGTGCGATCACGGTCTCCACCAGATCCAGGACGGTTCACGGTGTGCCCGATGACCAACTGCACCGCCCGGGCCTTGAACTGATCGTCGTACTTCTTCGGCATGATGCGCCTTACCTTCCCTCGAAAGAAGGTGTGCATCAAACCCGGGGTGGTTCAACCTGAGGCGTGAGCTGGGACGCTAGGGTGTGCCCATGCGAGTTGGAGTACTGGGTGCCAAGGGCAAGGTCGGCGCCACGATGGTGGCGGGGGTCGAGGCCGCCGACGACCTCACCTTGACCACCGGAGTGGATGCCGGGGACCCGCTGTCCGGGCTCGTCGAGAGTGACACCGAGGTCGTCATCGACTTCACGCACCCCAGCGTGGTGATGGACAACCTGAAGTTTCTGATCGACAACGGGATTCACGCTGTCGTCGGCACCACCGGCTTCACCGACGAACGGCTCGCCCAGGTCGGGGAGTGGCTCGCCGCCAAGCCCGAGGTTTCGGTGCTCATCGCACCCAACTTCGCGATCGGTGCCGTGCTGTCGATGCACTTCGCCCAGCTCGCCGCCAAACACTTCGAGTCGGTGGAGGTCATCGAACTTCATCACCCACACAAGGCCGACGCCCCGTCCGGCACCGCGGCGCGCACCGCCAGGCTCATCGCCGAAGCGCGGAAAGGCATGCCGCGCAACCCGGATGCCACCAGCACAGGCCTCGAGGGAGCGCGAGGCGCGGACGTCGACGGCATCCCGGTGCACTCGGTCCGGCTCGCGGGTCTCGTCGCACACCAGGAGGTGCTGTTCGGCACGCTCGGAGAGACGCTGACCATCCGTCACGACAGCATCGACCGCACCTCGTTCGTCCCGGGGGTGCTGCTGGCGGTGCGGAGGATCCGCGAACATCCGGGTCTGACGATCGGCATCGAATCCCTGCTCGACCTGACATGAGCGACGGGGCGCGCGCACTGCGCACACAGCTGATGATCGGCTTCATGTGCGTGGCGCTCGTCGTGTATTTCGTGCTGCTGGGCCGCGCGGCGTGGATCCTGATCACCTCGGGCGAGCCGGCGCCGATCGGGCTCGGCGTGGCGATTCTGATCCTTCCGGTGATCGGCATGTGGGTCATGGTGGCCACGCTGAAAGCCGGTCTGGCCCACCAGCGTCTGGCGCGGCTGGCCCGGGAACGAGGGATGGAGCTCGACGTCGGCGACCTGCCGCGGCGGCCGTCGGGACGCATCGAGCGCGACGCGGCCGACGCGTTGTTCGCCGCGGTGCGTGAGGAGGTGGAGGCCGACCCCGGCAACTGGTTGCGCTGGTACCGCCTGGCACGCGCGTATGACTACGCCGGTGACCGCGGCCGGGCCAGGGAGACCATGAAGAAGGCGGTGCTGCTGGAGGAGTCGGCCCGATGAGCAAGACGCTCCTGATCGTCCACCACACCCCGTCGCCGCACTGCCACGAGATGTTCGAAGCGGTGCTCGCCGGCGCGGCCGATCCCGAGATCGAAGGGGTGGAGGTGCTGCGGCGCGCCGCGCTGACGGTCTCGCCGGCCGAGATGCTGGCCGCCGACGGCTATCTGCTCGGCACACCGGCCAACCTCGGGTACATCAGCGGCGCGCTCAAGCACGCGTTCGACTGTGCGTACTACCAACTGCTCGACTCGACGCAGGGCCGGCCGTTCGGGGTGTATCTGCACGGCAACGAGGGGACCGAGGGAGCCGAGCGTGCGCTCGCGGGGATCACCGGCGGGCTCGGATGGGAGCAGGCGGCCGAAACCGTCATCGTCTCCGGCAAGCCGACCAAAGCCGACCTGGAAGCGTGCTGGAATCTCGGTGCGACAGTGGCCGCGACGCTGATGGACTGACGAAGGAGTCTCATGCCCGGAATCGCCGAATTCGCGCTGGCCGGCGCGCCGATCGCAGGCGGTGCGCTGCTCGGCCTGGCGGCGGGCAATCTTCGCCCGCCCGACGTCCGGGAGGCGATCTCCAAAGACATGGACCTGCTGGAACGGCTTCCGGCCGAGCAGGTCGAGCGGCGTGCGGAACTGCAGCGCACCATCGACATGCGGATCGACGCCCTGATCGGCGCCGCCGACAAGAGTCGCGAACTCCGCGAACTGGCCTTCACTTACCAGGGAAACTGGCGCGACATCGTGGTGTTCGTCTGCGCGATCCTGTTCACCATCGTGTGGTGGAACGTCGAGCACAGCCGGACGAACTGGATGCTGATGTTCATCGTTCTGATCATCCTGTCGGTGGTGGCCGGCATCTACGCCGCGCGCGGCGTGCTGCGGGGCGTCGCCACCTACCTGGAGCGCCGGCGGCGGAGCGCTCAGTAGCACGCGAACCGCAGTTCACGCCAGGTGTGTGCCGAAGAACGAGCGCATCGCGTCCCAGTGCTTACGCGCGGCCGGCTCGTCATAGGGGCCGTTGTCGGGCACCGCGAAGCCGTGGAACGCCGAGTACCACTCGAGGGTGTGCTCGACACCCGCGGCGGTCAGCGCCTTCTCCAGCCGTTCGCCGTCGGCGGTGGTGAACGACCGGTCGCTCTGGGCGGCGCCGATGTAGACCGCGGCGCGGATCCTGTCGGCGAGCAGATGCGGGCTGTCGGGGTCGTCGGTGGCCAGTCCGCCGCCGTGGAACGACATCGCGGCCGCGACCCGTTCCGGGACCCGTCCGGCGACCACCAGCGACGTCCGGCCGCCCATGCAGTAGCCGGTCGTCCCGAACGAGTCGCCCCGCACCTCGGGCCGCGTCGCCAGATAGTCGAAGAACGCGGCGGCGTCCGACGCCATGATCTCGGGCGTGACCTTGGCCATCATGGCGAACAACCGCTTGCGCTCGGCCTCGTCGTCGAACACCGTCGTGATCGAGAACGGGGCCCAGTCCCCGTCGCGGTAGTACACGTCGGGGACCAGCACCGCATAGCCGTGGCCGGCCAGCTTGTCCGCCATCGCGCGGAAGGTGGGCCGGGCGCCGCCGGCGTCGGGATACATGACGATGCCGGGCCACGGCCCGTCGGAGTCGGGTGTGTGCAGGCTGACGGGGCAGGCGCCGTCGGGGGTCGTCACGGTGTCGGTGATCCTCGGCATGGGTTCCGTTCTACTCCCACCGGCGGGACGTAAGCTAAGCGCGTGCCGATCGCCACCCCGTACGAGGATCTGTTGCGTCTGGTGCTCGACACCGGCATCGCGAAATCCGATCGCACCGGAACCGGCACCCGCAGCCTGTTCGGTCATCAGATGCGTTACGACCTGAACGCCGGGTTTCCGCTGATCACCACCAAGAAGGTGCACACCAAATCCATCGTCTACGAGCTGCTGTGGTTCCTGCGCGGCGACTCCAACGTCCGGTGGCTGCAGGACCACGGCGTCACCATCTGGGACGAATGGGCGTCTCCGACAGGTGATCTCGGACCGATCTACGGGGTGCAGTGGCGGTCCTGGCCGACGCCGTCCGGTGAGCACATCGACCAGATCAGCGCGGCACTGGAACTGTTGCGGCGCGATCCCGACTCGCGCCGCAACATCGTCTCGGCCTGGAACGTCGGGGAGATCCCGCAGATGGCGCTGCCGCCGTGCCATGCGTTCTTCCAGTTCTACGTCGCCGACGGGAAGTTGAGCTGCCAGTTGTACCAGCGCAGCGCCGACCTGTTCCTCGGCGTGCCGTTCAACATCGCCAGCTACGCGTTGCTGACCCACATGATGGCCGCGCAGGCGGGGCTGGGCGTCGGCGAGTTCATCTGGACCGGCGGGGACTGCCACATCTACGACAACCACGTCGAACAGGTCACCGAGCAACTCTCCCGGGCGCCCCGGCCGTACCCGGAACTCGTTCTCGCGCCGCGTGATTCGATCTTCGACTACACCTACGAGGACGTCGTGATCGAGAACTACGATCCGCATCCGGCGATCAAGGCCCCGGTGGCTGTGTGAGTCTGAACCTGATCTGGGCGCAGTCCAGTTCCGGGGTGATCGGCCGTGGCAACGCGATCCCGTGGCACCTGCCGGAGGACATGGCCCGGTTCAAAGAGCTCACGATGGGCCACACCGTGATCATGGGCCGGCGGACGTGGGAGTCGCTGCCCGCGAGGTTCCGTCCGCTGCCGGGCCGCCGAAATGTCGTAGTGACCCGGCAAGCTGACTACATGGCCGACGGAGCAGAGGTGGTGACGTCCCTGCGGGACGCCCCGCTGGAGAACGCATGGGTGATCGGGGGGTCGCAGATCTACGGGCTGGCCCTGCCGCTGGCGACGCGGTGTGAGGTCACCGAGGTCGACATCGATCTGCGCAGGGAGGACGACGACGCGCTCGCGCCGGTTCTCGACGAGGAGTGGGTGGGCACCGAGGAGGACTGGCGCGACAGTTCGTCGGGGCTGCGGTACCGCTTCTCCACCTATCTGCGGCGATGAGCGCTCGCGCGAAGAGCAGAGGGCGGCGATGAGCGCTCGCGCGCTCACCGTCGCGCAGGCGCGGCGGGTGGCGGTCGCGGCCCAGGGTTTCCACGAGCCGAAACCGGAGGGGCCGGTCACTCGCGCGCACCTCAAGCGCCTCATCGCGCGGTTGCAGGTGCTGCAGCTGGACTCGGTGTCGGTGGCGGTCCGCGCGCACTACGCGCCGGTGTTCAGCCGTCTCGGCCCCTACGACCGCGACCTGCTGGACCGCGCCGCGTGGAGCCATTCGGCGCGGTCGCCGCGGCTGCTCGTCGAGTACTGGGCGCACGAAGCGGCGCTGATGGCCGTCGACGACTGGCCGTTGATGCGCTGGCGGATGCGCGAGTACGAGCACGGCCGGTGGGGCGTTGAGATCGTCAAGAAGAACGCCAAGCTCGCCGAGGACATCCTCGCCGCGGTGGCCGCACTGGGCCCGTCGACGGCCGGGCAGATCGAGGGGTATCTGGAGGCGGAACCGCGGGGCCGCAAGGGGCCGTGGTGGGACCGCAGCGACACCAAGTGGGTCGCCGAAGCGTTGTGGTCGTCCGGGGCGCTGACCACCGCCACCCGGCTGGGGTTCGCGCGTCACTACGACCTCACCGAGCGCGTGTTGCCCGCCGAGGTGGTCGAGCGGCAGGTCGACGAGGCCGACGCGGTGCGGGAGCTGACCCTGCGCGCGGCGACCGCGCTGGGTGTGGCCACCGAGGCCGATCTGCGTGATTACTTCCGTCTGGCCGCCCGGCAGGTCAAACCCGCGATCGCCGAGCTGCTCGCCGCCGGTGAGATCGAGCGGGTCGACGTGGACGGCTGGTCCGCGCCGGCGTACCTGCGCGCCGGCCAGACCGTCCCGCGCCGGGACCGCGGCACCGCGCTGCTGTGCCCGTTCGACCCGCTGGTCTTCTTCCGGCCGCGGGTGGAGCGGCTGTTCGATTTCCACTACCGCCTGGAGATCTACACGCCCGCGCCCAAACGCCAGTTCGGTTACTACGTCTGGCCGTTCCTGCTCGACGGCGACCTCGTCGGCCGCGTCGACCTCAAGGCCGACCGCGCCACCGGTTTGCTGCAGGTCCCCGGGGCGTTCTGCGAGGACGGACAGGATCCGTCGCGGGTGGCGGCGGCGCTGGCCACCGAGTTGAAGACGATGGCCGGCTGGCTCGGGCTGGCCGACGTGACGGTGGGGGAGCGCGGGAACCTGGCGACCGCGTTGGCGGAGTCTCTGCCCTGACCGCTCACATGCCGACGCTGAGATACTGGGTTTCCTGGAACTCGCGCAGGCCGTCGCGGGCGCCTTCGCGCCCGAGCCCGCTCTGCTTGGTGCCGCCGAAAGGCGCCGACGGGTCCGACACGACGCCACGGTTGATGCCCACCATGCCGGCGTCGATCGAGGCGGCGATGCGCAACGCGGTCTGCAGCCGGCCGGAGTACACATAGGCGGCCAGGCCGTACTCGGTGTCGTTGACCCACCGGCGCAGCACGTCCTCGTCGTTCCAGACCACGACGGGTGCCAGCGGTCCGAAGATCTCCTGCTGCAGTATCGAGGCGTCGGGCCGGACGTCGGTCAGCAGCGTGGGAGCGACGTACCAGCCGCCCTCCGGGGCATCGGCCTGCTGTGCGATGGTGGCACCCTCCTGCACCGCCTGATCGAGCAGTGCGCGGACTCCGGCCGCCGCACGGGCGCTGACCAGGGGGCCGATCTGGGACGCCGGGTCGACGGCCGGCCCGACCCGCAGCGCCGCGATCGCCGCGCCGAAGCGGGCGGTGAACTCCTCGGCCACGTCGGCGTGCACGTAGAACCGGTTGGCGGCCGTGCACGCTTGTCCACCGCCGCGGAACTTCGCGATCATGGCGCCGGCGACCGCGGCGTCGAGGTCGGCGTCGGCGGCGACGATGAACGGCGCGTTGCCGCCGAGTTCCATGCTGGCGTTGAGCACCCGCTCGGCCGACTGGGCGAGCAGCAGCCGGCCGACCGCGGTGGACCCGGTGAACGACACCTTGCGCACCCGCGGATCGGTCAACAACGTCTCGACGACGCCGGCGGCGTCGGTGGTCGGCACGACGTTGACCACCCCGTCGGGCACGCCCGCGTCGGCCAGCAGCCTGGCGATCGCCAGCGCCGTCAGCGGCGTCTCGGCGGCGGGCTTGAGCACCACGGTGCAGCCGGCGGCCAGGGCCGGCGCGATCTTGCGGGTGGCCATGGCGGCCGGGAAGTTCCACGGTGTGATCAGCGCGGCCGGCCCGACCGGGCGGTGGGTGACGATCTTGACCGCGTCGCCGGCCGGGCTGTCGCCATAGGAGCCGTCGGTGCGCACCGCTTCCTCGCTGAACCAGCGGAAAAAGTCTGCGGCATAGGCGACTTCAGCGCGGGCATCGGCCTGCGGTTTGCCGTTCTCGGCGCAGATAAGGGCGACCAGCCGATCGGTCTGGGCGACCATGAGATCGAAGGCGCGACGCAGGATGTCGGCCCGCGCGCGCGGCGGTGTCGCCGACCACACCGGCAGCGCGCGGTCGGCGGCGTCGGCGGCTGCCGTCGCATCGCTCGGGGCGCCGTCGGCCACCTCGGCGATGACCAGTCCGGTGGCCGGGTCGTGCACGTCGAACGTCGACGCCGAGGTGCGTGCCAGCCCGCCGACGAGGATGCCGTGGCGGGGGTCCACACCCGCGATGAGGTCGGCCGTGACGTCCGCGGTGTGCATCAGCGGATCTGCTCGAACGCGTCGGCCAGGATGTCCAGACCTTCGATCAGCAGCTGGTCCGGGATCACCAGCGGCGGCAGGAAGCGCAGCACGTTGCCGTGGGTACCGCAGGTGAGCACGATCAGCCCGGCGGCATGTGCGTGAGCGGCGATGCGGGCGGTGAGGTCGGCGTCGGGCTCGCGGCCGCCCGGCTTCGCGAGTTCGACCGCGATCATCGCGCCGCGACCCCGGACCTCGGCGATGCGGGCATCGCGCTGCTGCAACGCGGTCAGCCGATCGAGCATGATCTTCTCGATGTCGCGGGCCCGCTGCACCAACCCGTCGCGCTCGATGGTGTCGATCACCGCCAGCGCCGCCGCACAGGCGAGCGGGTTTCCGCCGTAGGTGCCGCCGAGACCGCCGGCGTGCGGAGCGTCCATGATCTCGGCGCGGCCGGTCACCGCTGACAGCGGCAGGCCCCCGGCGATACCCTTCGCCGTCACGATCAGGTCGGGTACCAACGATTCGTGTTCGGACGCGAACATCGCGCCGGTGCGGGCGAACCCGGTCTGCACCTCGTCGGCGACGAACACCACCGCGTTGTCGCGGCACCAGGCCGCCAGCGCGGGCAGGAATCCCGGTGCGGGAACGATGAATCCGCCTTCGCCCTGGATGGGCTCGATCACGATCGCGGCCAGATTCTCGGCCCCCACCTGCTTCTCGATCACCGACAGGGCGCGCTGGGCCGCCGCCGGGCCGTCGAGACCGTCGTGCAGCGGGTACGACAGCGGAGCGCGGTAGACCTCCGGGGAGAACGGGCCGAACCCGTTCTTGTACGGCTGGTTCTTGCCCGTCATCGCCATCGTCAGATTGGTTCGGCCGTGGTAGGCGTGGTCGAAGACGACGACCGCCTGCCTGCGGGTGTACGACCGGGCGATCTTGACGGCGTTCTCCACCGCTTCGGCGCCGGAGTTGAACAGCGCCGTGCGCTTGGGGTGGTCGCCGGGCGTGAGCCGGTTCAGCGCCTCGGCGACCGCGACATAGCCGTCGTACGGCGTGACCATGAAGCAGGTGTGGGTGAATGCCCGAACCTGTGCCGACACCGCGTCGACCACCGCCGGCGCGCTGTTGCCCACCGTCGTGACAGCGATCCCGGAGCCGAAGTCGATCAGCGAGTTGCCGTCGACGTCCACGATGACCCCACCACCGGCCCGGGCCACATACACCGGCATGGTGGCGCCGACGCCGCGCGGCACCGCTTCGGTCTTGCGCTGGTGCAGCCGGCGCGAGTTCGGCCCGGGGATCTCGGTCACCACGCGTCGGCACTGTTCGACGGTCTGTGAATCGGTCGCTGTCGTCACAGCAGCGACCGTAGGCATCTCAGGGGCCGCTCGCGGCTGTCAGATGTGCACAATTGCATGTCGTCGGATGTGCAACAATGCCATGTGGTCACCGTCGCGGATGTGCTTGCAGACACCGGGCTCGCGCTGGTACCGGTGCACACACCGCGACCGGAGCAGGCGGTCCGCTGGGTCGCGACCAGCGAACTGCCCGACCCCGCACCGTTTTTCGAGGGCGGCGAGATCCTGCTGACCACGGGATTGCAGACCAAGCGGTGGAGCCGTGAGTGGGTGCGCTATGTGCGTGGCCTCGCCGACGCCGGGATCCCTGCGCTCGGATTCGCCACCGGTCTCACGTTCGCGGCGCCGCCGGCGGCGCTGGTGGAGGCGTGTGCGACGTTCGGGCTGAACCTCTTCGAAGTCCCGCGCGCGACACCGTTCGTCGCGATCAGTCACCGCGTGTCCCGGATGCTGGCCGACGAGGAGGAGGCCTCTGCGCGCGGTGCGCTCAAGGTCCAGCGCACCCTGACCGCGTCGGCCGCAGGCCCGCAGGGGGCGCTCGGCGTGCTGAAGGCGCTGGCGAAGATCCTTGCCGGCAGCGCCTGCATCGTCGCCGCGGACGGTCGTGTCGCGCTGGGTCCGGTCGGGGAACGCCAGGCCGCGATGTCGGCCGCCGACCTGGCAACCGAGGTCCGCAGACTGCACCAGCGCGGCCCGCGCTCGGCGGCGACGCTGTCGAATGCCGCGGGGACCACGGTGCTGCAGCCCCTCGGCGTCAGCGGCCGGCGCACGTCCTTCCTCGCCGCGCTCGGACCCGAGCGGTTCTCCGGCAGTCAGCGAAGTGCGATCACCACCGCCGTCGCGCTGCTCAGCCTCATCAGCGAACAGGAGCGCACCGCTGCCGAAACCCGGCGCCGCCTGCGCAGCCGGGCCGTGGAACTCGCGGTGGCCGGCGACGCGGAGACCGCGCAGCTCGTTCTCGGCATCGAACCCGAGATGCCCCCTCTGCCCTCACCGATGCGGGTGATCCGGGCCGGTGGTACCGCGGCGCAGCTCGCCGACGCGTCCTCCCTCCTCGACGAGCGCCGCGCCCTCGCGGCCGGCGGTGACGACGAGGTGTGCGTCATCACCGCCGACTCCGACCGCGCGGCGCTGACGGCGGAGCTGTGCGGCGCCGGGCTGCTGGTCGGTGTCGGCAGGCGCACCGGGATCCGGGACGCCCCGGAGAGCCACCGCACCGCGGGCATCGCGCTCGCCCAGGCGACGCCGGCGGCCGCGATCGCCGAATGGGACCACATCTTCCGGCAGGGCCCGTTGGGCCTGATGGACCCGGGCGACGCGAGGTCGTTCGCCGAGTCCTATCTGGGGCGCCTGGACACCGAACAGCTCGATCTGCTGCGGTGCTATCTGCGCAACCACGGTTCGCGCCTCAAAGTCGCCGAGGAAATGGGATTGCACCGCAACACGATTCGCAACCGATTGGACGCGATCGCCGAACGGTTGCCCGGTCCGCTCGACGATCCACAGACACGGGTCAGCGCGTGGATCGCGCTCCAGACCATGGATTCCCGGCCGCGCAGAGGCCAGATGTATGCTGACTGACCGAGATAAAAACATACTCCCCGGGGACGTGCCATGCCGAAAATCGTCGACCACGAACAGCGCCGCGCCGAACTGGCTGATGCGGTGCTGCGGGTGATCGCCACCCGAGGCGGCACCGCGGCCGTCACCAACAAGGAGGTCGCCAAGGAGGCCGGATGGTCGACGGGTCTGCTGGCGCACTACTTCGGCAACCAGCACGATCTGCTGGTGGCCGCGCTGCGCCGGGCGGCCCACCTGCAGGGCAAGGTGCTGAAAAGGCTGGAATCCGAGCCGGCCGAGACCGAACTGCAGCGGCTGCAACGAGTTCTGGAGAGCGTGGTGCCGCTCGACGACGAGCGTCTCGCGCTCAACCGCATCTTTCTCTACTTCTACGCCGAGGCGGCCGTCGACGAGGTGACTCGCAGCGAAGTCGCCGGGTACCTGAGGAATTGGCGCCGCACGGTGCGTGCGATGGTACTTGCCGCGCAGGCGGAGGGCTCACTTCCCGACATCGACCCCGACCAGCTCGCGGTACATCTGGTCGGACTCTCCGACGGCGTTGCGCTGCATGCGATGCTCGACCCCGAAGTGCTGCGGGTGCTCAGTCTCGACCCGGGCCTGGTGCCGCGATGGCTGGCCACGACCTGGCAGATGAACCGGGCCGCGACGGCTCAGTAACGCGCCGCGGCGCCGGAGATGTCACTGCGCGCTCTCGAGCAGAAGCTTCTTCTGCACCTTGCCCATGGGATTGCGCGGCAGCGCATCCACGACACGGATCTCCCGGGGGCGTTTGTGCACCGAGAGCGTCTGGGCGACATGGTCGCTGACCGCTTGGTCGCCGCTGATGTCACCCACCAGGAAGGCCACGATCCGCTGGCCGAGATCGTCGTCGGGGACACCCACCACGGCCGCCTCACGGACCCCGGGGAATGACAACAGGGCGTGCTCGACCTCACCGGCGCCGATGCGGTAGCCCCCGGACTTGATCATGTCCACCGACGCCCGGCCCACGATGCGGTGGTACCCGTCGGGGTCGATGACGGCGATGTCACCGGTGCGGAACCAGCCGTCCCCGGTCATCACCGACGCGGTCTTGTCCGGGGAGTTGAGGTACTCGTCGAACAGCGTCGGCCCGGCGATCTCCAACTCGCCCAGCGTTTTCCCGTCCCAGGGTGCCGGCTCGCCGGTTTCCGCGCGGAGCCTGGTCGTCACGCCGGCAAGCGGCTCACCCACCCAGCCGGGGCGGCGGTCGCCGTCATGCCGGGTGCTCACCGTGATGACCGTTTCCGTCATGCCGTAGCGCTCGATGGGCGCGGAACCGGTCAGCGCCGTGAGGTCGGTGAAGGTGGGAACGGGCAGCGGCGCGCTGCCGGACACCAGCAGCCGGGCGCTGCCGAGTCGGCGTGCGACGGCGGGATCGGCGCACACCCGAGACCAGACGGTGGGAACGCCGAAGTACAGCGAACCCGCGGCCGCCGCGTAGGCCTCCGGTTTGGGGCGCACCGTGTGGATCAGCGGCGAACCGAAACGCAGTGCGCCGAGGACCCCGAGCACCAGGCCGTGCACGTGGAACAGCGGCAGGCCGTGGACCAGGGTGTCGTCTTCGCTCCACTGCCAGGCGTCGGCCAGACCGTCCAGACTGGCTGCCAGGGCACGCCGGGACAGCACCGCGCCCTTCGGCGCACCGGTGGTGCCGGAGGTGTAGATGATCAGCGCCGGCCGCGACGGGTCGGCCTCGGGATAGGTGGTCGACGAGCGGGCGCCGAGCTCCACCTGAAGCGTCGGCAGCGAAATCCCCTCCGCGGCTTCACCGATCCACAGCTGCGCCCCGGAATCGGTCAGGATGTGCGCCCGTTCGCGGTGGCCGGAGTCCGGTGGCACCGGCACGGCCGCGACATCGGCCAGCAGGCAGCCCACCACGGCAACGATGGTCGAGAGGTCGGCCCTGGCGTCGATGGCGGCCACCGCGGCGCCCGCGATCCGGTCGGCCAACGCGGTGGCGGCGCCCAGCAGGTCTTCGCGGGACAGTCCGGCGTCGCCGACTGTCACCGCGGCGGTGTGGGAGTCGTGCGCGCCGGTCAGTGAACGCAGCAGGGGAGAGGTCATGATCGTTGCTTCCTGTCGTGGCCGGTGACGCGGCTCAGAGATATCCGGGCAACAACAGCAGGCCGCAGGTGATGAGGGGGCCGATGATCGCCATCGACATCCCCCAGCGCAGCAGCATCTTGAACGTCCGGGTGCGCTCGTCGGCGTGGCTGCTGGCCACCATCATCGCGCCTGAGGTGGAGAACGGGGAGGCGTCGACCAGCGTCGCGGAAACGCCGATCGCGATGATCACCCCGGCGGCCGAAATGTTCCCGGTGGCCACCATCGGCAGGGCCAGCGGGATCAGCGCCGGAAACAGTGCGGTCGTCGACGCGAATGCCGAGATCACCGCGGCGATGACGCAGACCGTGAAGGCGGCCAACAACGCCGACGGAATGCCGACCGCGGCCTCGCCGAGACTGTCGACGGCACCCATCCGCTGCAGGATGCCGACATAGGTCACCACACCACCGACGAGCAGGATGGTCGGCCAGTCGATGTCGGCGAGGGCCGGACGGCTTTCCTTGGGGAACAGCAGCGCGAGCGCCACGGCGAGCGACAGCGCGACCGCGCCGATGTTCACCTCGTGATCGAAGAACGGGGCCACCACCACCGTCCCGACGAGCAGCGTCAGGGCGAGCATCGTCACCCGCTGCACCGCGGTCGAACCCGACACCGGCGCCGTTGCGGCGACCGTCGCGTCGACCTTGGTCTGGACGGCCACCGGGGCGCCGCCGGATTCGTCGGTCCCGTCGTCGTCGCTCTGCACCGGCCCTGAGCCGGTAGCCGGCGATCCCGGCGTGTCGCCGGGCTCGATCGTGCGGTGACGGCGGAACAGGAACTGGGCGCCGAGCTGGAGTGCGGCGACGACCACCAGCACGAAGCCGAACTGGGCGAAGCCGTTGAGGTCCACGCCGGCCTGCTCGCCGATGCTCACCGAGAGGATGCCGTAAAGGCTGGTCGGAGCGAAACAGCCGGCGAGTGATCCGTTGATCGCGCCGAGACCCATCACCATCGGGTCGCGCCCGTTCTGCTCGGCGAGCAGCATCGCGATCGGGATGACGATCATCGCGGCCAGCGGGCTGCCCAGCGCGGCGATGATCAACGCGAGGGTGAACATCACCCAGGGCAACAACGCCTTCCGGGAGCCCGTTCGCCGCACCGCCCAGTCCACCATCCGGTCCAGCGTGCCGTTGACGCGGGCGATCGCGACCAGGTAGGTGATGCCGAGCAGCAGGAGCATGAGTTCCACCGGGAACCCGCCCATGATCTCCGAGACGGACTCCGCGCCGAGCGTCAGGCCGACGCCCAGCGCCACCGCGAGCGTCAGGGCGCCGATGTGCACGCCGCGGATCGTTCCCACCGCCAGGGTGAGGAGAAGTATCCCAATGGAAACCAGTTGGACGGTGGTCATGACGGTACCTCTCGGTAGCGATGGGGAATCGGGCTGTGGCTCATCGTGTTCGGGTTCTGTCTAGCGCCCGAGCCATTGGGCGGGCCGTTTCTCGCGGAATGCCGCCGCGGCCTCACGGGCGTCGCGGGACAGGTAGCACTGCACCACGAGGTCCTCGTTGGTGGCGCCCGGTTCACGCATCCGGACCAGGGAGCGCTTGGTGTTCGACAGAGTCAGCGGGGCCAACGCGGCGATCTCCGCGGTGACGGTGCCTGCAAGTTCCCGCAGACCGGCGTGAGAGTCGGCGACCGCGCTGAGTGCACCGGTCTGCGCCAGCTCCGCGGTGCCGAACAGCTTGGCGCGCATGATCATCGACTTGGCCGCCGGTATCCCCACCAGATCGGTCACCCGGGTGAGGTTGCGTGTGGTCAGGCAGTTGCCGACCGTGCGCGCGATGGGGAAACCGAACCGGACGTCGGGTCCGGCCAGCAGGATGTCGCACGAGGCGGCGATGAGCGCGCCCTGACCGATGACCGGGCCGTCCAGCACCGCGACCGCAGGCACCCGCAGACCCTCGATCGCGGCCAGCGTGTGCTCGGAATGCTGCTCGACCTCCAGCACGGCTTCGGCGGTGTCCAGTTCCGTGAAGGTGTCGAGGTCGGCACCCGCCATGAAAGACGGTCGGGTGCCGGTGGTTCCGGAGAACGCGACGACGCGGATCGTCTCGTCGGTGTTGGCCGTCGCGCAGGCGCCGACGATGCCCTCCTCCATCTCCGCCGTCGCGGCGTTGAGCCGGTGCGGGCGGTTGAAGGTCACGTTGAGCACCGGGCCGTCCCGGGTGACCAGCAGGTGCGGCTGATCCGCTGCGCTGTCAGCCATTTCGCGCGCCGCTGGAAACTGCGGGGGTGGGCTGGGCGGTCGCGATCACGCCCTCGGCGGCCAGCTCGTCGAGGTCGGCCTGGGTGAAGCCCAGAGCGCTCAGCTCCTCGGCGGTGTTCTGGCCGAGCACCGGGCCCGCGCCGTTGCGCACCGCCGGGGTCTTCGACAACCGCATCGGCGAACCGACCTGACGGACCCGCTCTCCGGTGGAATGCTCGGCCTCCCAGAAGAAGTCCCGCGCCAGCAGGTGTTCGTCGGCGAACACCTGGCTGTAGTCGTTGATCGGCGCCGCGGGCACACCGGCCTCGTCGAGCAGCCGCAGCCAGTGAGCCCGGGTGTTGCCCATCGTGCGCGCCTCGATCAGGTCGATCAGCTCGGCGCGATTGGCCATCCGTGCGGTGTTGGTGGCGAAACGCTCGTCGTCGAGCATCCATTCGAACTCGAACGCCTTGCAGAAGGCCACCCAGGTCTTCGGGGTGGCGGCGCCGAGCGTGAACCAGCCGTCGGAGGCTTTGACCGCCTGGTACGGGGCCGCCGTCTGATGCGCCGATCCGCGCCGGGTCGGGATCTCCCCGGTGGCGTTGTACCTCGCGAATTCCCAGATCGCGTACGACACACCGGATTCGAACAGGGAGACATCGATCTGCTGGCCTTCGCCGGTCTGGTGCCGATGGTTCACCGCGGCCAACACCGCGATCGCCCCGTACATCGCGGCGCCGATGTCGCAGATGGGCACTCCGGCCTTGACCGGATCGCCGTCGGCGGCGCCTGTGACGCTCATCAGACCGGACCGGGCCTGGGCCATGATGTCGAGCCCCGCATTCGCCGACAACGGCCCGTCCTGGCCCCAGCCCGACGCCGACAGATAGATCAGGCCGGGATTGAGCCGCGAAAGCGTGTCGTAGTCGAGGCGCAGGCGCGCCATGGCGCCGGGACGGATGTTCTCGATCACCACGTCGGCCTCCCGGGCGAGGGAAAGGAAGATCTCCCGCCCGCGGTCGGCCTTGAGGTTCAGCGCGATCGAGCGCTTGTTGCGGTTGAGCGTGACGAACGCCGAACTCTCACCGACCGCTTCGTTCATCGGTGCGAACCCGCGCACCACGTCGCCGCCGTCGGGGTCCTCGATCTTGGTGACCGTCGCGCCGAGATCGGCCAACAGAGTGCCGCAGTACGGGCCGGCGATGTAGTTGCCGACCTCGAGGACCTTCAATCCGTGTAGTGCGCTCGCGTTGGACTGCATGTTCATCTCCAGTGGTCTTCTGAGGTTCTGGTGTGCCGGTTCGGTCAGCTGAGGCGTTCGACGATCATGGCCATGCCCTGCCCGCCGCCCACGCACATCGTTTCGAGGCCGAACTGCGCATCGTGGGTCTGCAGATTGCTGATCAGGGTGGCGGTGATCCGCGCCCCGGTCATGCCGAACGGATGCCCAAGGGCGATCGCGCCACCTGAGACGTTCAACTTGTCCTCGTCGATCTGCAGTTCCCTGGCCGAGGCCAGCACCTGGACGGCGAAGGCCTCGTTGATCTCGAACAGGTCGATATCGGCCACGCTCATCCCGGCGCGGGCCAGGGCCCGCCTGGTGGACTCGATGGGGCCGAGCCCCATGATCTCCGGGGACAATCCGGAGACGCCGGTGGCGACGATACGCGCCAGCGGCGTGAGCCCGAGTTCGGCGGCTTTGGTGTCCGACATCACCACCAGAGCGGCCGCGCCGTCGTTGAGTGGGCAGGCGTTCCCGGCGGTCACCGTGCCGTCGGGCCGGAACACCGGTTTGAGCCGGCTGACCGCCTCGTAGGTGGTGCCGTGCCGGGGCGAGTCGTCGGTGCGGACCACGGAGCCGTCCGGAAGGGTGACGGGGCTGATCTCGCGGTCGAAAAACCCTTGTGCAGCAGCTGATTCGGCGCGATTCTGGGAGCGCACCGCCCACCGGTCCTGGTCCTCCCGGCTGATCCCGGTGATCTGCGCGACGTTCTCGGCGGTCTGCCCCATCGCGATGTAGGGGTCCGGGAGTTCACCGGCGGCCCGGGGGTCGGTCCACCGCCGGCCACCTTCGGAGAGTCTCGCCGTCCGCTCCTGCGCGGCGTCGAACAACGGATTCTGGGTATCGGGAAGCGAATCCGATTCACCCTTGAAGTACCGGGACACGGTCTCCACTCCGGCGGAGATGAACACATCGCCGTCACCGGCGGCGATCGCGTGCATGGCCATCCGGGTGGTCTGCAGCGACGACGCGCAGTACCGGGTGATCGTGGTGCCGGGCAGGAAGTCGTAGCCGAGTTGGATCGCGACGTTGCGACCCATGTTGAACCCTTGTTCCCCGCCCGGGTTTCCGCAGCCCAGCATCAGGTCGTCGATGTCGCGCGGGTCCAGCGAGGGGACCTTGTCGAGGGCGGCCCGGACGATCTGCGCGGTGAGGTCGTCCGGGCGCATCTCCTTCAACGATCCTTTGACGGCGCGGCCGATCGGTGACCGGGCGGCGGAGACTATGACGGCGTCAGGCATTCGGGATCCTCGTGTCGGAAAAGGCGGGTGGTCGATCGGTGCACGGATCAGAGATGCTGTTCGCCGCCGTTGACGTCCAGCAGTGCGGCGGTGACGTAGGACGCCGCGTCGGACAGCAGAAAGGCGATGGCGGCCGCGATCTCGGACGGCTTGCCCAGCCGGCCCAGCGCGATCGACTCCAGCCACTGCGCCCGGACCCGCTCGGGTACGTCACCGATCATCGGGGTGTCGACGGCGCCGGGGGCGACGGCGTTGCAGCGGATCCCGTGCTTGGCCTGTTCGGCGGCCACCGCCTTGGTCAGCCCGACGATTCCCGCTTTGGCCGCGGAATAGTTCGTCTGACCGAAGGCGCCGTGCCGGTTCGACGACGAGATGTTGACGATGCTTCCACCGCCGCCGGCGCGCATCGCCGGGATGACCGCCTTGCACCCGAGCCAGGAACCCCGCAGGTGAACGTCGATCACGGCGTGGAACTGGTCCTCGGTCATCGAGAGCATCGATTTGTCCCGGGTGATCCCGGCGTTGTTGACCAGTCCGTAGATCGTGCCGAAGCCGGACACCCGCTCGACCAGAGCCGCCCAGGAGTCAGCGCTGGTGACGTCGTGGTCGACAGCGCGGGCCGAGCCGGGGCGTGCGTCGTCGAGCTGCGCCGCCAGGGCCTCGGCGCCCACCCGGTCCATGTCGGCCAGCACGACGCGCCGGCCCTCGCCGTGCAGCTGTTCGGCGGTGGCCTTGCCGATGCCGGATGCCGCCCCGGTCACGATGTAGACCCGGTCGTGGAGGGGTGTCGTCACGCGTGCCTTCTTCCCACGAGATAGATGTCGGCGCCCTGCTGCACCGTGGTGCCGTCCTGATTGGTGACCGCCACGTCGAACGTGGCGATACCCGACCCGGGTCGGGAGGAGCTGGTGCGCAGGCCGGCCACGGTCTGGATGACCTTGACGGTGTCGCCGGGGTATGTCGGCGCCACCATTTTGCGCTGGGTCTCCAGGTAGGCCTGGATCTCCAGGTCGTCGAGTTCGGGGGTGGCCAGGCCGCTGGAGATCGACAGGATGAGCAGGCCGTGGGCGATGCGTCCGGAGAACGCGGTGTTCTCACGCACCCACATCTCGTCGGTGTGCAGCGGGTTGAAATCGCCGGAGACGCCGGCGAAGGCGACGATGTCGCTCTCGGTGATCGTGCGGCCTCGAGACACGTACTCCGTGCCGATCTCGAGATCGTCAAAGAACAGCGGCATGAATGGCTTTCTGGTCGGGATGTGCAGCCGGTGTGCGGACAGGTCGGGGGAGGTCAGAGACCGGCGGACTCGGCTGCGCGCCGGCGCTCGTCTGCGGTGAGCGGCCGCGAGCTCCGCGCCGCCCGGTCCCACAGCACGATGGTGGTCGTCGCATCGGCGATGAGTGAGCCGGTGGCCCAGGACCGGACCACTTCGGTGAGGGTCAGGCTGGTGTTGCCGACACGTTGCACGCCGAAGGTCACCGCGACCGCGTCGTCGTCTTTGCGGAGTTCGGCGCGGTAGTCGAGTTCGATGCGGGCCAGGACGTAGGAGTCGGGCGTCTCCGAACCCAACGTTTTCGAAATCCATTGCGTCCGTGCCTCATCGAGCAACGTCAGCAGCGTTGCGTGATACACGTGGCCCTGATGGTCGAGATCCCTCCAGCGCAGTGGCACCACGCATTCGGAGCGCGGCGAGTCGGTGTCGGGCCGGATGTCACACCTCCTTGGTTATTTTGACTGACCAATATGCAAAAAACTAACGCCGGCGTGCGGCCGTGTCAACCGTCACGGCCGGCGGCGGTTGTGAGGCCGCGCAACGCGTGACCGTTAGGCTCACCCGATGGCCGAGATCGCGCCGCTGCGGGTGCAGCTGATCGCCAAGACGGAGTTCACGGCACCGCCCGACGTGCCGTGGCGCACCGACGCCGACGGTGGCGCCGCGCTGGTCGAGTTCGCCGGCCGCGCCTGCTACCAGAGCTGGGACAAACCCAACCCGCGCACCGCGACCAACGCCGCCTATGTGCGGCACATCATCGACGTCGGCCATTTCTCGGTGCTGGAGCACGCGTCGGTGTCGTTTTACATCACCGGGATCTCGCGGTCCTGCACCCACGAGTTGATCCGGCACCGGCACTTCTCCTACTCGCAGCTCTCGCAGCGCTACGTCCCCGAACACGACTCGCGGGTGGTCCCGCCGCCCGGCATCGAGGACGACCCCGAGCTGCTGCGGATCTTCACCGCGGCCGCCGATGCGGGCCGCGCCGCCTACACCGAACTGCTCACCCGGCTGGAGGCCAGGTTCGCCGAGCAGGGCACGTCGACGCTGCGCCGCAAACAGGCCCGTCAGGCCGCCCGCGCCGTGCTGCCCAATGCGACAGAGACGCGGATCGTGGTGACCGGCAACTACCGCGCATGGCGGCACTTCATCGCGATGCGTGCCAGCGAACATGCCGACGTCGAGATCCGGCGCCTGGCCGTGGAATGCCTCCGCCAGCTCATCGACGCCGCACCGCAGGTGTTCTCGGACTTCGAGATCGCGGTGCTGGCCGACGGCACCGAGGTGGCCACCAGCCCACTGGCAACCGAGGTGTGACCCGCGCAAGGCATTCGTGGCGAGCAAGGGTGACCGGGTAATCTTGGTGCCCGTGAGTACCAGCGGATTCGACGCCCCGGCCCGGTTGGGCACCCTGTTGACCGCGATGGTTACTCCGTTCAAGCCCGACGGCTCGCTGGACACCGACGCCGCGGCCCGCCTGGCGAACCGCCTGGTCGACGCCGGTTGCGACGGCCTGGTTCTGTCCGGCACCACCGGTGAGTCCCCGACCACCACCGACGACGAGAAGATCCTGCTGCTGCGCACGGTGCTCGACGCCGTCGGCGACCGCGCCCGGATCATCGCCGGCGCGGGGACCTACGACACCGCGCACAGCGTGCGCCTGGCCAAGGCCAGCGCCGCCGAGGGCGCGCACGGCCTGCTGGTCGTCACCCCGTATTACTCGCGGCCGCCGCAGGCCGGCCTGGCCGCCCACTTCACCGCCGTCGCCGACGCGACCGAGCTGCCGGTGATCCTCTACGACATTCCGCCGCGCTCGGTGGTCCCGATCGCGTGGGAGACGATCCGCGCGCTGGCCGGCCACCCCAACATCGTGGCGATCAAGGACGCGAAGGGCGACCTGCACGGCGGCGGTCAGATCATCGCCGAGACCGGGCTGACGTACTACTCCGGGGACGACGCGCTGAACCTGCCGTGGCTGGCGGTGGGTGCCGTGGGGTTCATCAGCGTCTGGGGTCATCTCGCCGCCGGTCAGCTTCGGGACATGATGACCGCCTTCGCGTCCGGTGACGTCGCGACCGCCCGCAAGATCAGCGTGACGCTCGGCCCGCTCGCGCAGGCGCAGGCGCGTCTCGGCGGGGTCACGCTGTCGAAAGCCGGCCTGCGGCTGCAGGGTTTCGAGGCGGGCGAACCGCGGCTGCCGCAGATTCCCGCCACCGACGAGCAGCTCGAGGCGCTGGCGGGCGACATGCGCGCCGCCGGGGTGTTGAGGTAGTGGGCCGGTAGTGAATTCGGAGCTGAGCGCACCAGGGCCGTTGGCCCCCGGCGGGCTGCGGGTGACCGCACTCGGCGGGATCAACGAGATCGGCCGCAACATGACCGTTTTCGAGCATCTCGGCCGGCTGCTCATCGTGGACTGCGGGGTGCTGTTCCCGACCCACGACGAACCGGGTGTCGACCTGATCCTGCCGGATCTGCGCCATGTGGAGGGGCGGCTCGACGACATCGAAGCGCTCGTCGTCACCCACGCCCACGAAGACCACATCGGCGCGATCCCGTTCCTGCTCAAGCAGCGTGCCGACATCCCCATCGTGGGTTCGAAGTTCACCGTCGCGCTGGTGGCCGAGAAGTGCCGGGAGCACCGCCTGTCACCGAAATTCGTCGAGGTCGCCGAGGGGCAGAAGAGTACCCACGGCGTCTTCGAGTGTCAGTACTTCGCGGTCAATCACTCCATTCCGGGCTGCCTGGCCATCGGTATCCACACCGGGGCGGGCACCGTGCTGCACACCGGTGACATCAAGCTCGACCAGCTGCCGCCGGACGGCAGGCCGACCGACCTGCCGGGGATGTCCCGCCTCGGCGACGCCGGGGTCGACCTGTTCCTGTGCGACTCGACCAACGCCGAGATCCCCGGTGTCGGACCGTCGGAGAGCGAAGTCGGTCCCGCCCTGCACCGGCTGATGCGCGGCGCCGAAGGCCGGGTGATCGTCGCCTGCTTCGCCTCCAACGTCGACCGCGTGCAGTCGATCATCGACGCCGCGGTCGCGCTGGGCCGCAAGGTCTCCTTCGTCGGCCGGTCGATGGTGCGCAACATGGGCATCGCGCGCGAGCTCGGTTACCTCAAGGTCGCCGACGAGGACGTGCTCGACATCGCCGCCGCCGAGATGATGCCCGCCGACCGGGTGGTGCTGATCACCACCGGCACCCAGGGTGAGCCGATGGCCGCGCTGTCGCGGATGTCGCGCGGCGAGCACCGCAGCATCACGCTGACCGCGGGCGACCTGATCATCCTGTCGTCGTCGCTGATCCCCGGTAACGAGGAGGCGGTGTACGGGGTGATGGATGCGCTGGCCAAGATCGGCGCCCGGGTTGTCACCAATCAGCAAGCCCGCGTGCATGTTTCCGGCCATGCGTACGCCGGTGAGCTTCTCTTCCTCTACAACGGGGTGCGCCCGCGCAACGTCATGCCGGTGCACGGGACATGGCGGATGCTGCGGGCGAACGCGGCGCTGGCCGCCGGCACCGGGGTGCCCGAGGAGAACATCGTGCTCGCCGAGAACGGAGTCAGCGTCGATCTGGTGGCCGGACGGGCGAGCATCGCGGGCGCGGTGCCGGTCGGAAAGATGTTCGTCGACGGGCTGATCACCGGTGACGTCGGGGACGCCACCCTCGGTGAACGGCTCATCCTGTCGTCCGGGTTCGTCGCGGTCACCGTCGTGGTGCGCCGGGGCACCGGCAGAGCGGCCGCGCCCGCCCATCTGCATTCGCGGGGCTTCTCCGAGGATCCCAAGGCGCTCGAACCGGTGGCCAGGAAGGTCGAGGCGGAGTTGGAGCAACTCGCGTCGCAGAACATCACCGATCCGTCCCGGATCGCGCAGGCGGTACGGCGCACGGTGGGCAAATGGGTCGGGGAGACCTACCGCAGGCAACCGATGATCGTGCCGACCGTCATCGAGATCTGAGCACCCACCCCTGGGGGAAGTAGCCGCCGACGTGTCACGGCTACCCCTCATCAGTCGTGGCCCGCGGCGGCTTCATCGTTCGCTGCAGTGTTGCTCTGAACAGATTATGCACGGCAGTGGGTGATCGCAGTGTTACTTGAAAGAATTCCCGGCATTCCTTTTATCAGGCATCGCGTCAATATCGGCCCGACATCGTCAGCAAATGTGTCGCCGGTGAACGCGGGGTGTTTGGACTGCTAAATGAACTTCGCAGCGCTAAGTAGCACACAAGAGGCGGTGGCGTTCGTCTGCCCATTTCCCAGGGGTGGGCATCGCTGGAAAACCCCGGGCATTCTGCGGTGGCGACACCGGAGCCGTCCCATGATCACGTTTGCTGGAGGAATTTTCAGATCGCTTCGAGGCGATAGCCGAGCCCGCGCAGCGTGACGAACCGGTTGGCGCCGAGCTTGCGCCGCAGGTACCGGACATAGACGTCGACGACGTTGGACCCCGGTTCGTAGTTCTGTCCCCAGACCTGTTGGAGGAGCTGCTCGCGGGTGAGCACCTGGCCGGGATGGCGGAGGAAGGTCTCGGCCAGCTTGCATTCGCGCGCCGACAGGTCCACCGAGTAGTCGCCGACGTGCGCGCGGCGCGTGCGCAGATCAAGGAGCAGGTTGCCGTATCTCAACGTCGTCGGTCCGGCGGCTCGTGCCGAAGCCAGCCTCAGTCGCACCCGGGCGAGCAGATCCTCGAACCGGAACGGCTTGGCGATGTAGTCCTCTGCGCTCTTGTCGATGGCTCGAACCGTCTCGGCGGTTCTGCCGCGTGAGGTCAGCATCAGCACCGGCAGCGAACTCCCCTCGGCGCGCAGGCGCCGCAGCACGGTGAAACCGTCCATGCCCGGAAGGCCGGTGTCGAGCAACAGCAGATCGAAGTTGCCGCTGCGCGCCTGGGCCAGGGCCGAGACGCCGTCGGCGACCACGCTGACCGCGAAACCATTGGCGGACAAACCCTTTCGGATGAATGCCGAGATGCGGGGCTCATCCTCGGCGATCAGGATGGCGGCCACGGCTCCGTCGATTCCGAGTCGAGCATCAGCGTCCCCCTCGTGCCGTCACGGCCAGTGGCCGACGGGGCCGCGAGAACCTGGCAAGGACCTGGCTCCGAGGAGCCCCCGACGTGTTCCGATGCTACGCCGACCATGTCGCACAAGCCCTGGACTCAGCGCTCGGCCAGCGCCGTCCATTCGATGGGGGAGGCGGCCACGGTGCGCCCGGCCGGGCGGATGTAGGTGTCGCGAAAGTAGCTCGGGCCGGCCTGCTCGACGACACGCCAGCCGTATTCGGCCAGCTGTTCGCCGACCAGCTCGGGCACCATGCCCGACCGCCACACCTGCCGGCGCCCCAGGAACCGGCGATGGACCGCGTCGGCCCCGTGCAGGTCGGTGCCGTCGATGAAGTCCTGCCGGATGTAGGTGAAGACGAGCCTGCTGCCGGGTGCGGCGGCGCTCAGCTGGGCCAGGGTCGCGCGCACCGCGTCCGGGGTCAGGTACTGCGTGACGCCCTCCCAGATGAAGAACGTGCGCTGTTGCCGGCGATATCCGTGTGACTCCAGCGCCGGGAGCAGCGGATCCTTCTCGAAGTCGACCGGGACCAGCCGGACGGAGTCGGGTGTGCCACCGAGGACGCGTTGCAACACGGCCGCCTTGCGGTCGATGTTGACCTGTTGGTCGACCTCGAACACCGGCAGATCGCTGTGCCGGGCGATCCGGCAGGCCCGGGTGTCCAGGCCGGCGCCGAGCACCACCACCGCATCGGCGACGTTCAGCGGATCCGACAGACGTTCGTCGATGTAGCGCTTGCGGCAGGCGATGCTCGCCCACAGTCCCGGCCCGGACCGCTCGGTGGCGGCCTGCACGGCGCGGCGCACGCCGGCCGTCCGCGTCGCCCCCACCAGAAGACGGAGGTGCCGGGGCAGGAACGACGCCGCGAGGTCATCGTCGACCAGGCGGCGCTGCGCCGGCTCGTTGTGCTCGATCGCCGCCAGCACCATGGGCCCGTAAGCGGTCTGTGCGGCGGCGTTCGGGGCGGTCATCGTTTATTGATATACCCCGCGTCCACCGGGAGCGTGACCCCCGTGACGTAACGGGCGGCGTCGGACACCAGCCAGAACACCGCGTTGGCGATGTCCTCCGGTTCCAGCGCCGACACCGGAAGCGCGTTGCCCATGTCCGGTCCGCCCGCGTTCTCCTGCGCCATGCCCTGCAGCCACGAGCGGGTGAACTCGTTGTCGATCATCGGGGTGTTCACCGCCGACGGATGTACCGAATTGACCCTGATGCGGTACTGGGCAAGGAAATTGGCGTACACCCGCATGATGCCGACGATCCCGTGCTTGGCGGCGGCGTAGCCGACCGAACCCGCGATCGGCGCGCCGAGCCCGATCAGGCCGGCGACCGAACTGGTCAGCACGATCGACCCGCCGTTGCCGAACTTGACCATCGGCTTCATCGCGACGTCGATGGTGTTGTACACGCCGGTGAGGTTGACGTCGATCACGTCCTGCCACGCGTCGGTCGCGGCCATCGGCGCGATCCCGGCGTTGGCGACCACGATGTCGAGCCGGTCGCCCAGCTTCCCGGTCCCGTCCCGCACGGCGGCTTTCACCGCGTCGCGGTCGCGCACGTCGGCCTCGTAGGTGACGATGCGCGCACCGGTGTCCTCGACCAGTTTGACCGTGGCGGCCAGATCCTCCGGCGTGGCCATGGGGTAGGGGACCGATTCGATCTGCGCGCACAGGTCGAGCGCGATGATGTCGGCGCCCTCGGAGGCCAGCTTCACCGCGTGCGCTCGGCCCTGGCCCCGCGCGGCCCCGGTGACGAAGGCGACCTTGCCGGTGAGTTCACCCATGCCGGACCCTACGGCCGCAGCCGGCCCTTGGCCGGATCGCCGGCCGCCACGGGCTGCAGCATCTTGATGTCGGGGGCGCCGTCGAGCAACTCGCCGACGGTGCCGAACAATGTCGCCACGGCGGGGGCCGCGCTGTGCTTCTGCAGCGCGTCGGCGTCGGCCCACTGCTCGACGAAGACGAACGTGCCGTCCGCCTCGTGCAGCGCGTACAGATCGCAACCAGGCTCTTGGTGCACCGCTTCGATGGCCGTCTGGCAGGCGCTGCGGACCGCGTCGACGGACTCGGGCTTGGCCTTCATGGTGGCGATGACGACGACGGGCATGCGGACTCCTTGCGGGGCTTGTTTCTGGACAGCTGTCCACCCTACTCAGCGGACGTGCTGCGCGTCACACCGCGTCACCCTCAGGTCAGGGACCGTCACCAATCTGTGATCAGTGTGGCAGATGGTGCATCTGGGACTGATGCGACTAGGCTTACCCCCATGGCGAGTAAGACCGCGGCCCGATCTGCAGCCCGTCCGCTGAGTAGGGTGGACAGCTGTCCAGAAACAAGCCCAGCAAGGAGTCCGCATGCCCGTCGTCGTCATCGCCACCATGAAGGCCAAGCCCGAGTCCGTCGACGCGGTCCGCAGCGCCTG
>NZ_LMVQ01000456.1 GCF_001545925.1 Mycobacterium sp. NAZ190054 | reverse complement strand
GACGCGCAGACGGTGATCGCGGCCGCCGCCGCGGCGTTCCCGGCCTGGCGGGACACCTCACTGTCCAAGCGCACCCAGGTGCTGTTCCGGTTCCGCGAACTACTCAACGACCGCAAGGGCGAGCTGGCCGAGATCATCACCAGCGAGCACGGCAAGGTCGTCTCCGACGCCCTCGGCGAGGTCTCCCGCGGCCAGGAAGTCGTCGAGTTCGCCTGCGGCATCCCCCACCTGCTCAAAGGCGGATTCACCGAGAACGCCTCGACCAACATCGACGCCTACTCGCTGCGCCAACCCCTGGGCCCGGTCGCGATCATCTCCCCGTTCAACTTCCCGGCCATGGTCCCGATGTGGTTCTTCCCCATCGCCATCGCCACCGGCAACACCGTGGTACTCAAACCCTCCGAAAAAGACCCCTCGGCCGCGCTGTGGCTGGCCCAACTCTGGAAAGAAGCCGGCCTGCCCGCCGGCGTGTTCAACGTCCTGCACGGCGACAAAACCGCCGTCGACGAACTGCTCACCAACCCCGCCATCAAATCCGTGTCCTTCGTCGGGTCCACCCCGATCGCCCAGTACGTCTACACCACCGCCACCGCGGCCGGCAAACGCGTCCAAGCCCTCGGCGGAGCCAAAAACCACGCCGTGATCCTGCCCGACGCCGACCTGGACCTGGCCGCCGACGCCATGGTCAACGCCGGCTTCGGCTCGGCCGGGGAACGCTGCATGGCCATCAGCGCCTGCGTGGCCGTCGGCCCCATCGCCGATGACCTGGTCGCCAAAATCGCCGCCCGCACCACCGGCCTGAAAATCGGCGACGGCACCCGCGACGCCGACATGGGCCCCCTGGTCACCCAAGCCCACCGCGACAAGGTCGCCTCCTACATCGACGCCGGCGAAGCCGCCGGCGCCAAAGTCGTCATCGACGGCCGCACCATCCAGGCCGACGGCGGGGCCGACGGGTTCTGGCTGGGCCCCACCCTGCTCGACAACGTCACCCCCGACATGAGCGTCTACACCGACGAGATCTTCGGCCCCGTCCTGTCGGTCGTGCGCGTCGAGTCCTACGACCAGGCACTGGAGTTGATCAACTCCAACCCCTACGGCAACGGCACCGCGATCTTCACCAACGACGGCGGCGCAGCCCGCCGCTTCCAAAACGAAGTCGAGGTCGGCATGGTCGGCATCAACGTCCCCATCCCCGTCCCCATGGCCTACTACAGCTTCGGCGGCTGGAAAGCCTCCCTGTTCGGCGACTCCCACGCCCACGGCCTCGACGGCATCCACTTCTTCACCCGCCAAAAAGCCATCACCGCCCGCTGGCTCGACCCCAGCCACGGCGGCATCAACCTCGGCTTCCCCCAAAACGCCTAACCCCACACAC
>NZ_LMVQ01000455.1 GCF_001545925.1 Mycobacterium sp. NAZ190054 | reverse complement strand
GCGCTGCGATCAGCGCGTACACCGCCACCGCCCAGAACGCTCCGCCCGCCAGCGCCCCGATCATCGCCGCGCATGTCCAGTCGATCACCGCATCAGCCTCCCGCATTCCTGAATTGTAGGTACGAACTGGCGCGGGAGCGGGCCGAGTTGGCCCGCGATCGGGCGGCGGTGCTCGCCGACAGCGCCGGCGTGGAGGTCAAGAAGCAGAAGCGCCGGCTGCGCTGACCTGCGGGTACCTCATCCGCGGGGTGCGTAGCTGTAGTCGATGTTGTCGCCGTCGACCGCGGTGACGGTCAGGATGAACGCCGCTCGCTCGGGCCCGTCGGTCACCGCGCAGTCGACGGTGTTCCCGGGCCTGCCCTCCAGGTCACCGGTACACGTCGCCGCCTCGGGACGCCTGTTCAGGTGCCGCGCGAGTTCGTCGAGGAGTGAGGTCTCCACCTCCGCCCGGGTCAGCATCGGCACCAGGTCGAAGTTCATCATCAGTCCCTCGACGCTGGTCACCTCGGCGGTCCGGCGCAGCGTGACCCCGTCGGCGGTGACGTCACAATGGGTCATCTCGCCCAGCTGACCGAGCAGACCCGCGTCGCAGCTGACCTGCGAGGGAGCCGGTCCGTCGCCGTCGGCGACCAGCCTGGCCACCGCGCGCTCGAGCTGAGTCACCGACAGCGCGGGCACCAGCTCGTAGTCGATGGTCTCCCCGTCGACACCGGTGACGGTCACGATCGGCTCGAAACTGTTGGTGGGGCTCATGGTCACGTCGCAGCGCGCGGTCTGCCCCACTTCGCCCACCAGCGGGTCCTTGCACGTCACCGACTCCGGTCGCTCACCTGCTGCATCGAGCCGCGCCGCGATGTCGGACTGGAGGTCCTCGGTGGCCACGGCCGGCACACCGGAAGCGGCCTCGACGCTGCAGCCGGCCAGCGCAACCACAGCTGCCGCCGTCAAAGCGAGCCGACCGGTGGCCTTCCTCATGCGCCAATGGTGGTTGACTGCCAGGGTGCCCCGCAACCACACCCTCGCCCGCCGCCTGCACGACCGTGTCGAACCCGTGCACGCCGTCACCTACTTCGCCCCCGAGAGCCGGACCGCCCTCGACGACCTCGGCTACCGGGGTTTCTGGATGGGGTACTTCGCCGCCCGCTCCGCCCCGCTCGGCGAGGTGCCGGCCGCGGTCGTGACGGCCGCGTTCTACAACTTCACGCCCGAGCGGGTCGCCAAGGCCCTGCCCGCCGCCTGGGAGATCGCCGCCCCCGCCGGCCTTGATCCGGAGCAGCGCGATCTGCGCGACGTCACCGTCGGGGTCGTCGGGATTGTCCCAGTCGACGGGCACCGACAGCATGCCGCACTCGGCCCCGGGCGGGATGCGCACCTGATC
>NZ_LMVQ01000454.1 GCF_001545925.1 Mycobacterium sp. NAZ190054 | reverse complement strand
ATATTCGTTGAGCCAGCGTGTGTTTCGTGACTGTTTTCGGGCTGACTGCTGCAGTGCGTGGTGCGGTGAGATTTTGGCGGTCTTGCCTTTGACTGCGGTGGTGCATCGGGAGCGCAGGCAGCAGCCTGCGCAGGCTGCCCCGAAGACGACGTTGCCGGCCGAGGTGATCGTGCGGGTGAGGCCGGCCGGGCAGGTGAGGGTGCCCTCGGTCAGGTCGACGGCGAAGTCGTCGATGGTGAATCCACCCGGTACCGCGGCGCGCAGCGGCATCGGTTTGATCACCGCGACATGCTTGAGTTCAGCAAGCGCTGCGCGTGTTTCGCCGGTGCCGTAGGCCGAATCGCCGAGCACCCGCACCGGTGTCGCCTCCTGCGCCAGCAGGGCCAGTCCGATGACGGCTTCGTGGTTGTCGCTGCCGCTGGCCTTGGTCAGGGCGCAGTCGGTGATGATCCCGGTGTCGGGTTCGACCGCGATGTGGGCTTTGAACCCGTCCTGGCGCCGATGCACCGTCTTGTGGGCGTGCCGCGCCTCGGGATCGACGGTGGAGATCACCCGATCCGGGGCCACCTGCTGCGCGATGCGCCAGTGCCCGTCGGTGCCATCAGAGCCTTCGACGGGTTCGACGTCCTGGCCGGCGACCAGCGCCAACAACGCAATCGCCTCCGCGGCGCGGGGCCCCAATTCCTGCTCGGGCAGATGCCCCAACAGCCGGTGCGCGTCGCTGACCAGGCCATCAACGAGCTGATCGCGGGCGGCCTTGTCGTTCCAGGCGATCGCAGGCTTTCCCGGATCAGCGTAATCGTGGGCGGTGCACTGCGCGGTGATCACCTCGCCGGCACCGGGGACTTCGCGGCCCACGCGGCGGATCGCGGCGATCAGCTGGGTCACCGTGTCCTGGGTGGCCACCGCATCATCGAGGACGGTGGAATCCAACACCCGACGTGTCTTCTTGGCCAACACCCCGGTCTCGGTGACCACGGCTTTGACCGCCTCGAAGATCCGGTTCGGACGACCTGAGGCCGCCAGCCGGCGCCGCCAATACGTCAACGTCGTGGAGTGAAACGCCCCCGAGGTGACGGGCAACCCGCATGCGGCTTTCCAGCGCAGATCGAAGGTGACCGCATCGACGGTTTCGTTATCGGAGAGCCCGTGCAGGGCCTGCAAAGTGATGACCGAGGCCATCACCTCGGCCGGCACGCTGGGGCGGCCCCGCTGCGAGGGGAACAGATCGGCGAACATCTCCTCCGGGAACAGCACGTGCCGGTGGGCGGCAAGAAACGCAAACATGCTGTCAGACTTCAGAAGATGACCGGCAACCGATTCGGCATCCAACAACTCAGGTTGATCATCAGAGTGCCCCTGCATTCATCCATCATCTCGAGGACGCGCCCACAAACCCCGCCCGCCACGCCGGATTAATCAGCAGAGTCCTAG
>NZ_LMVQ01000453.1 GCF_001545925.1 Mycobacterium sp. NAZ190054 | reverse complement strand
ACAGCAGCGCGCCGTAGGCGACCAGCGCCGCGCCGGCGATCCACTCGGCCGTCGCGGTCAGGCCCGACAACCGCGCCAGCGGGTCGGCGGCCATCGCGACGAACAGGCCGACACCGGCGCACAGGGTGGCGTCGGCGCGCAACGCGAAGCGCAGCAGCTGCGGTTCGGAGTGGGTTGCCGGGCGGTGCCGAGTGGTGATGGCGGTCATGTCACTCAGCGTCGGCCCACCGCACTGCCAGATCGACGCCGGACACTGCCAAACGCTGCCAACCGCAGGTCAGAGCGCTAACGTACGGCGACCAGGTTGCTGCGCAGGTCGGTGGCGATGACGCGCGCGGCGGCGTTCTGCCAGTTGTGCAGCGACCGTTGCGGCACTTCGGTGACGAACCACTGCCAGGCCTGCCGGGCCGGTGGGTCGAGTCCGGCGGCCGTGGCGTTCTGCGCGTAGGCGCGGACGCCGACGACGTACGGGAAGTACAGCGCGTTGTAGTGCCGCCACTGTTCGGTGGTGCCGAAGTCCCCGGCGTCGCGTGGTTTGAGGGCGGCGATCCGCTCGGCCAGCAGCGCCCGCAGCTCGTTGGCGCGTTCCAGCGGCTGGTCGGGCGCGCCGCGACGGGCCAGCCGCTCGTCGATCACCGGCAGCGCGGTCAGCGGGCTCGCGACGAGCTTGGACAGGTCGCCGTAGTGGCCCAGTGCGCGGCGGGTGACCCGCACGAAGGTCTCCTCGTCCATGCCGTCGAGCGGGCTGCCCGAGCGCAGCGGCAGCGCCGCCTCGGTGCTGCGCAGCGCGGCACGGTCGGCGCGCAGGTCCGGTGAACGGAAGAACGCGAGCCGGTCCAGTAGCCCGGCGAGCGGATCGGCCAGCACGTTGATCGCGATCGCGAGGCCCAGGCTGGTGAACAGCAGCACCGCCAGCGTGGTGCTGTGCCCCGACACGGCGAGGCTGATCAGCAGCTGCCCGCCGAACAGCGCGGCGACGACGGCGGTGCCGGCGAACGAGCGCAACATGTCCCGGCGCAGCGAGTGCCCTTCGTCGAATGCGTCTCCGATCGCGACGGCGATGCCGAGCAGCGCGACGTCGAAACCGGTGGACGCCAACGCCAGCCAGCTCGGCACCAGACCGAGCGGGATGACCAGGATCGCGTTGCCGAGCGCGAAGAACAGCGTCGCGACGACGACGAAGCCCACCACCGGTCCGGGCTGCGAGCGCCGGAGCACGGCGTGGATCAACGCCGCGACCGACGGCACCGACACCGCCGCGAACAGCACCCAGTGCCCGAGCCGCAGCGGGCCCTCGACGTCGCCGGCCATCGCCGCACCGAGGAACGCCGCCGACCCCAGCACGGTCGTCAACAGCGTGGTACGCCAGCTCTCCGCCGTGACCAGCCGCAGGAAGGCCAGGAGCGTCAACGGAACGGCGATCTCCACGCCGAACATCACGGTAACGGCC
>NZ_LMVQ01000452.1 GCF_001545925.1 Mycobacterium sp. NAZ190054 | reverse complement strand
GGGTAAGTCCCCTGGGGTGGTGGGGTTTCGGGTCTGCGGCTGGCCGGGCTGGGCTGTGTCCGGTGTGTCGTTGAGGGCTTTGGGGTGGGCCATCGCGTAGTGGTCAGTGAGTTACCTACCAAGTGACTCAACAGGAAGACATACCACGCGATGACCCAGGATCATTCTGCCCTGCTTGCCCAGCTCGATGCGCTCAAGTCTGCTGATGCCGGGGCGGTGTTCGCCGAGTTGATCCGCGCCGGTCTGCAGGCGCTGATCGAGGCTGAAGCCACCGAGGTGATCGGCGCGGGCCGCTACCAACGCACTGACGGGCGCGCCACCCACCGCAATGGGCACCGGCCCAAGACGGTGTCGACCACTGCCGGCGATGTCGAGGTCCAGATCCCCAAACTGCGGGCCGGGTCGTTCTTTCCCTCGCTGCTGGAACGGCGTCGCCGCATCGATAGGGCGCTGCACGCGGTGATCATGGAGGCCTACGTTCACGGTGTGTCGACCCGCAGCGTCGATGACCTCGTGGCGGCACTCGGTGTGGGTTCCGGTGTCTCGAAATCCGAAGTCTCGCGCATCTGCGCCGGCCTCGATAAGGAGATCGACGCGTTTCGCACCCGCAGCCTGAACCACACCTCGTTTCCGTACGTGTTCTGCGACGCCACGTTCTGCAAGGTCCGCATCGGAGCGCACGTGGTGTCCCAGGCCCTGGTGGTGGCCACCGGCGTCTCCATCGACGGCACCCGCGAGGTGTTGGGCACCGCCGTCGGCGATAGCGAGTCCTTTGAGTTCTGGCGCGAGTTCCTGGCCTCGCTCAAAGCCCGCGGCCTGAGCGGGGTGCATCTGGTGATCTCCGATGCCCACGCGGGCTTGAAAGCCGCCGTCGCCCAGCAGTTCACCGGCTCGTCCTGGCAGCGATGCCGGGTGCATTTCATGCGCAACCTGCACGGCGCGGTGGCCGCCAAACACGCACCGGCGGTGACCGCGGCGGTCAAAACGATCTTCGCCCACACCGATCCCGCCGACGTCGCCGCGCAATGGGATCAGGTCGCCGATACGCTAGCTGCGAGCTTCCCGAAAGTGGCCGCGATGATGGACGAGGCGAAAGCCGACGTGCTGGCGTTCACCGCGTTCCCGCGCACTCACTGGCAGAAGATCTGGTCGAACAACCCCATCGAGCGGCTCAACAAGGAGATCAAACGTCGCGCCGATGTCGTCGAGATCTTCCCCAACCCGGCCGCGTTCCTACGGTTGGCCACCGCCGTGGTCATCGAAGCCCACGACGAATGGCAGGTCACCCGCCGCTATCTGTCCGAGGTCTCCATGGCCGAACTGCGCAAAGTCATCGCCGACAAACAGGCCGCCGCCGAACCCATCGCCGAACAACGTCAAATCGCCTAACATTCACCACGACTCGTTGATCACCACGCGTGCACCCACGCCGATCCGAAGTCCACCACCCCAAGGGGCACTATC
>NZ_LMVQ01000451.1 GCF_001545925.1 Mycobacterium sp. NAZ190054 | reverse complement strand
ACCGCATGGCCGGTTATCTTACTCCGCAGTAAGATCGCTGTTCATGACGTTCTCCCTGGAGTTGTCCTCCGACCTGCTCGACGTGCAGAAGTGGGTCCTCGGTCTCGGCGGCCGCCGACGAGGCCAGCTCCGGGACCAGCACCGGCGGCGACGGGACGAGCGCGATCGCGGTCAGCACGACATCCAACTAATCACACGGGTACCGGATCCCGGGTGGCCGCTTCCCCGCGGGCCAGCGCGGCGGTGGCCACGACCATCACGGTCACCGCCGCGGCCAGCGTGACCCAGCCCGCCTCCCCGGGCCGCAGCGTCTCGCCGAGCACCACCACACCCAGTCCGCAGGCCACCATCGGCTCGGCGACCGTCATCGTCGGCAGCGAGGCCGTCAGCGCGCCGGCACGGAACGCGGCCTGCTGCGTCGAGGTGCCCAGGATCGCCACCACCGCCCACGCGTACAACTCCGGGGTGCGCACCAGCTCGAGCACGCCGGTGAGGCTGGTGACGTCGAGGCGGTGCACCACCGCCTTGGTCAGCACCGCGAACAGGCCCCACAGCGCGCCGGACACCACCGCCATCAGGACTGCGGCGACCGGGCCGGACCACACCCTCGCCCCGGCCGCGCACAGCACCAGCACAGGCCCCAGCACCAGCGCCACCACCAGCCAGGTCTGCGGCGACGCCCGGGAAGCGCCCTCGGTGGGGTTGCCGACCGTGACGATGACCGCGACCGCCCCGGCCAGCAGCGCGGCCCACAACCATTCCCAGCGGGTCACCCGGCGGTGGGACAGTCTCGCGCTGATCGGCAGCGCGAACAACAGCGAGGTCACCAGCAGCGCCTGGACCAGCAGCACCGAGCCCAGGCCCAGCGCCGCGGCCTGCAACGCGAACCCGACCGCCGCCACCGCGCTGCCCGTCCACCACCGGCCGTCACGCAGAAGTTTGGCGAAAAGCTGCAGGTGACCGATGTGTTCGTCGGTCACCTCGTGCGCCGACCGCTGGTGAATGACGTCGCCGACCGCGATGAAGAACGCGGCGGCGAGCGCGAGCAGTGCGGCCAGATCCGCCTGCGCCATCGACGACCTCCTCCGGTGTTTCCCGGACGAGCCTAGGCACCGGCCCGGCCCAAGGCGTGGGCGCAGCGCCTGGCAACCTGTTTCAATAGCTTGCGAGAGCGTTGTCACGCTCATAGGCGCCGCGCTGCGCGGCAGGTGCGTGGGAAACCGCGCGGAGGACACGAGGTAACGGACATGACGATCAGCGAACCCGGCGGATCCCAGGAAGCCGGAAACCAGGGCGCCGACCCCGGGCGGGAGACCACCCCGGCGCCGGCTCCGAGCCCGAAGCCGTCCGCGGCCGCGCTCGACGACCAGCTCGACCTCGAGCTTGCCCTTGTCGTTCAGCGTGGCGATGTGCATCTCCGGGTTGTGCACCGTGACGCCGGCCGGCGGCACGATGTCGCCCGCGGTGACCTCAC
>NZ_LMVQ01000450.1 GCF_001545925.1 Mycobacterium sp. NAZ190054 | reverse complement strand
GAGCTTGTCAAGATTTTTGTGTATGAGTCGCGGTCATTAGTAGATGTAGGGCTCTAGTCGTTCTGGGTAGTTGAGGACGAGGGCGGCCAGTGCGTGCTTCCAGCCGGTCACGATGGCGCCTTCGACGAGGCGATTGCTTTCTTTGTATTGGCGAGGTGCTGCTCGGTCGCGTTGCCGGATACGTTCTCGTGCCCGTTTGTCTTCGATGTTGCAGATGGCCAGCCAGAGAAGTTTCACTGCCGCTTGATCATTGGGGAAATGTCCGCGGTTTTTGATGATCTTGCGCAGTTGATAGTTCAGGGACTCGATGGCGTTGGTGGTGTAGATGATTTTGCGGACCGCGGGCGGGAAGGCCAGAAACGGGGTGAACCGTTCCCAGGCTGATTCCCACGCCCGAACCGCAGTCGGGTACTTCTGCCCCCATGCCGACCCGGCGAACTCCTGCAGGGCGATCTCAGCGGCGTCAAGGGTGGGTGCGGTGTAGATGGCGCGCAACGCGGCAGCCACTGGCTTGCGATCCCCGTAGGCGACAAAGCGCATCGAGGACCGGATCAGGTGCACCGTGCACGTTTGCACGATGGTCTGGGGCCAGGTCGCCGCGATCGCATCGCCGAAGCCGGTCAGGCCGTCCACGCAGGCGATGAGCACGTCCTTGACGCCGCGATTGGCCAGCTCAGCGCACACTCCAGCCCAAAACTTGGCGCCCTCGTTGGGCTGAACCCAGATCCCCAGGACGTGGCGGATGCCGTCGATATCGACGCCGACGGCGATGTGGGCGGACCTATTGCGGACCTGGTGGCCGTCGCGGATTTTAATCACCAAAGCGTCCAGATAGACGATCGGATACACCGGATCCAGCGGCCGACGCTGCCACTCCAGCACCTCCTCGAGTACCGCGTCGGTGATCTTGCTGATCGTCTCGCGTGAGATCTCGGTGCCGATCGTGGTGGCCAGATGATGCTCGATATCGCGGATCGTCATTCCGCCGGCGTAGAGGCTGATGATCATCGAATCCAGTCCGCCGATGCGCCGTGAGCCTTTGGGAACCAGTGTCGGGATGAAGCTGCCATCACGATCACGGGGGATCGCCAAGGTCACATCGCCAACCTCGCTGGACACCGTCTTGGTGCTGAATCCGTTGCGGGAGTTGGGAATTACGCGACCGGCCGGATCACCTTTGTCGTAGCCAAGATGGCCGGTGAGCTCGCTTTGAAGGCCCCGCTCCAGGACCGATTTGACCATCTCCTGCAAGAAGCCGCCTTCACCGGTCAACTGCAGCTCCCCGGCGTCGATCTTGGCCAGGATGTCATCGAAACCGCCCGAGGCCTTCAACGCCTCAAACGCCTGCCGGCCCGAATCCAGCCGGTCTATCTCATCGTCGTTATCGCCGTCACCGGCCTGACTGTCCTGCCGAACAACCATGGACATCATCGTGCTCCATCTGGCTCATGCAGCTCCTACACAAACCATCTGACACGCCC
>NZ_LMVQ01000449.1 GCF_001545925.1 Mycobacterium sp. NAZ190054 | reverse complement strand
TCCGGCGGCCAGCGTCGAGTCGGTCGGGTTGCCGACGAAATTGTGCAGGTAGTAGTCGTGCATGCGGTCGTGGCCCGCCACATCGGAGGGATGGAGCACGACCGGAAGGCCGGCGTCGGCGATCGCGCGGCGTTGCGGCCGCTCGGCCGCCTTGGGCGCCGGGGTGTGCGGCCGTCTGCGCAGCCGGTCGCGCAGCGCCTCGGTGCGGCTCGGCACGTACGGCACCGGCAGCGGCAGCCGGAGCAGCCGGTTGACCCGGTCGTCGCGACCCGCGCGCAGCGCGGCGACGGCCTCGGGCTCGTGACGGGCTGCGTTGGCCATGATCCCGATCATCAGCAACGTGGTGGCCGTCGACGTTCCGCCGGCCGAGATCAGCGGCAGCTGCAGGCCGGTCACCGGCAGCAGGCCCACCACGTAACCGACGTTGATGAACACCTGCGACAGGATCCACAGCGTGGCCGTGGCGGTGAGCAGTTTGAGGAACGGGTCGGCCGAGCGGCGCGCGATCCGCATGCCGGTGTAGGCGAACAGACCGAACAGCAGCAGCAGGCCCACCGCGCCGACGAACCCGAGCTCCTCGCCGATGATCGCGAAGATGAAGTCGTTGTGGGCGTTGGGCAGGTAGTTCCACTTCGCGGTGCCCTGGCCGAGGCCGTCGCCGAACACGCCTCCGTTGGCCAGCGCGAACCGAGCCTGGCGGGCCTGATACCCCGCCCCCTGCGCGTCGGCGCCCGGGTTCAGCCAGGACTGCACGCGCGCCGACCGGTAACCCTCGGCAAGCGCGAGGATCACGCCGGACACCATTACCGCGCCCAGCGAGGTCAGGAACACCCGCAGCGGCAGTCCCGCGTACCAGAGCAGACCGAGCAGAATCACGCCCATCGACAGCGTCTGGCCGAGGTCCGGCTGCGCGACGATCAGCGCCAGCGCGATCACCGCCGCCGGCACCAGCGGCACGAGCATCTCGCGCAGGCTGGCGTGCTCCATCCGGCGCGCGGCCAGCAGGTGCGCGCCCCAGATCGCCAGCGCGATCTTGGCGAGCTCCGAGGGCTGCATCGAGAAACCGGCGACCACGAACCAACCGCGGGAACCGTTGGCGATCTTGCCGATACCCGGGATGAGGACCAGCACCAGCAGCACGACCGAGAACGCGAACCCGGCGAAGGCGAAGCGTCGCATCACCGCGACCGGCATCCGCAGCGCGACGTAGAACGCGAACAGGCCGATGACCGTCCAGAGCACCTGCTTGGCGAACACCGACCACGGCGAACCGTCCTGGTCGTAGGAGTACACGCCGGACGCCGACAGCACCATCGTCAGACCCATGGTGATCAGCAACGCGGTGACCGCGACGATGAGGTGGAACGAGGTCATCGGCCGTCCCAGCCACCCCCGACGCGCTGCAGCATCTGTTGGCGCGAGCCAGCTGGGACGCCGACGAGGTGCGCGACGATCTGCGCGATTACGTGATCGACGCCTTCGGCGACCCGGAGGCGATCCTCGTCGTCGA
>NZ_LMVQ01000448.1 GCF_001545925.1 Mycobacterium sp. NAZ190054 | reverse complement strand
CGCCGCGGAGGTGAAGAACATCAACGGAAACCGCTCGATCAGCGGGTAGCCGCAATTGATCAGGATGTCCTTGAGGCCGTGGATGTTATCGGTGTTCATCAGGAAGTACGCCGCGGGCACTGTGACGAACAACACCAGCGGCGGCTGGATCACCGCGGTGAACACCCCCGACTGCTGAACGGCGAGCACCGCGATCAGGCACCCCAGCACGTACAGCGTGGCGAAAACGGCGGTCAGTGTGCCGCTGCCGGATCCGGCGTCGAACGCGAACCCGATCAGGGATGCGATCACGGCCGTCAGAATGGCTCCCCACCACGGAATCCCCACGATATTGGGATGCGCAGAACGGTGATCGGAAGCCACCGAAGGCCGCGCGCGCTGATCTGACACAGGTCGACCGTACCGGCTCGGGCAATCGGACGCCGCCAGCGATCAGTGGCGTGGCGATCACACGGCCTAGACTGTGTTCCCCGTGGGCCTGAATCTGGGAATCGTCGGACTGCCGAACGTGGGTAAGTCGACTCTGTTCAACGCGCTGACACGCAACGACGTGCTGGCCGCCAACTACCCGTTCGCGACGATCGAACCGAACGAGGGCGTGGTGGCGCTCCCGGATCCCCGGTTGACCGAGCTGGCCAGGATGTTCGGCTCGGAGAAGATCGTGCCCGCGCCGGTCACCTTCGTCGACATCGCCGGCATCGTGAAGGGCGCCTCCGAGGGCGCCGGCCTGGGCAACAAGTTCCTGGCCAACATCCGCGAAAGTGACGCGATCTGCCAGGTGGTGCGGGTGTTCGCCGACGACGACGTGGTCCACGTCGACGGCCGGGTGGATCCCAAGTCCGACATCGAGGTGATCGAGACCGAGCTGATCCTGGCCGACATGCAGACACTGGAGCGGGCGCTGCCGCGGCTGGAGAAGGAAGCCCGCACGCACAAGGACCGCCGGCCCGTCCACGACGCGGCCGTGGCCGCGAGCGAGGTGCTCGACACCGGCAAGACGCTGTTCTCCGCCGGCGTCGACGTGTCGTTGCTGCGCGAGCTGAACCTGTTGACCTCCAAGCCTTTCCTGTATGTGTTCAACGCCGACGAGTCGGTGCTGACCGACGAGAAGCGGGTGGCCGAGCTGCGCGAACTGGTGGCGCCGGCCGACGCGGTGTTCCTCGACGCCAAGATCGAGGCCGAGCTGCAGGAGCTCGACGAGGAGTCGGCGGCCGAGTTGCTGGAGTCGATCGGTCAGACCGAGCGCGGTCTGGATGCGTTGGCGCGGGCGGGTTTTCACACGCTGAAGCTGCAGACCTACCTGACCGCCGGGCCGAAGGAGGCGCGGGCGTGGACGATCCATCAGGGCGACACCGCACCGAAGGCCGCCGGAGTGATCCACTCGGACTTCGAGAAGGGCTTCATCAAGGCCGAGGTCGTGTCGTTCGACGATCTGATGGAGGCCGGTTCGATGGCCGCGGCCAAGGCCGCGGGCAAGGTCCGGATGGAGGGCAAGGACTACGTGATGGCCGACGGCGACGTGGTCGAGTTCCGGTTCAACGTCTAGTAGT
>NZ_LMVQ01000447.1 GCF_001545925.1 Mycobacterium sp. NAZ190054 | reverse complement strand
GGGGTCTATTCGAAACCCCATCGTGTGGTGGGAGAGGGGTGCCCAGTGCGGACAGCTGCTGAGAAACAACGGGGTGGTGATGGCCAACTGTGGGAGCCTCGACGTCGACCGTGCACAAGCCGACGGCGCCCCGCTCGGGAAGCCGCCGCCGCCGGCACTGTGCGCCGCCAGCGTCAGGGCTGCCGTCAGCAGTCCTGACGCCGCGCCGCGCAGTCGCGCCGGGGCTCGGGACAACGGGTCAGACCACGCCCAGACGGGCCATCAGGTCGGCGTCGATGCCGTCGAGCTGCTCGGCGATCGCGGCGCGGGCGGCGCGGCGGCGGGCCGACGGCATGTTCTCGGCCGCGGCCACGGCGGCACTGAGATCGGTCAGGCGCTCGGTGATCGCGCTGACGAACTGCTTGGTCTCGGCGTCCTTCGGCTTCTTGTCGGCGATCAGGCGCAGCGAGTGCTCCGCACCGGCGATCCGGGCCGACAGTTGAGCGCCGTGCCCCGAGAACTGGCCGAGCTGGCTCAGCGGGACACCCAGCCTGTCGGCGCGGCGTTCGTCGATCAGGCCGCGCGCCGAGATGGACGCGCGGTACACCAACGGGACCACCACGGGGGCAAGCAGGCGCGAGACCGTCAGCGCCCGGCGAACCCGGCTGGGCGAGAACAACTTGCCCTCGCGGGCGGCTTTCAACTGCGTCTCGGCAACCTTGAGTGCGGCCCGGTCGCTGTCGCGCTGCGCCTTCAGCTGCGATCTGAGCGCGCGGGCCTGCGCCTTCTGCTCGGCTTTGAACCGGCGGACCTCGTTCTTGGCCGACAGCTTCGCTTCGAGCTTGGCCTTGGCCTTGATGGCGCGGGCCTCCGCCTTGCGGGTGGCGCGGGATTTACGTCGCTTGAACAGACCCATCCCTGCGTCCTCCCAGTCAGGTCATCGGCACACCCCGCCGGAATGCGGCGGCGATGGTGACCAACATTAGCGTTGCGCGGCGGCCGGGTTGCCCTCGCGCCCCGGTCGGCGACCGGTTTGGAACTCCCAGCAAACGAAACGGCCCGATTGTGCGAGAATCGGTCCACATCGGGGTCAGATGGCGGTGTGTCCGCCGGAGGGTGGTGACGACGTGGGTGGGCGTGCGCGTATCGCTGCAGCGGCCTGCCTGGTGGTCTCCGGCCTGCTGGTCGGCGGCGCCGGTACCGCGTCCGCCGAGACCGGAGCGTCGACCGGCGACGACGTCGCCGGGGACGCGGCCCGTCCTCGCAACAGGGCGGCCACGGCTCCTGCTCCTCGTCCTCCTCGGCGCCGGGCGAACCGGACGCCGGCGGGTCAGGGTCGTCAGGCTCGGAATCGGGGTCGGGTTCGGGATCCTGGTCCGGCTCACCGACCGGGGCGTCCTCGTCACCCTCGTCGCCCTCGTCGGCCTCTCCGGCGTTGCCGTCGTCGACGTCCCCGGCGGAATCCGTGGTGTCCGTCCCGTGGCGCGCGTCCGCCGCGGCCGTGGTGACGGTGACCGACGTTCGTGCGGCGTGCACCGGCTGGTCGAGCGGGTACCGGTCGCCGGAATCGGCATCGGC
>NZ_LMVQ01000446.1 GCF_001545925.1 Mycobacterium sp. NAZ190054 | reverse complement strand
CGAAACCGAGCGCGGCGCCGAGGACGGCGGCCGGGGCGACGAGCGACCCGACGGGCAGCCCGAGCTGGTTGACGGTGTCGAGCGCGACGAGGATGTAGAGCACCGCGATCGCGACCGACGAGATGACTACGTGCTCGGCGACCGGGCGCTGCCCGCGCGGGCGGTGCCCGGGGACGGCGCGATCCCGTTGCAACCGCTGATCTCTGCGGTGATCGAGGCCGGCTACCCGCACGGTTTCGACCTCGAGCTGATCGGGCCGCGGATCGACCGGGAGGGCCGCGATGCCGCCGCGGCGCGCGCCTGCGCCGTGGTCTCGGAGATGCTGTCACGGGCCGGGGCCTGATGGCGTTCGGCGACGGACCCGACGACGCCGCACTACGCGCGGCATGGGCGGCGTTCTGCGACCGGCTGCGTAGCGCCGGCGATCAGGTGTTCAAGGATCACAATGCCGCGTCGAGTGTGCAACGCGCCGACGCGATGCGCGCGCTGACCCAGAACCTGGGCCAGGCTTTCGATCTCGCGCTGGAGACCGCGGACCCGCGGTACCCCCTGGTGCACGCGTTCAACACGCCGCTGCGCAAGCTCGGTGGTGACTGCGCCGACTTCACCTACCACCAGGCGTGGATCGACGGCTCGCATGTCTACCGCATCAGCGGCAACCGCGGCACCGCACCGTTTTTCAACATCACCGTGCACGGCGCCCGTCCGGCCGGACCGGGCGTGCTGCACGAACCGTTCGGGGACGTCCCGGAGACGAATCTGTTCGGCCATCAGCTGACCACCTCACCCGGCGGTGACTTCGAGCTCTACGTCGGCGGCCCGCGGCGGGGGCCGAACTGGTTGCCGACCACCGAAGGCTCCCGAAAACTGTTCATCCGTCAGGGTTTCGACCGGTGGGACGAACACCCGGCCGAGCTGCGCATCGAACGGGTGGGCATGCGCACACCGCGCCCGGTGCCCACCGTCGCCGACCTGGTGACCGCGATCGGGTGGGCGGGTGACTTCCTCACCGGTGTGATGACCGACTGGCCGGAGTTCCCGTTCACCCACGGCGGTGTCGATGCCGAGCAGCCCAACCGGTTCCCGGTCACGGAGCCGACCGACGGGGACGACAAGCGCGGCCGGGCGGCGGTGAACATGTACTGGGAGCTCGACTCCGACGAGGCTCTGATCGTCGAGTTCGACGCGCACGAAGGGCTGTGGAGCCTGACCAACATGGGCATGTTCTTCACGAGCATGGACTACCTGTACCGGCCGGTGAGCTACACGCCGAGTCGCACCGCGGTGGACGGCGACGGCCGCATCCGGATCGTGATGGCCCACGACGATCCCGGCGTGCACAACTGGCTGGACACGCAGGGCTTCGAGCGCGGGAACCTCACCTACCGGCACATGCTGGCCGGGGCGCCCGCGGCCCTCGGCACGCGGCTGGTCAAGCGCGCGGAGCTGACGCGTGCGCTGCCGGCGGACACGGCGACGGTGAGCCGGGAGCAGCGCGCCCGACAACTGCGTGAGCGCTTCGACGGGATCCGGCGCCGGCACCGGATGTGACGGGCCGCGCTCAGCGCCGGCCGGACATGCCCTCCCACGGATTCCACGACCGGCTGCCCGCGACCACGTGAAGGTAGTACGCGTAGTTGGCGGTCGTCATCGCCAGCACGGGCACGATCAGCGACGCCGCCCGCTCGACGACGGCCCCGACGTCTACAAACACCAGAACCACCGCCAGCACGCAGGCCAGCAGCAGCAGCGTCACACCTTTGCGCCACACGCCCTTGACGAAGAAGTAGATGGGCCCGAACAGGAACGCCCACAGATTCGACGAGATACGGATCCTGTCCCAGAAACTCAGCGCGCGGAAGGCCTGCTTACCCTCCGGGGTGGACGACACGGGACCGTACGTCTCGAAGTACGCGAAACGGATACGCCAGGTCTCCGAGAGCCTCCACACGTCATAGCCGCCACCCACCCAGCCAGCCTAAAGTCCGGCCGCACCCCGCTCGGACAGAAATTTCGGCTCAGCCGCTCACCACATCAACCCGCGGATCATCGCCGTCGGCGGGATGTCCTCGACGGCGACCAGTCCCGCGGGAGCGCGGCACACCCAGTCGATCGCGTTGACCGCCCGGGCCGCCGTCGAAACGCAGCCGGCGTCGGTCACGTCGAGCACCGGATGGGACAGTTGCGTGCTCACCTCGATGTGGGGCTCGCCCTCGACGATGACCCTGTGCACCCCGGTCTGGCCGTCGGGCGGATACTCCCAGTGCGGCGCCGCGGCCGGCGTCAGCCGGGTGGTGTGCTCGACGGTGATCAGCGGTACGCCGTCCCGCACCCCCTCGGCGGCGAAGCGCACGCCCGCCAATCGACCCGGCTCGACCGTCATCATCGTGCACTCGATCCGGTCCGGGGTGTACCAGGGCTCGTACCGCTGCCGCACCTCGTCCAGTCCCACGTCGAGGTGGCGGGCGAGGTTGCGCACCAGGCCGCCGAACATCGAGGTGATCACCCCCGGCTGGAACGCCATCGGCAGATCGTCGTCCGGCGCGGTACCGAAACCCATTGCAGTTCCGGTGTATTCGTAGTCATCGTAGTTGCCGTAGTCGAAGATCTCCTGCACCGTGACCGACTCGGCGCGGGTCACCAGGCTCAGCGCGGCGTGCACCGCGGTGTCGCCGGAGTAGCCGGGGTCGATGCCGTTGACGTAGAGCGAGGAGTTCCCCGCCGCGCAGGCCTGCTCCAGCGGAACCCGCAGCCAGTCGTCGGCCTGGTGCGGGGTCACCAGCCACACCATCGACGTGCCGACGACGTTGATGCCGGCGGACAGGATCCGGGACATCTGGTCGATGGCCTCCATCGGCCGCGTCTCCCCCAGCGCGGTGTAGACCACGCAGTCCGGTCGCAGCGCGATCAGCGCGTCGAGGTCATCGGTCGCCACCACACCCGTCGGTTCTGACAGTCCGCACAGTTCGGCCGCATCCCGGCCGATCTTGTCCGTACTGGCGGCGTGCACACCGATCAACTCCAGATCCGGGCGTCCGATGAGCGCCCGCAGCGCGTGCCTGCCGACATTTCCCGTGGAGAACTGCACCACTCTGCGCATCGTGTACCGACCTGTTTTCCGCTCAGTAGTCAGGGATGGGCAGCGGCGAGTTGTTCGAATCGATGCCGCCGTCGACGTGGAAGATCGCGTTGGTCGCATAGCAGTCGCGGGTCGACAGATACACGCACAACCTCCCGAGGTCCTCTACATCGCCCAGGCGATGCAACGGCGTCGCCTCTTTCATCTTCTCCAGCGACCCGGGTAACAAGTCAAGGCTTCCCTGTAAACCGTCCGTCGCGAACGATCCCAGCGCGATCGCGTTCACCCGGATCTTCGGCGCAAGCTCCTGTGCCATCGCGCGGGTCAGCGCCTCCAGCCCGCCCTTCGCGACGCAGTAGGCCGTCAGCGCGCGAATCCCGAACCGGGCCGACCCTGACGAGATGTTGACGATCGAGCCGCGGCCGGCCTCGATCATGTGCGGCGCGGCGAGCTGGCTCATGATGAATGCCGATGTGACGCACCAGTCGAAGGTGTGCCTGAAGTCCTCGTCGGTGATGTCGAGGAACCGTGCGTACGTCGAGCCCCCGACGTTGTTGATCAGAACGTCGATGCGGCCGAACCGCTCCATCGCGGTGCCGACCACGCGTTCACCGTCGGTCCTGCTCATGGCATCCGCGACGAGTGCGAGCCCCTTACCCCCGGCCGCCTCGATCCCGGCTATGGTCGCCACGATGTCGGATTCCGTTCGCGCGGTACCAACCACGGTCGCCCCGGCCTCTGCCAGGACCCGCGCAATCCCCTGACCCACCCCTTTGCCTGCGCCGGTCACGATGGCGACCTGCCCGTCGAGGGAAAACTGTTCCAGTGCCATGAGGTTCCTCCTCGCTGAGTGAGGCCCATCTAACGACCTGATTTGACTTAAGTCAACGACTTCGATTCGAGTCTGTCGCCGTTATCCATCGTGACCGGACATAAAGTCCGCTAGTTGCACTATGTTTCGGCCACTATCATGTCTGACCGCTGCAATAGCAATGCTTGACTCAAAACGGTTACTGACTATAGTCAGCATCTATGCACCTGCCCACGCTGAACCTGGGCCGCGATCGCAAGAATGGTTCCGGCCCGCGCGCGTCCGCGAGTGGGCTCGACGAGCACATGGAGGCGTCCCAACGGGCGCAACGGCAGGCCGACAAGTGGCTGATATCCGGCAGCCTGCTCATCGGTACCGCGGCACTGGGCATCTTCGGCCTCCCGCTGTTCCTGCGCGGCGTGTGGCTCCTGCGCAAAGCCCAGCGCGACGGGCTGTCGGTGCGCCCCATGCTGGTGACTCTGATCGGATATCTCGTGATCATCGACGCCGCGATCAACACCGTCGGCTGGGCGCTCGACCTCGTCGCCAACCACACCATCCTGGCCCGCATCCTGTTGAACGGCTGGGGAGCGATGTTCGATGCCGGATATTTCTGGCACTACAACGAGCTCTGGCTCGGCGGTGCCGCCGGCCCGGGCGAGAAGGCCATGGAAGTCGGCATGATCCTCACCGTCTTCACCATGCGGATCGCCGCGGCGATCGGCTTCCTGCAGATGAAGCGCTGGGGCCACCAGTGGATGATCATCACGTGCTGGATGGGCATCGTCATCTGGTGCCTGTACGTGTTCAACATGACGATGTACGCCGATGTCCGATTCGCCGGCGTCGTGTTGCCCGTCGTCGGCTGGTGGCTCTACGACATCTTCTACATCACACCGTTCCTGGCGATCCCGTACCTGCATTCGGTCAACCGCGAGATCTTCTCGGATTGATCTCGGTGAAGCGACAGGAAGCGGCCATGACGCCCCCGGTCAAACCGTCGGCTCGGGAGATACGCCGACTGCAGACGCGGGAACGGATACTCGGCGCAGCCATCGCCGAGTTCCAGGCCTCGGGCATGCTCGGCGCAGACGTCGGCGCGATCGTGTCCGCCGCGGGCGTCGCGCACGGAACCTTCTTCTTCCATTTCCCCAGCAAAGAGCACGTCCTGCTCGAGTTGGAAAGACGTGAAGAATCCCGTATGGCAACGGAATTGGCTCGGTTCCTGGACGGCCCGCACGACCTGGCCGCGGCCTTGATGAAAGTGGTCCAACTGGTGTCCGGACTGGAACAGCGGCTCGGTCCGGCGCTGTTCAAAGAGTTCCTGGCGCTGCACTTCTCACCCACCCGGCCGAGTAAGGACGAGTGGTCGGACCATCCCGTCATCGTCTCGCTCGTCCGCGAGATAGAGCGGGCCCGCGGCGACGGCGAAGTGCATCCCGAAGTCGACGCGTTCTACAGCGCCGCATTCTTCCTGCTCGGCATCTACGGCGTGTTGACGACCGTCACCGACAGCGACAGACGCGACGCAATGCTGGCCAATTTGATAGTCACCGCACGTCGAGGTTTGGAGGCTCAGTGACAACCCCCGTGACGATCCCGTCGACAACCCTGAACATCCGATCTTGTGAGGAGAACTGACGTGGGCGGCTGGATCTGGGAGATACTGCGTTATGTAGCCGCCTGGGGCGGCACCGGACTCATCATCTGGTTCTGGTACTGGATGTTCTCCAACATCGGGACCTTCTGAGGCCGCAGCAGATGTCCGAACTTTCCGACGCACACGCGCTGGCGATCGAGCGCAGTTGCGCACTGACCGCGGTCGCGTTGAGCGGGCAACGCCGCTCCGGTGCTCATCTGGTGAGCGGGCAACACCGTGGCTTCGGTTTGAGTTCCATGCTCGACGTGGTGCACGTGCCCTACCCAGTGACGTCACGGGACTGGACCCGTAGAACGTTGACATGCGGTATCGCCCTCCAGTGTTCGCCGTCGAAAGAGCGAATCACCGACTACCGCATCAACGAATTGTCCGCACGCGAGTTGAGCGCACTCACCCTCGTCGAGGCCGGCGTCGCTCTGGGGTGGGTGGCAGCGCACTGGCCCGGCCTGCTCACCGAGATGCGCCGTGTCCTTCCCGACCTCGATGTGGCCGATCCGGACATGGACGCCAAAGAGATGCTCAACCGCGCCGTCGCGTTGGCGCGCACTCGACAGACCCTGGTGGCCGACCCGCTCATCGGGAACCTTCCGCGTGCCTACACGCTGCCGCAGGGATTGTCCGACAAGTTGCGCCGCTCGTTCGGGCGCCTGCCCTGGACCACGAGTCAAAAACGGGTACCGCAACCGCATTCCGTGCCCGCCGGGGGTGACGGTGGTGTCCGCAATCCCAACCTGCCGCCGCCGAGCCGGCCGCAGGACAATGATCTGGACGCCACACCCGAACACCGCCCCGGAATTCCGTACCCGGAATGGAACGCGTGGACCGAGAGCTTCATGCCGGATCACGTTGCGGTACTTGAGCGGGCCCACCAAGGTCACGGCGACCGGCCTGCGGTGATCGCCGTGGACGTTCGGAAATGGTTCGAGAAGAACACCCACCGCGCGATGAAGAACCGTCTCGAGGACGGATCCGACATCGACGTCGACCAGTACGTGGGTCACTACATCGACGTGACCACCGGAGAAGCGGTCGAGCCTCGCATCTTCCGCGAGCTGCTGCCCGCCAGCCGCGACGTCACCACAGCACTGCTGCTCGACGGCAGCTCCTCACTGGGTGTGCACGGCGGCACCGTCTTCAAGCTCGAACTCGCCTGCGCCGACGCACTGTCGCGCGCGATGACGACCGCCCGGGAGCGCCACGGCATCTTCGTCTTCACCGGTAACACGCGCCACCGCGTGGAGGTCAACTGCCTCAAGGACTTTTCCGACCGCCGGTTCGTGGCCCCGGGCAGTCTCGGCCTGTCCACCGCGGGCTACACCCGGCTCGGGGCGCCGCTGCGCCACATGACGAGCAGACTGCTCGCCCAGCCGTCGGAGCGACGGCTGCTCATCGTCATCGGCGACGGACTGATCTCCGACGAGGGGTACGAAGGCCGCTACGCCTGGGCCGACGCGGCCCACGCCGTCGAAGAAGCCCACGACGCGGGTGTCTCGATGTACTACGTCGGCATCGGTCCGGTCCGCGTGGACCCACTGCCTGAGGTGTTCGGGCCCAAACGGTTCCAGCGGATCCGCCGGGTCGAAGACCTTCCCCGCGTCCTCGCCCACGTCCACAAGGAGCTGGTAGCAGCATGACCCACACCTACTACGCGAACGGCACCGAGGTGCAGTTGTTCGAGCGGGCTTACCGGCAGCGCCTGCCCGTGATGCTGACCGGACCCACTGGATGCGGTAAGACCCGACTGGTCGAGCACATGGGGTTGCTACTGGGACGACCGGTGTTCACCATCAGCTGCCACGACGACCTGACCAGCTCCGACCTGGTCGGGCGGTTCATGGTCACCGGCGGTGACGTCACCTGGACCGACGGGCCGCTGACCCGCGCGGTCAAGGCCGGCGCCATCTGCTACCTCGACGAAGTCGTCGAGGCGAGGCATGACTCATTGGCCGTGCTGCACTCGCTGACCGATCACCGGCGCACCCTCTACCTTGACCGAGCAGGCGAAGTGGTGCACGCCCCGGACACTTTCATGCTCGTCTGCTCCTACAACCCGGCCTACCGCAGCTCGCTCAAAGAGCTCAAGCCGTCGTTCCGGCAACGGTTCGTCACCCTGCCGATGCAGTACCTGCCGTCCGACCGGGAAGCTGAGGTGATCGTCGCCGAGGCCGGCGTCGAACTGCCGACCGCCCTGCGGCTGGTCCGGTGCGCCACGGCGATCCGCACCGCGGACGAAGCGTTCCACTTCGAGCCGCCCTCGACCCGGGTGCTCGTCACGGCGGCCCGGCTGATCGCGGCCGGCGCCACAGAACTGGAAGCTGCCGAGGCCTGCGTGCTCGCACCGCTGTCCAGTGACGGCGCCATCTCCGAAGGTCTGCGCGAGGTCGCCGCGGCCGGCCTCGCCGATGCCGACAGTTCGAAGCCCAACCGCTAGGGAGGAGTCGCCGACATGGTCGACCAGAAGGAAAAGAATCGCAAGAAAGCCCTGATCATCCTGCAGATCGTGGTCTACGGGTACCTGCTCACGATGTTCCTCGTCCAGCTCTACATGTCGTTCGCACGCGGCTGGTGGGAACTGTGAACATTCCCCTGCTGAACCGGAAGCCGAGCCCGAAGGTCACTGCGTCTGTGCCGCTTGCGGGTTCGGTCAACCTCGAGGAGCAACACGAGGAGTCGCGTCTGGCCCAGCGGCGCGCCGACAAGTGGATGATCGTCGGCGCCGGGCTGATGGGGATGTGGGCTCCCGGCCTGATCGGCTTGCCGATCTTCATGCGCGGGGTCTGGCTACAGCGGCAGGCAATGCGCGCCGGATACTCCGTGCGCCCGATGATCGTGACGCTCATCGGCTATCTGGTGCTGATCGACGGCATGCTCAACAGCCTCGGCTGGGCATTGGACCTGGTCGCCAACCACACCCTGATCAACCGGGTGCTGATGGTCGGCTGGGGTGCCATGTTCGACGCCGGCTACTTCTGGCACTACAACGAAGCCTGGATCGGCGGTGCCGCCGCGCCGGGCGAGAAGTCCATGGTGTTCGGCATGATCCTCACGGTCTTCGCGATGCGCTGCGCCGCGGCGATCGGCTTCCTGCAGATGAAGCGCTGGGGCCACCAGTGGATGATCATCACCTGCTGGATGGGTGTGCTCATCTGGTGTCTGTACGTGTTCAACATGACGATGTATGCCGACGTGCGCTACGCAGGAGTCGTGTTCCCGGTCATCGGATGGTGGCTCTACGACATCTTCTACATCACACCGTTCCTCGCAATCCCGTACTTACACACGGTCAATCGCGAGATTTTCTCGGACTGAAGGAGCACATTGTGACTGCCCCAGAAGCAACACAGGACAAGGCCGAGGAACTTCCTCCTGGCACCACGCCGTACTACGCGCGGATGCACAAGTGGATCAAACGCGCGGTGCTCGTGTGCCTGGTCGCGCTCGTCATCGAGGGCGCGTTCACACTGCCGTTCATGGCGGTCTATTACGGCTACCCCACGCTGAGCCTCACCGAGATCTGCAGTGAGCTGCTCAAAGTGCGCTACTCGGACGACAAGCTGGAATGCCAGGTGCCGTACCCGGCACTCGGGCCACCGGAAGGCGCGGAAGGCAAGGACACCGCCCGGGACGAGTGGGGCATCCAGCCGGTCCCCAAGTACAACCGGATCGGGTTCCGTGAGCTGGTACGAATCCACCAGGACCGCGAAGCGCGGGAAGCCGCAGGGCAGCAGTCGGACTCGCCATGATCCAGACACCCGAACAGCACGCCCAGAACTGGGATCTACGGCACGCCGACTTCAACGACAACGACTTCCTGTACGAGGTGTACTCGGTGATGCGGGAGAAATCCCCGTTCGCCCGGACCGACAACCCGTTCCTCAGCGCGACGCCCGCGGGAGCCTGGGTGGCGGTGCGTTACGCGGAGTGCGTGCAGATCCTCCAGGATTGGGAACACTTCTCCAGCAACCCGACACCGGAGGGCGCCGAGCAACTTGCCGGTGATCTGGTGATCACCCTCGATCCCCCTCGGCAGCAGAAGTTCCGCAAGGTGCTGAATCCGTACTTCTCACCGGCCCGGATGAAAGCACTGCAACCCCAGATCCGCGCCGAAACAGACCGGCTCCTCGACGAATTCATCGAGACCGGCTCGGGTGACCTCGCCGCGGTCGCCTGGCGGCAGCCCGGGATCGTGTTCTTCAAGTACCTGCTCGGCATGCCCGTCGACGACGTTCCGTTGTGCGTCGAACTCACCGACACCGCGCTCAACGGCAGCACCGAGCAGGACCGCATGGCGGCCTGGGGCGGGCTCTACCAACACCTGCACGATGCGGTCACGGCACGCATGGAACAACCGCCGCGCGACGACATGATCGATGTTCTGCTCTCCGCTGAGATCGACGGTGAGAAGCTGTCCTTCGGTGACGTGGTATCCAACGCCATGCTCCTCGTCCAGGCCGGTCTGGAGACCACTGCCAGCGCAATGTCTTTCGCCTACCATTACCTGGCGACCAATCCGGCCGAGCGCGACCGGCTGATCGCCGATCCCGGCCTGCTGCCACGCGCGGTGGAGGAGTTCATCCGGTTCGCCGGATCCATTCACGGGATCCCGCGCACCGTCGCCAAAGAGGTCGAACTGAGCGGATGCACGTTCTCACCCGGCGAATCGGTGATCGTCAACTACGCCGCCGCCAACCGTGACGAACAGCAGTTTCCCGACGCGGACCGGTGCATCCTGGACCGCCGCGAAAACCGGCACCTCGGCTTCGGCGCAGGCGTGCACCGTTGCCTCGGCTCCAACCTCGCGCGACTGGAGTTCCAGGTCGGGCTCGATCGGGCGCTGCGCCGAATGCCCGATTTCACTCTGGCGCCGGGCGAGCAGGCGAAGTTCCACGGCAACTCCGTCACCCGGGGGTTCCGTTCGGTGCCGGTCACATTCACCCCGGCGGCCAGAACGCAGTGACCTATCGCATCGTGCAGTGGACCACCGGCAACGTCGGCCGCAAGTCGGTCCACGCCATCGCCGCCAACTCGGAGCTCGAGCTTGTCGGCTGCTACGCCTGGTCTGCCGACAAGGTCGGCCACGACGTCGGCGACCTCTGCGGGATCGAGCCGCTCGGAGTCACCGCCACCGACGATGTCGACTCACTGCTGGCTATGAAGCCCGACTGCATCGTCTACAACCCGATGTTCGCCGACGTCGACGAACTGGTCCGCATCCTCGAGTCCGGCATCAACGTCGTCACCACCTCCGAGTTCATCAACGGCAACCGGCTCGGGCCAGACCGTGATCGCATCCTCGACGCGTGCGAAAGGGGCGGCTCGACGATCTTCGGCAGCGGCATCAATCCAGGGTTCATCCAGCTCTTCGCCGTTGTGACCGCGGGCATCTCGGACCGGGTGGACCGGATCCGCATCGTCGAATCGTTCGACACCACGATCTACGACTCACCCCAGACCGAAATCCCGATGGGTTTCGGTCACCCCGACCTGAAGTCGATCACGCAAAGGGGTTCGGGCATATTCGCCGAGGCCGTGCAACTGGTGGCCGACGCACTCGGGGTGAAACTCGACGAACTGCGGTGCGACGCCGACTACGCACAAACCACCGAAGACCTCGAGCTCCCCGGCGGGTGGACCATCGCCGCAGGCTGTGTCGCAGGAATCGACGTGCGGTGGACGGGTATCGCAGGCGGCCGCGACATCGTCGAGGTCCGCGGTATCTGGACCAAGGGGCAGTCGCTGGATCCGCAGTGGTCGACGACCTTCGGCTACACCGTCACCGTCGAGGGCCGACCGACCATCAAGAGCACGCTGAGCTTCGAACCGCCCCCGGACTTCGTCGGTGAAACCCTCGACGACTTCATCATGCTCGGGCTCACCATCACCGCGATGCCCGCGATCACCGCGATCCCCGCCGTGGTCGCCGCAGCCGCGGGTATCGCCACGTACAACGACCTGCCCCTGCTTCTCCCCCGCGGAGTTCTGGCCGCACGCTGAAGGACGATCCCATGACAGACAAGCAGTACCGAGTGATCCAGTGGATGACGGGCGATGTCGGGCAGGTCGGTGTCCGACATTTCGCCGACAACCCGGTGTACGACCTCGTCGGGGTATTGGTGCACAGCAAGGAGAAAGTCGGCAGAGACGCCGGCGAGATCGCAGGAATCAAGCCGATCGGTGTGATGGCGGCCGACGACGTCGACGCCATGGTCGCCCTCGAGGCGGACTGCGTCTTCTACACCCCGATCATCATGGACGTCGACACCGTGTGCCGGCTGCTGCGGTCAGGCAAGAACGTCGTGACCACAGCCGGGTTCTTCCACCCGTCGCCGGATTTCCGCGAGCCGGCCGAACTCATCCGGGCCGCCTGCGACGAGGGCGGGACGTCGTTCCACGGCGGCGGTATCCACCCCGGCTACGCCGGTGACATCCTGCCGCTGACGCTGGCGCGCGTCATGAGCCGGATCGACACCATCCACGTGTACGAGGTGGTCGACGTCCTCAAGGACGCCCCCCTGGATCACATCGACTGGATGGGTTTCGGCAAGAAGAAGGACAAATTCCTCGCCGAGCCGACGATTCTCGGGCTCGGCCTGCCGTTCTTCGCCCAGTCCATGCACATGATCGCCGACGGGCTCGGCCTCACCATCGACGAGGTGACCGCCGCGGAAGTCGGCGTCGCAACCGCCGTCGACGACATCCCGCACGACGAGGGCGCGATCCCGCAAGGCACCGTCGCCGCGCAGCGCCACGAGTGGACGGCATGGGTGGATGGCAAGCCGCTCATCGTCTTTCACGCTGTCTACGTGACCGCGGGCCCGGAACTCCTCGATCCGGGCTGGGACTGGGGCGAGACCCGCTACGAGATCGTCATCGACGGGGACCCGCCCACCGAGCTCACCCTCAAAGGGGTCCGGCGACCTGACGGCACCATGGCCCATCCCGGCTACGACTGGACCGCGATGGGTGCGATCAACGCGATCCCCGACGTGTGTGACGGACCACCCGGCTGGCGCAATCACCTCGACCTCGGCCTGGTCCGGCCGCGCGGGCTGGTCCGGCCATGACCGGCGAACCACGTCTGCACCACGTCGTGTTCGCGGTCGCGCCACAACGGTGGCAGACCACCACACAGATGTTCACCGAGCTCGGATTCGCCTTCAACGCAGGCGAACTCACCGAGCTCGGTGTCCAGGTCCAACTCGACTGGGACCGCGGCGTCGAGTTGATCAGCCCGCTGCCCGGGTCCACCGCGGCCGTGGCGGCCTCGGTCAACGAATTCCTGGACCGCAACGGCGACGGCGTCTACACCGTGGTCCTGCAGGTCCCGGACGGGGCCGCGGCCGAGACCGTCACCGACCGTTACGGCGCGATGATCAGGTTCCGGCAGGGATTCTCCGGAGACGGAACCTACCTCGACGAGATCGACCTGTCGGTTCTCGGACTGCCGCTGACCCTGCTCGCCACCAACGTGCCATGACCGCGACCGCCGACATTCCGGACCTCCCGCAGGTGCTCTACGGAGACCTGCCGATGGCGCGGGACCGGGCCGCCGGATGGGCCACACTGCGCGACCTCGGTCCCGTACTCTACGGCGACGGCTGGTACTACCTCACACGGCGCGAGGACGTCCTCGCCGCACTGCGCGATCCGGAGACCTTCTCGTCCCGGATCGCCTACGACGACATGATCAGCCCGGTTCCGCTGGTGCCGCTCGGCTTCGACCCACCCGAACACACCCGGTACCGCCGGATACTGCATCCGTTCTTCAGTCCGCAGACCCTCGGTGCGCTGCTGCCGTCGTTGCAGAAACAGGCCGTCGACATTGTCGAGGCGATCGCTACGCAGCACGAGTGTGAGGTGATGGCCGAGTTGGCTACCCCGTACCCGTCGCAGGTGTTCCTGACGCTGTTCGGCCTGCCGCTGGAAGACCGTGAACGTCTGATCGCGTGGAAGGACGCGATCATCGCGTTCAGCCTGACCACCGATCCGGACAGCGTCGATCTCACCCCGGCGGCCGAGCTGTTCAGCTATCTCAGCGAAGCCGTCGCCCACCAACGGGAGCACCCGCGCGACGGCATCCTGTCCCACCTGCTGCACGGCGACGACCCTCTCACCGACAACGAAGCGATCGGGCTGTCTCTGGTCTTCGTCCTGGCCGGTCTGGACACCGTCACCGCCACCATCGGCGCGACCATGCTGGAGCTGGCCCGCCGGCCTGACCTGCGCCGGTTACTGCGGGAGGATCCCGACGTCGTCGCAGGGTTCGTCGAGGAGATGATCCGGCTGGAGCCGGCGGCACCGATCGTCGGACGTGTGACCACCAGGCCCCTGACCGTCGCAGGGGTCACGCTGCCGGCCGGTGCCGACGTCCGGCTGTGTCTGGGCGCGATCAACCGGGACGGAAGCGACCCTCAATCGGTCGACGGTCTGGTCCTCGACGGCAAGCTGCACAAGCACTGGGGCTTCGGCGGCGGACCACACCGTTGCCTCGGTTCCCATCTGGCCAGGATGGAACTCAAGCTCGTCGTCACCGAATGGTTGGCCCGCATACCGGAATTCGATCTCTCCCCCGGCTACGTTCCGGAGATCACCTGGCCGTCGGCAACGTGTTCACTGCCGGAACTACCGCTGCGGATCCTCTCGTGACCGCAACCGCGAAGCCGAGCGTGTTCGACGCCGGGCTGCCGACGCTGGACTACGGCTTCACCGACAGCCCCCAGCAGATCTATCCGCAGTTCCGCGCGGCCCAGCAGGTCGCTCCTGTAGCGCTCGGCCCGATCGGTCCCGAGGTGCTCTCCTACGAGATGGCCCGCACCGTCCTGCGCGATCCACGGTTCGTCATCCCGCCGGGAATCCACCTGTCAGCACACGGAATCACGTCAGGACCGTTGTGGGACAGGGTGACCCACAGCATCCTGAACATGGAGGGTGCGGAGCACCGACGGTTGCGCAGCCTGGTGGCGCGGGCCTTCACCCCGCGGGCGACGGCACGCATGCACGGCGCGATCCACACCGTGGTCAACGAGCTGCTCGACGCGGTCCAGGACGCGGGCCGCTGCGAGTTCGTCAACGATGTCGCGCGGCCGTATCCGATCCCGATCATCTGCGCGCTGCTGGGCGCGCCGCGCGAGGACTGGCAGCAGTTCTCCCGGTGGGCCGAGGACATCTTCAAGATCGTCAGCTTTGACTGCAACCTCGCCGAACAAGAGCCCGTCGTGCTGAAGGCATGGGGCGAATTCGACGACTACATCGACGGCATGATCGACGATCGGCGTCAGGACCTGACCGACGATCTGCTGTCCGACCTGATCCGCATCGAGGACGGCGGTGACCGCCTCGACGCCGCCGAGCTGCGCATGCTGGCGTTCTCGGTCCTCGTCGCCGGAACCGACACCACCCGCAGTCAACTCGCCGCGTCGATGCAGGTGCTGTGCGATCACCCGCAGCAGTGGGCGGTGCTGCGGGAGCATCCCGAGCTGGCGATGCGCGCCGTCGAGGAGACGATGCGGCACTCCCCGTCGATGTGCAGCACCGTACGCAGCGTGACCGCCGACGTCGAGATCGGGGACTACAGTTTCCCCGCGGGCACATTCATCGTCGTGAACACCTATGCAGCCAACAGGGACGCCACGGTGTACGACGATCCGGCCCGCTTCGACATCGCCCGGGACGATCCGCCGCCGATCCTGACCTTCGGTGGTGGCGTGCACCACTGCCTCGGCGCCAACCTGGCGCGTCTGGAGCTTGCCGAGGCCCTGAAGATTCTGTCGGTGCGGTTGCCCAACCCGCGGTCCGCCGGCCCCGTGCCGTGGAAGCCGCTGCTGGGGTTGAGCGGCCCGACCAGTCTGCCCCTGGAGTTCGACCGATGAACTACAAGATCGATCCGGACGCCCTGCACTCGGTTGCCGAGCGGGTGGTCGGCCTACCGCTCGACGGCGGCGAACTCGTCACCCGTACCATCGAGCTGCTGGCCGACGCGTACCCGGACCTGGTCGACGACGGCCCCGGCCGCTGGGTGGCCAGCAAGGCCGGAGGCATCCTCGGCAAGGTCCGCTTCCTGTACTTCAGCCCGCGAGAGTACATCGTGATCTTCGGTTCTCCGACTGGCACACAAGGATTTTCGGGACGCTACAAACATGTCGACATCCACAAGTTCCTGCTCGCGGGCCGGATCGACTCCTACGACCTGGAATCCGGCGACACCGCCACGTTGCCGCCGCTGCTGCCCGGCGGACGCACCTGTCTGGAACGCGGGCACGCGCGCGGCCTGACCATCCATCCCGGCTCCTGGCACCTCGAATACGGCCGCGGGGCAGTCGCCACCACACTGCCGTTCGCGATGGTGGATACATTGTTGGTGTCGCTCGAGTTGGAATCGGTGCGCCGGTCGACCGCGGAGTTCGTCAAGGTGGTGCGGCGCCGAAGGAGGTAGCCATGCGCGTCGTCATCGCCGGTGGGCACGGAAAGATCGCTCTAATCACGTCCCGACTGCTGTCGGCGCGCGGCGATTCGGTGGCCGGCTTGATCCGTAACCCCGACCACGCCGACGATCTGCGCGTGGCCGGTGCCGAACCGGTCGTCGTCGACCTCGAGAACACCACCAACGGTGTCGTGTCCACGCACCTGCGCGGCGCCGACGCCGTCATCTTCGCCGCGGGGGCCGGACCGGGCAGCGGGGCGGCACGCAAGGAGACCGTCGACCGCGACGCGGCGATCCTGCTGGCCGACGCCGCCGAAGCGGCCGGGGTGCAGCGCTATCTGATGATCTCGTCGATGGGCGCCGACGCCGACGCGGCCGACGATGCCGGTGATGACGTGTTCGTCGCCTATCTGCGCGCCAAGGGCGCCGCCGACGACGCGGTCCGGGCGCGCGCGGAGCTACGCACCACGATTGTCCGCCCCGGCCGGCTCACCGACGACGAGCCGACCGGGCGGGTGAGGATCGCCGAGCGCACCGGCCGCGGCAGCATCCCCCGAGCCGACGTGGCCGCGGTGTTGGTCGCGGCACTGGACGCCCCGGCCACCGCGGGTCACACGTTCGAGGTCATCTCGGGCGACGTCGCCGTCGCGGATGCGCTGGCCGCCGTCGCATGAGCCCGGTCTAACGGCCGGGCGCCCGCAGGCGCCGCAGTGCGATGGGCAACCCGTCGGCGGGGGTGGGTCCGGTACCCCAGCTCAGTCGTGGGCGGTAACCGGACGGAACCCGCCAGTCGAACTGCCGTAGGAGCCGGTGCATGATCGTTTTCACGCTCATGTCGGCGAACTGCTGGCCGATGCACTTGTGGACCCCACCACCGAAGGGCGCGAAGGCATATCGGTGGATGGGCGTGGAGTCGGCGCCGCCGGTGAACCGGCTCGGGTCGAAGACGTCCGGGTCCGGCCACCAGTCCGGCAGGCGCATGGACGCGTAGACGTTCAGGGCCACCTGGCTGCCGCGGGGGATGTGATGGCCGACGACCTCGGTGTCCTTCAGTGTTTGGCGGAAGAGTGTCCCCGCCGGTGCGTACATCCGCAGGATCTCTTTGAACGCGGCGTCCAGCAGCGGGTGGTCGGCCAGGTCGCTCACGGTGAGCATGTCGCCGCGCTCGGCCGAGGCCTCGTCGCGCAGCGCATCCTGCCAGGCCACGTTTCTGCCGAGTTCGTAGACCAGCATCGACAGGGCGATGGCGCTGGTGTCATGGGCAGCCATCAACAGGAAGATCATGTGGTTGACGATGTCGGCGTCGGTGAAGCTCATGCCGTCCTCGTCGCGGCTGCGGCACAGCATCGAGAACAGGTCGGTGCCTGTGCCGGCGCGTCTGCTCGGGAGCTGGGCGGCGAAATACCGTTCCAGTCGTTCCCGGGCGCGTAAGCCGCGGGCCCAGACGCCGCCGGGAACGTCGGCGCGGATGATCGCCTGTCCCCCGCACACGGTGTGGTGGAAGTCCGAGGACAGCTGCTCGGATTCGGGGCCCAGTGGCGCACCGACGAACACCTCGGCGGCCTGGTCCAGCAGAAGTTGCTTGACCGAGGTGTAAAACGGAAACCTTTGCGACGGAACCCAGTTCGTGATCGTCCGGTCGATACCGGGATGCATCAACTCCAGGTAGCCGTCCAGTGCGGTGTGGGTGAACGCGTGTTGCATGACGCGGCGGTGGTCGCGGTGTTCCTCGAAATCCAGGAGCATGATCCCGCGGTGGAAGAACGGCCCGATCACCGGCGCCCATCCCCGCGTGCTGGAGAACGCCTTGTCCTTGTTGATCCAAACCGTCTCGAGGGCCTGCGGTCCCATCAGCGCGACGATGCGAAAGCCCACCCCGCCGGCCCACCACACCGGGCCGTACCGCTGGTAGCGTCGCCGCGCGAACTCGAGGGGATCGGTGATCGAACTCATGATGTGCCCGATGACGGGAACCCCGTAGTCGCCCATCACCGGCTTGAGGCCGCTGCCGGCGGGCGGGCGGGCCAGTGCGCGTTCCCGACTCGGGTAGCGGGAGGTGACCGATGCGGCCGCCGACTGAAGACGGGCCTTGTGCTGCGTACTCAACATGCCCCCTTCTGGTACGAAACCGTGCCAGTAACTAGTTGGTACGGAACCGTGCCAGATATCGGCCCAGGGTGTCAAGAGTCTGCGGGGTCAGTGCGACGATGGTGGGATGCCCCGCTCTTCCGAACGCAGCTACGGCGGCCTGTCCGCTGAGCAGCGGCGCGCGGAGCGACGAGCTCGGCTGATCGATGCCGCGCTCGACGCCCTGGCCGCCAGTGACTGGCGGTCGATCACCGTCGACAAGCTCTGTCTGGCCGCCGGTCTCAACAAGCGTTACTTCTACGAGAGTTTCACCGACCTCGACGCCGTCGCCGCTGCCGCGGTGGACGACATCGCCGCCGATGTCAGTGCCGCGACACTGGCCGCCGCCGCGGGCGCCGCCGGCGAGCCAGTCGATCGCCAGGCCGAAGCGGCTGTCGACGCCGTGGTCCGCAACCTGGTCGCCGACCCCCGCCGGGCCCGGGTCCTGCTCGGCGGAGTGGCGGCCTCCCCCGCACTGCACCGCCACCGCGAAGCGGTGATGCGCGGGCTGACCTCGGTGCTCGTCGGGCATGCCCGCACCGTGCACGGGGTCGAACTCGAACGAGACCCGTTGGCTGAAGTCGCGCCGGCGTTCGTCATCGGCGGGACCGCCGACGCGATCCTGGCGTTCGTCGACGGACGCGCGAAGGTCACGATCGACGAGCTCGTCGCCGGACTCGCAACGTTGTGGCTGATCACCGGGAACGGCGCGGCCGATGTCGCGCGCTCACGGGTGGCACCGAACGGCTGAATCCCCCGGGCGTGCCGTGCCCCGCGTCAGGACGGCGCGAACACCGCCTTGAAGCGGTTCAGCGACTCCTGGATGTCCCCTTTGAGCGCGCCGGCCACGACCATGCCGATCGGACCGAACAGCGCGGGCCCGCCGAGGTGGACGTCGAAGGTCACGGTCGACCCGACAGCGCTGGGTCTGATCTTGCCGATCAGTTTGACCCTGACCCCGCCCTTGCCGTCGCCGTTGAGCGTCATCGCCTCCGGTGGCCGGTAATGCACCACCGTCCAGCTCACCCGGTTGGGCATGCCCTTGACCTCGACGATCGAGTCGAGCTTGGTGCCCTTCTCGATCACCTCGGGCAGCTTGGACCGCCACACCCGGTGGATCGACAGCCACTCCTTGTATCGGGACAGATCCGACGCGCTCTCCCACGCCTTCTCGGGCGGCAGCGGCACGTCGACGGAGACCGAGAGCTTCGCCATACTGCCGCAGCGCCTACGAGGTCGGGGGAGCCGTCGGAGGCTGTTGCGGCGGCGTGTTCGGCGGCGGCTGAGGCGGCGGCACCTGACCGGACTGCTGACCCGGCGACACCGGACCGGCGTTGTCGGCGACGGCCTTCTTGGCCGCGTCCTGCACCTTGTCGACCGTCGAGGCGTACTTGCCCTGCGTTTTCTTGTCGACGAGGTCACCGGCTTTGTCGATCACGGTGTCGACCTTGTCCGCATTCTTCGACAGAAGATTCTTGGCCTTGTCCAGAAATCCCATACGGCCAACCCTACCGCTCCCGCGGACGCCAGAAAGCTCGGCGTTCTCCCAGTACACGGCCCTGGACCCACCAGATCACCTCGATCGCGACTGCCCCGGCGAGCCCGATCCCGAGTGCCGTCGACGTGATCGCCGCGTTCGACGGATCGAGGATGAACAGCTCGCGTGCGAACGGGATGCTGAAGATCACGACGTAGGCCAGCCCGGAGACCACCACCAGCAACACCCGCCACCATTCGTAGGGACGCGCCACGACCGACAGCACCCACATCGCCGACACCAGCAGCGTGATCAGCGCCGCGGTCGAGGCCTGGGTCTGCTCGGTCTCGGTGGCCGCCCGGCCCTGGTAGGCGAGCAGGTACGAGGTGAACGTCGCGACGCCGACGACGACTCCCGACGGCAGCGCCGATGTCATCACCCGGCGCACGAACCCCGGGTGCGCGCGTTCGTTGTTCGGGGCCAGCGACAGGATGAACGCCGGGATGCCGATGGTGAACCACGCGGCGATGGTGACGTGGATGGGCTGGAACGGGAACGGCAGCGGATCGGAGCCGAACAGCGCGGCCGACAGGCCGCCCAGACCGACGAGCACCGCCAGCAGCACCGAATACACCGTCTTGGTGAGGAACAGATTCGAGACCCGCTCGATGTTGCCGATCACCCGCCGGCCCTCACCCACGACATAAGGCAGGGTGGCGAACTTGTTGTCCAGCAACACGATCTGCGCCACGGCACGCGACGCCGAGCTGCCCGACCCCATCGCGACGCCGATGTCGGCGTCCTTGAGCGCGAGCACGTCGTTGACCCCGTCACCGGTCATCGCGACGGTGTGCCCGCGGGACTGCAGCGCGTGCACCATCGCACGCTTCTGGTCGGGCCGCACCCGGCCGAACGTCGTGTATCCCTCCAGCGTGTCGGCGAGTGCGTCGGGCTGCTCCGGCAGTCGGCGCGCGTCCATCGTCTCGCCGTCCAGCCCCAGCGAGCCGGCCACCGCACCCACCGACACCGCGTTGTCTCCCGAGATGACCTTGATGGAGACCTTCTGCGAGGCGAAGTAATCCAGGGTGTCGCGAGCGTCGGGACGGACCCGTTGCTCCAGCACCACCAACGCGGCGGGGGTGACGGTGCCGGGGGCGTCCGGCGCGTCCACGGGCCGATCACTGGATCCGAGCAGCAGCACCCGCAAACCTTGCGCGCCGATCCGCTCGGCTTCCGCGGCCACCGGCGAGGCCGGGTCCAGCAGCACGTCGGGTGCGCCGATCACCCAGTTGCCGTGGTCGGTGTAGGAGGTGCCGCTCCACTTGGTCGCCGACTTGAACGGCGCGGTGGCCGTCGCCGTCCAGCCCGGCGGCGTCCTGTAGGCCTCGGCGATCGCGGCCATGCTGGCGTTGGGCCGGGCATCGTCGGCGGCCAGCTGTGCCAGCACCTCGGCCACCCCGGACTCGTCGAGCTGTCTGAGATCGCTGACCCGCATGCCGTTCTCGGTCAGCGTGCCGGTCTTGTCGGCGCACACCACATCGACGCGGGCCAGCCCCTCGATCGCGGGCAGCTCGTTGACCAGACACTGCCGGCGGCCCAACCGGATCACCCCGACCGCGAATGCGATCGAGGTCATCAGCACCAGCCCCTCGGGCACCATCGGTACCAGCGCACCGACCATCCGCAGCACCGACTCCCGCCACCCGGCCCCGGTGGTGAACAGCTGGGTGTAGATGATCAGCGCTCCCGCGGGCACCAGCAGATAGGTGATGAACCGCAGGATCTGGTTGATGCCGTTGCGCAGTTCGGATTTCACCAGGGTGAACTTGCTGGCCTCTTCGGCGAGTTTGGCCGCATAGGCCTCCCGCCCCACTTTGGTCGCCCGGTAGGCACCGGCGCCGGCGACGACGAAGCTCCCCGACATCACCAGATCTCCGGCGTCCTTGGCGATCGGGTCGGCTTCGCCGGTCAGCAGCGATTCGTCGACCTCGAGGTTGGTCTCCTCGAGGATCTCTCCGTCGACGACGATCTGATCACCGGGGCCGAGTTCGATGACGTCGTCGAGGACGACCTCGTCGGGCGCCAACGCCCGGGTTCCGGATTGCCTGCGCACCACAGGTTTGGCCTGGCCGACGATGGCGAGCTGGTCCAGGGTCCGCTTGGCGCGCAGTTCCTGGATGATGCCGATCGCGCTGTTGGCGACGATGAGCAGACCGAAGGCACCGTTGATCACCGATCCGGTGGACAGCACGATGACGAACAGCACACCGAGAATCGCGTTGATGCGGGTGAACACGTTGCCGCGGATGATCTCCGACACGCTCCGGGCTGCCCGGGTGGGGACGTCGTTGGTCTTTCCGTCGGCGACGCGCTGCGCCACCTCGGCGTCGGACAGGCCGGTGGCCACAGAGACCGTCATCGGGTGAAGACTCCCTTGCCCTCGTCGTCGAAGTACTCCAGCGTCAGCCGGCCGGCATCGAAGGTGGCCGCCGAAACCGTTCCGGGAGGCGCGTTCTCAGACGACACCGGGAAGGTGAACACGTCGCCGTCCCACGGTGTCAACTCGAAACTGCCGCGCGGTCCGAGGGTGAGCTGTAACCGGCCGTCTCGTGCGGTGACCGTGGCGGGTCCCCAGTAGTCGTTGCGGTACACCCCGGCGTACGACGACAGCGGCGCAGGAGGCTTCGCGTCAGCGGGGCGTTCGCGGCCGACCAGCGCACCGGTCGGCTTGTCCATGTCGGCGAAGGCTTTGCCGTACAACGCATACCAGTCCTCGCGAACCTCGCCGAACTGCACCAGGTCGGCGAACTGGGCGGTCAGCGCCTCAGGGATGCCGGCAGGGGTGGCGTTGGTCAGCGCGACGATCCCGACGTCGGCCGAAGGCAGGAACAGCACGTTGGTCGCCGCGCCGAGTTCGAACGCGCCGGAATGACTGAGCTCGGTGCGCGCGGCCGAGGTGGTGCCCACGTTGAAGCCGTACCCGTAGAAGCCCGACCGCATCGCCGGCTCGGTGCCGCGCGACGACACGGCCTGCGGGGTGATCGCGGGCAACAGCGCCTGCGGGTCGATCAGCGGTCTGCCCTCGTGCTGCCCATCGGCGAGCACCATCGCCATCCACCGGGTCATGTCGTTGACCGACGAACTGGCCCCGCCCGCGGGTGACTGGGCCTGGGCGTCACGCACGTACCGCGGCTCGTACCGGTCGTCGATGCGGATGTGCCCCACCGCGCGGTCGGATCTGCGCTGGTAGTCGGCGAACTTATAGCTGGTGACGGTCATACCGAGCGGTCGCAGCAGCGTCTCGGCGGCGAGGTCCTCCCAGCTCTTGCCGGCGCCGGCGGCCACCGCTTCGGCCCCGGCGGTGAGACCGAAGTTGGTGTAGGCGTAGGAGGTCCGGAACGGGTCGAGCGGGAGCTCGCGCAGCCGTTCGAGCACCTGGCGGCGATCAAAGCCGAGATCTTCGAGCAGGTCTCCGGCATGGTCGGGCAATCCGGAGCGGTGCGCGAACATGTCGCCCACGGTGACCATCTGGGTGACGGCAGGATCGGACAGCGCGAACCACGGCAGCCTGGAGACCACGGGGGTGTCCCAGGCCACCTGGTTCTCGCCGACGAGGCGGGCCACGACGGTCGCGCTCAGCGGCTTGGACAGTGACGCCAGCTGGAACACGGTGTCGGGCTCCACCCGATTGTCCGGCCCGTCTCCGTCCTCGACATTTTTGACGCCGAAACCTTTGGCGTACACCGTTTTTCCGCCATGCACCACCGCCACCGCCATGCCCGGGATACCGGACCGGGACATCAGGTCCTCGGCGATGCCGTCGAGCTCGGAAACCGCGTTGCCGACCGCCTTGTCCGGCAGCGGCATCGCCGGGACGAGCGGAGGCGGCACGTCGGAGGCCGGGCTGGGCGGCGCGGAGGTGGCGGATTCGGCGTTGTCGCCGCCGCAGCCGGCAAGCAGAACGGCCGTCAGCGCGAGCGCGGCCACCCGCGCCGGGGGTTTCATGTCAGCACCGTAACGCGTCACCGCGGCCTAGAAGCGCCACCATGGATCGAAAGTCGAGTCCGGGTCCACCCGCTGTCCGGGTATCGGCACCGCCAGGCGCACCCGTTCGGCCTCGGCAGCGGTGAGCAGCCGTTCGGCCGGCTCCGCCCACGGATGCGGGGCGAGCCGGAACGTCGCCCAGTGGATGGGCACCATCAGGCTGTTGTCCACGTCGGTCAGGTCGAGGTGGGCCCGCACCGCTTCCTCGGGATTCATGTGGATGTCGGCGAACGCGGGATGGTAGGCGCCGATCGGCAGCAGGGTGAGGTCGAACGGTCCGTACTCGGCGCCGATCTCGGCGAAGCTCTTCGTGTAGCCGGTGTCGCCGCCGAAGAACGCCTTGTGTGTCGGTCCGGTGATCACCCACGACGCCCACAGCGTGGCGTCGCGGGAGAACAGCCGGCCGGAGAAGTGCCGGGCGGGGGTGCAGACCAGCGTCAGATCGCCCACCCGGTGCGCCTCCTGCCAGTCCAACTCGACGATGCGACTGTCGGGGATGCCCCATTTGCGCAGGTGAGCGCCGATGCCCAGCGGCACCACGAACGGCGCGCGCTGGGTGTGCGCGAGCCCGACGACGGTGTCGATGTCGAGGTGGTCGTAGTGGTCGTGGCTGATCACGACGGCATCGACGGCGGGCAGCGCCTCGAGCGGCACCGGCACCTCGTGCAGGCGCTGCGGCCCGACCGCGCGCGACGGGGAGCACCGGTTGCTCCACACGGGATCGGCCAACACGCGGTAGCCGTCGATCTCGATCAGCGCGCTGGAGTGGCCGTACCAACTGGCCGCGGCCGGGGAGGGCTCCGTCTTCGGCGGGGCGGCCAGCGGGATCGGTGCGGGCGGCTTGCCCCAGGATGCGGCGTTGGCCAGGTCGCGCAACAGCATGCGCTGCAGCTCGCGGTCCATCGTGATGCCCGACGGCGGCTCGAGGTTGACGAATTTGCCGTCTCTGTAATGCGGGGACCGGCGCGCCACCGGCGCCACCTCGGCCGGGGTCGCGCCCAGCGACGCGGGGGTGCCCTGCAGTGCGCGCAGCACCCAGCCACCGGCGAACAGTGACGCCGTACCGAACCCGTAGCGCAGAGCCGTCCGCACCGCCATCAGGCGCCCTGGAACCTGGGCGGCCGCTTCTCGATGCGCGCCACCTGCGCCTCGATGATGTCCTGGCTGGACCAGGCCCGGTCGAAGAGCTCCCGATGTGCGGGCCAGGGCTCCTCGTAGGCGCCGTCGTCGTTGAGCACCCGCTTCGCGTGTTGCAGCGCCAGCGGCGCGAACCCCGCGATCTCCTGGGCCCACGTTTGCGCGTCGGCCAGCGTCCCGATCCTGTTGGCCATCCCGGTCTGCAGTGCGACGTCGGCGGTGAGCCGTTCGGCGGCCAGCAGCATGCCCCTGGCCCGGCCCGCGCCGACCAGCGAGGTCAACCTGCGGATGCTCCAGTTGTCAAGAGCGATGCCGTATTTCGCGACCGGAAATTGGAAGTAGCCTTCCGGCGCCACGACCCGCAGGTCGCAGATCATCGCCAGGATGACCCCGGCGCCGATGGCGGGTCCGTTGATCGCGCCGATGACCGGGAACGGCGCCTTGTCGATCGCGAGGTTGAGCGCCTTGGCCTTGTCCGGTAGTTCGTCGGCGACACCCTGTCCGCCGGACAGGTCCGCACCCGAGCTGAAGACATGGCCGGCCCCCGTCAGCACGATCGCGCGGACCTCCTCGGCGGCCGCCTTCTCGATCGCCTCACGCAGACCGTCGACCAGTTCGGCGTTCAGTGCGTTGCGGCGCTCCGGGCGCTGCATCTCCAGCGTCATCACGTTGCCGTCGCGGGTCACTCCAATCATGGACAACAGACTATTAGCCTTTTCCTGTGAGCCGGATCCGCGCCCATGCGCTGCGCGACGCAGTCCTCGACGAGGGGTCGTTCATCAGCTGGGACGGGCCGCCGCTGGCCGTGCCGATGTCAGAGCAGTACCGCCGGGAAATGGCCGCGGCCGAGGCGGCCACCGGGCTCGACGAGTCGGTGCTGACCGGTGAGGGCCGGGTGTTCAGCCGTCGGGTGGCGCTGGTGGCGTGTGAGTTCGACTTCCTGGCCGGGTCCATCGGGGTGGCCGCGGCCGAACGCATCATCGCCGCTGTGCAGCGGGCCACGGCCGAGCGGCTGCCGCTGCTGGCGTCGCCGAGTTCGGGCGGCACCCGTATGCAGGAGGGCACCGTCGCGTTCCTGCAGATGGTCAAGATCGCCGCCGCCGTCGAGCTGCACAAGAAGGCCCACCTGCCCTATCTGGTGTACCTGCGGCACCC
>NZ_LMVQ01000445.1 GCF_001545925.1 Mycobacterium sp. NAZ190054 | reverse complement strand
TCGCGCGACGCGGACCCGGTGGCCGCCGACGTCGACGACGCGCTGGCCGAGGCCGGGCGCCGGCTGCGTGCCATCGTCGACGAGCACGGACCCGATGCGGTGGCGCTCTACGTCTCGGGCCAGATGTCGATCGAATCGCAGTATCTGGCGACCAAGCTGACCAAGGGCTTCCTGCGCACCGTCCACATCGAGTCGAACTCGCGGCTGTGCATGGCGAGCGCCGGCACCGGTTACAAGCAGTCGCTCGGCTCCGACGGGCCGCCGGGCTCCTACACCGACTTCGACCGCACGAACCTGTTCTTCGTGATCGGGTCGAACATGGCCGACTGCCATCCCATCCTGTTCCTGCGGATGGCCGACCGGCTCAAGGCGGGCGCCAAGCTCATCGTCGTGGACCCGCGCCGGACCACCACCGCGGACAAGGCCGACCTGTACCTGCAGATCCGGCCCGGCACGGATCTGGCGCTGTTGAACGGGATCCTGCATCTGCTCGTCGCCGACGGCGTCATCGACGAGGACTTCATCGCCGAGCACACCGAGGGCTGGGAGGCGATGCCGGAGTTCCTGGCCGACTATCCGCCCGATCGGGTCGCAGCCGTCACCGGGCTGGACGAAGGCGACATCCGCACCGCCGCAATGATGATCGCCGAGGCGGGGGACTGGATGACGTGCTGGACGGTCGGGCTCAACCAGAGCACCCACGGCACCTGGAATACCAACGCCATCTGCAATCTGCATCTGGCCACCGGAGCCATCTGCCGCCCGGGCAGCGGACCGATGTCGCTGACCGGTCAGCCCAACGCGATGGGCGGACGGGAGATGGGCTACATGGGGCCGGGTCTGCCGGGTCAGCGGGCGGTGCTGTCCGCCGAGGACAGGGCATTCGTCGAGCAGCAGTGGGGTCTGGAGCCGGGTACCGTTCGCAGCGACGTCGGACCGGGCACCATCGAGATGTTCCGGCGACTGAAAAGCGGTGACATCAAAGCGGTGTGGATCATCTGCACCAATCCCGTCGCCACCATGGCCAACCGCGACACCGTGATCGACGGGCTGCAGGCCGCGGAACTGGTGATCACCCAGGACGCCTATGCCGACACCGCCACCAACCGCTACGCCGACATCATGCTTCCCGCCACGCTGTGGGCCGAATCCGACCTGGTGATGGTCAACTCCGACCGCAACCTCACGCTGTTGCAGCAGGCCGTCCCGCCGTGCGGGGACGCGCGACCGGACTGGGAGCTGATCTGCGGAGTGGCCCGCCATCTCGGGTTCGGTGACGCGTTCGACTACAAGTCGAGTGAACAGATCTTCGACGAGATCCGGCGATTCAGCAATCCCCGCACCGGATACGACCTGCGCGGCGTCACCTACGAGCGGCTGCGCGAGACCCCGGTGCAGTGGCCGTGCCCGCCGGAGGACAGCCCCGGCGGCTCCAGCGACCGCAACCCGATCCGCTACCTCAACGACGGGGTCTCCCAGGACCTGTTCGTCGACGCCGACGGCCACCGCCCCCGGCTGGCCTTCGCGACCCCGTCACGGCGGGCCGTGTTCCACCCCCGGCCGCACATGGACGCCGCCGAGCTGCCCGACGACGAGTACCCGATGATCCTCAACACCGGCCGGCTGCAGCATCAATGGCACACCATGACCAAGACCGGCAAGGTCGCCAAACTCAACAAGCTCAACCCGGGCCCGTTCGTCGAGATCCACCCCGACGACGCCGCCGCGCTGGCGATCCGCGACGGCGGTGACGTCGAGCTGGTGACCAGGCGCGGCCGGGCCGTGCTGCCCGCGGTGGTCACCGACCGGGTGCGCCCGGGCAACACCTGGGTGCCGTTCCACTGGAACGACGAGCACGGCGAACACCTCACGGTCAACGCGCTGACCAACGACGCCGTCGACCCCGACTCGCTGCAGCCGGAGTTCAAAGTCTGCGCGGTGCGGCTGACACCGGTGCCGGCGGCGGGATCCCCGGTGCTGCCGGAGCAGACGCCTGACCTCACCGACGACGAAAAGCTCTATCTGACAGGGTTTCTCACCGGAATCCAGCAGGGCCTCCCGGGAGTACCGGTGCTGCCGGCCGGCGCCCCGCTCCGGCCCGGTACCCGGTTGTGGGTCGACGGTCTGCTGGCCGGGCGGTACTCGCGGACCGACGGCGCAGCGCCGCCGGTGGACGCGGCCACCGGTACCGACGGCGGCCCGCTGGTGCTGTGGGCCTCGCAGACCGGCAACGCCGAGGAGTTCGCCGGCAAGCTGGGCGAGCGGCTCCCGGGAGCCCGGCTGCGGGCCATGGACGACGTCGACCTCGCCGACCTGTCGAAGGCCGGGGAGGTCGTGATCGTCACCAGCACGTTCGGCGACGGCGGGCCGCCGGACAACGGGGCGCGCTTCTGGGAACGCCTGGAATCGCCGGAGGCGCCGTCGCTGGACGGGCTGCGCTACACGGTGCTCGGCATCGGCGACCGCGCCTACGACAACTTCTGCGGCCACGCCAGATCGCTGGACACCCGGTTGACCGACCTCGGCGCGTCCCGGGTACTCGAGCGGGCCGAATGCGAGGCCTACGACGACGAACCGCTGGAGCGCTGGGCGGACTCGGTCGTCGACCTGATGGCGCCGTCCGGCCCGCGAGGTGATGTAGCCGGCGATCTCGTCGACGAGCTCCTTGACCTCCTCGGGACTGCGGGCTTCGACGTTGAGTCTGAGCAACGGCTCGGTGTTCGACATGCGCAGGTTGAACCAGCGGCCGTCACCGAGGTCGACGGTCACCCCGTCGAGATGGTCGATCGCGTGGACGCGGCTGCCGAACGCCTGCAGCACGACGTCGACGACCGCGGGCGCGTCGGTGACGGTGTAGTTGATCTCGCCGGAGGATTCGTAGCGCTGGTAGTCGGCCATCATCTCCGACAGCGGGCGGTCCTGTTCGCCGAGCGCGGCGAGCACGTGCAGCGCGGCCAGCATGCCGGAGTCGGCGCCCCAGAAGTCGCGGAAGTAGTAGTGCGCGGAGTGTTCGCCGCCGAAGATCGCGCCCGTCTCGGCCATCAGTCCCTTGATATAGGAGTGGCCGACCCGGGAGCGCACCGGCGTGCCGCCGCGCTCGGACACCAGCTCGGGCACCGCGCGGGAGGTGATGAGGTTGTGGATGATGGTCGCGCCGATCTCGCGCTGCAGTTCGCGCGCGGCCACCAGCGCGGTCACCGCCGACGGCGACACGGCCCGGCCGGTCTCGTCGACGACGAAACACCGGTCGGCGTCCCCGTCGAAGGCCAGCCCGATGTCGGCGCCGACGGCGCTGACGTGGTTCTGTAGGTCGACGAGGTTGGCCGGATCGAGCGGGTTGGCCTCGTGGTTGGGGAACTCGCCGTCGAGCTCGAAGTACAGCGGCGACACCTTGACCGACGAGATCGGCCCCAGCACGGCCGGGGTGGTGTGGCCGGCCATCCCGTTGCCGGCGTCGACGGCCACGTGCAGCGGCCGCAGCGCGGCGATGTCGACGAGCGAACGCAGGAACTCGCCGTAGGCGGCGAGCACGTCGCGGTCGGAGGCGGTGCCGCGGCGACCGTCGTACTCCGGAACCCCGGCGATCACCTCGTCGCTGATCGTGGTCAGGCCGGTGTCCTTGCCGACGGGTTTGGCGCCCGCGCGGCAGAGTTTGATGCCGTTGTAGGCGGCGGGGTTGTGGCTGGCGGTGAACATCGCGCCGGGGCAGTCCAGCAGGCCCGAGGCGAAGTACAGCTGATCGGTGGACGCCAGCCCGATGCGGACGACGTCGAGCCCCTGCGCGGTGACTCCGTCGGCGAAGGCCTCGGACAGGACCGGCGAACTGGCCCTCATGTCGTGCCCGATGACGACCTGCGAGGCGGGCTCGGCCCCGTCGCGGACCAGCCGTGCGAACGCCGCCCCGACGTCGCGCACGAAACCTTCGTCGATCTCCTCGCCGACGAGTCCGCGCACGTCATAGGCCTTGATGACGCGCTGCACCGCCGCGGCGGGACGAGACATGAAGCTCCTTGGGACGAAGAGACTGTTGGTGATCAGCCTAGCCGTCGCGGGCCGTCCTCACGGCGACTCACCCGGGGATGATTCGCGGCGCGGGGCCGCTCAGTCCGTCGGGTCGGGCAGCACGCGCAGATGCCCGCGGCGACGCCCGTTGGTCTCGGGGCGGCGGGCCGGCGGGGCCATCAACGCGCCGCCGTGCACACCGGTGACCGGGTCGCTGAATCCAGGCGTGAAGCCCGCGGCAGGCGCGGTCGCCTCCCGGCCTTCTCGGACCGCGTCAGCCAACGCCACCAGATCGTCGTCGTCGGGATGCGACGGCAGCGGGCCGGCGTGACGGACCAGCTCCCACCCGCGGGGCGCGGTGATCCGGCCGGCATGCATCACGCACAGATCCCACGAGTGCGGTTCGGACACGGTGGCCAACGGGCCGACGACAGCCGTGGAGTCCGAATAGACGAAGGTGAGCGTCGCGACCGCATAATGCGGGCACCCAGGCCGGCAGCAGCGACGGGGAACATTCACAGGCGAAGGTTATCGTGCGCGATCGTCCCGGCTGCGGCGGACACGCGCAGCCGCGGGGCGCCCGAAGCCCAACCGTTACGATCTTTTTCGTGACGAGGCGCCACCATCGCGGGTCGCGGCGGGGCCGGGAGATGCGCGGGCCGCTGCTGCCGCCGACCGTTCCGGGTTGGCGCAGCCGCGCCGAGCGCTTCGACATGGCGGTGCTGGAGGCTTACGAACCGATCGAGCGGCGGTGGCACGAGAGGGTGTCGACGCTCGACGTGGCGGTCGACGAGATCCCGCGCATCGCGCCGAAGGATCCCGACAGTGTGCAGTGGCCGCCGGAGGTGGTCGCCGACGGCCCGATTGCGCTGGCCCGGCTGATCCCGGCGGGGGTGGACGTGCGAGGTAACTCCACTCGCGCGCGAATTGTGTTGTTCCGCAAGCCTATCGAGCGTCGGGCGAAGGACACCGACGAGCTGACCGAGCTGCTGCATGAATTGCTGGTGGCGCAGGTCGCCACCTACCTGGGGGTGGAACCGTCAGTCATCGACCCGACCCTGGACGACGACTAGCGACGGACGTCAGATGATGCCGCGCTTGAGGCGCCGGCGCTCACGTTCGGACAGACCGCCCCAGATGCCGAAGCGCTCGTCGTTGGCCAGCGCGTACTCCAGGCACGCGTCCTTGACCTCGCAGCCCTGGCAGATGCGCTTGGCCTCGCGGGTGGAGCCGCCCTTCTCCGGGAAGAAGGCCTCCGGATCGGTCTGGGCGCACAGTGCGCGCTCCTGCCACTGATCCTCGTCGGCCGGCTCGGTGTCGTCGCCGAAGTGATCGATGTGCTCGGGCACCAGGCTCAGCTGGGGACGCCCGTTGACTCCGCTTGACACCGGTCCGGTCTGGATGTGCGGCGCACTTCCCACCGAGCCGAGGAGCCTGTTGTCGAACCGCATCGGATCACCGAAGTCGGCCTGTTCAAATGCCATGTTCCCCTCCTCCACAGGTCTCGTAGATCCGTATTTGCCAGCCCCACTGTCGAACGTGCGGCCATCCCATTCGAACAAGTGATCGAATCTCGGTCTGCGACACCGGAACCGGCCGGAGAACCGCGAAATGACACTGGTGTGATTACACACGCGTTCGCTGCGCCGGTCAAGCGGTAGAACAGGAATTCATACCATTCCGTGACATGTTTCCGGCGCGTCGCGCTGTGGCGTGTCTATCACGTCCCGCCCGAGGCGCAGTTCCCGCTTCTGAAGGCCTAGTCTCGATCGTTGTGAAGGTCACGGTTCTTGTCGGTGGCGTGGGTGGTGCGCGATTCCTGCTCGGTGTCCAACATCTTTTGGGCTTGGGACAGTTCGGCACTCACGATACCAGTGAGCATGAAGTGACGGCTGTGGTGAACATCGGTGACGACGCGTGGATGTTCGGTGTGCGCATCTGCCCCGACCTGGACACCTGCATGTACACCCTCGGCGGCGGCATCGATCCCGAACGTGGTTGGGGCCACAAGAACGAAACCTGGAATGCCAAGGAGGAACTCGCGGCCTACGGGGTGCAGCCGGACTGGTTCGGCCTCGGCGACCGCGACCTGGCCACCCATCTGGTGCGCAGTCAGATGCTGCGCGCGGGCTATCCGCTCTCCGACGTCACCGAGGCCCTGTGCCGGCGCTGGTCCCCGGGTGCGCGGCTGTTGCCCGCCAGCGACGACCGCTGCGAAACCCACGTCGTGGTCACCGATCCGGCGGACGGTGAGAAGCGCGCGATCCACTTCCAGGAATGGTGGGTGCGCCACCGCGCCCAGATACCCACGGAGAGTTTCGCATTCGTCGGCGCCGATAAGGCCACCGCCGCACCCGGTGTCACCGACGCGATCGAGAACGCCGACATCGTGTTGATCGCCCCGTCGAATCCGGTGGTCAGCGTCGGCGCCATCCTCACCGTCGGCGGTATCCGCGGCGCGCTGCGCTCGACGAAGGCGCCGGTGATCGGCTACTCCCCCATCATCGCGGGGAAGCCGTTGCGCGGCATGGCCGACGCCTGCCTGTCGGTGATCGGGGTGCCGAGCACTTCCGAGGCGGTCGGCAACCACTTCGGTGCCCGGTCGGCGACCGGCATCCTCGACGGCTGGCTGGTGCACACCGGTGATCAGGCCTCGGTCGACGGGGTGCAGGTGCGTTCGGTGCCGCTGCTGATGTCCGATCCGGCCGCGACCGCCGAAATGGTGCGCGCGGGAATGGAACTGGCCGGGGTGTCGTGGTGAACGATCACGGTACCTCGGCACGGGTGGAGCTGCTGCCGGTCCCCGGGCTTCCGGAGTTCCGGCCCGGCGATGATCTGGCCGCGGCGATCGCCGAGGCGGCGCCGTGGCTGCAGGACGACGACGTCCTCGTCGTCACCAGCAAGGTGCTGTCCAAGACCGAGGGCCGCATGGTCGCCGCGCCGTCGGACCCAGAGGAGCGGGATGCGCTGCGCCGCAAGCTGATCGACAGCGAGGCGGTGCGGGTGTTGGCCCGCAAGGGCCGCACGCTGATCACCGAGAACGCGCTGGGCTTGGTGCAGGCCGCCGCCGGGGTGGATGGCTCCAACGTCGACTCCAACGAATTGGCGCTGCTGCCCGTGGATCCCGACGGCAGCGCGCTGCGGTTGGCGACGGCGCTGCGGGAGCGTCTCGGGGTGCGGGTCGGGGTCGTCGTCACCGACACGATGGGACGGGCGTGGCGCACGGGCCAGACCGACGTCGCGATCGGCGCGGCCGGCCTGACGGTGTTGCACGCGTACGCCGGCGAGCGCGATCAGCACGGCAACGAGTTGATCGTCACCGAGATCGCCGTCGCCGACGAGATCGCCGCCGCCGCAGATCTGGTCAAGGGCAAGCTGACCGCGGTCCCGGTGGCGGTGGTGCGCGGCCTGACGTTGCGTGACGACGGGTCCTCGGCGCGGAACCTGGTGCGCGCCGGTGAGGAGGACCTGTTCTGGTTGGGCACCGAGGAGGCCCTGGCGCTGGGCCGCTCGCAGGCCCAGCTGTTGCGACGCTCGGTGCGCGCGTTCAGCGACGAACCGGTCCCCGGGGAGCTGATCGAGGCGGCTGTCGGGGAGGCGCTCACCGCTCCGGCGCCGCATCACACGCGGCCGGTGCGCTTCGTGTGGGTACAGGACAGCGCGGTGCGGGTCGGTTTGCTGGACAAGATGAAGGACCGCTGGCGCGCCGACCTCAGCGGCGACGGCCGCGACCCCGATTCCGTCGAGCGTCGGGTCGGCCGCGGGCAGATCCTCTACGACGCCCCCGAGCTCGTGATCCCGTTCATGGTGCCCGACGGAGCCCACTCCTATCCCGATGCACAGCGCACCGCGGCCGAGCACACGATGTTCACGGTGGCCGCCGGCGCGGCGGTGCAGGGCCTGCTGGTGGCGCTGGCCGTGCGGTCGGTGGGCAGCTGCTGGATCGGCTCGACGATCTTCGCCCCCGATCTGGTGCGCGCGGAGCTGGGCCTGCCCGACGATTGGGAGCCGTTGGGCGCCATCGCGATCGGCTATCCCACCGAGCCGTTGGCGCCCCGCGGACCGGTGCCGACCGACACCCTGCTGGTGCGCCGATGACCTACCCCGCGAGCAGACACAAACCCACCCAATTTCGGCCTCCGCTGTGCGAGTTTGCGTCTGCTCGCCAGAAGAGTCGGGCACGCACGTGAGCCTGCACCAGTCGACGGTCGACGTGCTGACCGCATGGACTGCGCCCGACCCCGCGCAGGACTCGCTGCGGCACGCGGTGCTGGCGTTCCTGGCCGCGCGTACCGACGGCTGCCTGCGCGAGTGCGTGCCCGGCCACATCACCGGGTCGGCCCTGGTGCTCGACCACAGCGGGCGGCACGCGTTGCTGACGCTGCATCCGCGGATCGGGCGCTGGTTGCAGCTCGGCGGGCACTGCGAGCCCGAGGACGAGACGATCACGGCGGCGGCGCTGCGTGAGGCGGCCGAGGAGTCGGGCATCGACGGGCTCACGATCGATCCGGAACCGGCTGCGCTGCATGTGCATCCGGTGACGTGCTCGCTGGGCGTGCCGACCCGTCACCTCGACGTGCAGTTCGTGGTGCGCGCGCCCGAGGGCGCGGAGGCGGTGCGCAGCGACGAGTCGCTGGATCTGCGGTGGTGGCCGCTGGACGCGCTGCCGCAGGACTGCGATTTCGGCCTCACCCAGCTGGCCGCCGCCGCGAGCATGCGCCCGCGGTAGCCCGCACGCGCACCGCTACCGGGAATGCACGGGCACGATCCCGGGCACCTCTAGATGTCGGTCGAGAACCGGATGCCGCCGTCGGGAATCGAGATGCCCGGCCACACCCGGGCGCCGCGCAGCAGCTCACAGCGTGCGCCGATGTCCGCGCCGTCGCCGATCACGCCGTCGCGGATCAACGCCCGCGGCCCGATGTGCGCGCCGAAGCCGATGATCGACCGCTCGATCACCGCGCCCGCACCGACTTTCACGCCGTCGAAGATCACCGCGCCGTCCAGCCGGGCCCCGCCGGCGACCTCCGCGCCGCGGCCGACCACCGTGCCGCCGATCAGCAGCGCACCAGGCGCCACCGAAGCTCCGTCGTGCACAAGACTTTCCCCGCGATGGCCCTTCAACGCCGGTGACGGTGCGATACCGCGCACCAGGTCCGCCGAGCCGCGCACGAAATCCTCCGGCGTGCCCATGTCACGCCAGTACGTCGCGTCGACGTAGCCGCACACCCGCAGCCCGTCGGAGAGCAGCTGCGGGAAGATCTCCCGTTCCACCGACAGCGCACGGCCTTTCGGGATCGCGTCGATCACCGACCGCTTGAACACGTAGCAGCCCGCGTTGATCTGATCGGTCGGCGGGTCCTGCGTCTTCTCCAGGAACGCGGTCACCACGCCGTCCGAATCGGTTGGCACACAACCGAATGCGCGTGGATCGCCGACACGCACCAGGTGCAGCGTGACGTCGGCGTCGCGGGCGGCGTGCGAGTCCAGCAGCGCGCCCAGGTCGCAGCCGGACAGCACGTCGCCGTTGAACACCACCGCGGTGTCGTGGCGCAGCTTCGACGCGACGTTGGCGATGCCGCCGCCGGTGCCCAGCGGTTCGTCCTCGACGACGTAGTCGATCTGCAGACCGAACTTGGAGCCGTCGCCGAACTCCGACTCGAACACGCCGGCCTTGTACGAGGTGCCCATCACGACGTGCTCGATGCCGGCGTCGGCGATCCGCGACAGCAGATGGGTCAGGAACGGCAGCCCGGCCGTCGGCAGCATCGGCTTGGGCGCCGACAGCGTCAACGGGCGCAGGCGGGTGCCCATGCCGCCCACCAGCACGACCGCGTCGACCTCAGCAGGATTGACCATCAGCGCCGCCCTTTCGCGTGTGCCCGACTACGTCCCACGAGACTTCCGGCGGGAATTGCGCACGACCACGCTCGCGCGCGCTCCCAGAGCCCCCCGAAAGGCCCAGCGTAGCGGCGCCTGCCACCACTTCGGGTACCGATCTGCGAGAAAAGTGTAGGTGCTGACGTGGTGCGCGGCCAGGTTGCGGGCGGGGTCGCGGCCGGTGGCATGGCCCTTGGCGTGCAACACCTCCGCCGACGGCACGTACACGTTCTGCCACCCGGCCCGGCCGAGCCGGTCCCCCAGGTCGACGTCCTCCATGTACATGAAGTACCGCTCGTCGAAGCCGGAGATCTCGGCGAACGCCGAACTGCGCAGCAACAGGCACGATCCGGACAGCCATCCGACGATGCGTTCGCTGGGTTCGGCGCGATCCTGGCGGTAGGCCGCCGTCCACGGATTCGACGGCCACACCGGCCCGACCACGGCGTGCATGCCGCCCCGGATCACCGACGGCAGCTCGCGGGCCGACGGATACACCGCGCCGTCGGGATCGCGGATCAGCGGGCCCAGCGACCCGGCCCGCGGCCAGCGCGCGGCGGCCTCGAGCAGCAGGTCGATGCTGTTCGGCCCCCACTGCACGTCGGGGTTGGCGACGATGAAGAGGTCCGAGCTGGACGTCAGCCCGTATTCGGCGACGGCCCGGTTGACGGCGGTGCCGTACCCGAGGTTGGCGCCGGTGCGGAACAGCTTGGCGTACGGGTAGCGCTCGACGGCCTCCTCAGGTGCGCCGTCGGTGGACCCGTTGTCGGCCATGATCACGGTCACAGGGCGGTCGGTGGCGTGCGACAGCGTGGCCAGGAACCGGTTCAGGTGCGGGCCCGGCGAGTACGTCACCGTCACGACAAACAGTTCGTCGCTCACGGACGCACCACCGGTTCCACGGCGTAGAGAGTAACTACCGCGCCAGCGCGTCGGCCAACGCGTCACGCCACGGCCGCAGCGGTGTGAGCCCCGCCGCGGCCGACTTCGCCGATGACAGCGCCGAGTAGGCCGGACGCGGCGCGGGTCGCGGATGCCTGTCGCTGCCGACGGGCCGCACCCGGGACGGGTCCTGGCCGAGCTCGGCGAAGACGGCCTGCGCCTGCTCGAAGCGGCTGACCGCGCCGGCGTTGGCGGCGTGCAGCACCGGCGCGCGGATCGCGCCGTCGGCGATCTGCAGCAGCGCCTGACACAGATCCCCGACGTAGGTCGGCGACCCGATCTGGTCCGCGACCACGTCGACCGTGCCGTCCCCGAGTGCGGCCCGGCGCATCACCGCGGCGAAATCGGCGCCGTCGCCGCCCTGGTAGATCCAGGCGGTGCGCACGACGTGCGCGTCGGGCAACGCCGCCAGCACGGCCTGCTCACCGGCGAGTTTGGTGCGGCCGTACACCGACAGCGGCCCGGTCTCGTCGTCGATGTCGTAGGGACGCGACTGGGCGCCGCTGAAGACGTAGTCGGTGGACAGGTGGATCAACGACGCGCCGACCCGCGCGCAGGCGTGCGCGACGTTTCCGGCGCCGACGGCGTTGACCGCCCGGGCGCGCTCGGGTTCGGACTCGGCGACGTCGACCTTGGTGAACGCCGCGCAGTTGACGACGACGTCGCCGGCGGCGATGACACGCTCGGCGGCGGCGGAATCGGTGATGTCCCACTGCGCGGATGTGAGCGCCACCACGTCGCGGCCGGCCTGACGTGCCTGACCTGCCAACACGCGGCCCACCAGGCCGGCTGCTCCTGAAATCACGATTCGGCCGGTCACGTCACGAGTTTGGCACGCCGGTTCCAGCTGCACGGAATGCGGGCCGCTCGCCAGTAGCCTGGACAAATGCCTGCTGCTCACCTGGTCCGTGCCATTTCCGTGGCCGTGGCAGTCATCGTCGTCATCGGCACCGGCGTCGCGTGGGGCAAGATCCGCTCGTTCGAGTCGGGCATCAATCACATCAACCCGATCGCCCTCGGCGAGGGCGGCGACGACGGCGCGATCGACATCCTGCTGGTCGGTTCCGACAGCCGCACCGACGCGCACGGCAACCCGCTCAGCGACGAAGAGCGCGCCATGCTGCGCGCCGGGGACGAGGTGTCGACCAACACCGACACGATCATCCTGATCCGCATCCCGAACAACGGGGAGTCCGCGACGGCCATCTCGATCCCGCGCGACTCCTACGTCGAGGCGCCCGGCATCGGGAAGATGAAGATCAACGGGGTCTACGGTTCGGTGCACCTGGAGAAGATGAAGCAGCTCGTCGAGCAGCAGGGCGAGGATCCGGCCGTGGCCGAGCCGGAGGCCACCGCGGCCGGCCGTGAAGAGCTGATCAAGACCGTCGCGAACCTGACCGGCGTGACGGTCGACCACTACGCCGAGATCGGCCTGCTCGGCTTCGCACTGATCACCGACGCGCTCGGCGGTGTCGACGTCTGCCTGAACGCTCCTGTGTACGAACCACTTTCGGGCGCCGACTTTCCCGCCGGCTGGCAGAAGCTCAACGGTGCGCAGGCATTGAGTTTCGTCCGTCAGCGCCACGACCTACCGCGCGGAGACCTGGACCGGGTGGCCCGCCAGCAGGCGGTGATGGCGTCGATGGCGCACGAGGTGATCTCCAGCAAGACGTTGTCGAGCCCGACCACGCTGAACAATCTGGAGAACGCGGTGCAGCGGTCGGTGGTGCTCTCCGACGGTTGGGACATCATGGATTTCGTCGATCAGCTGCAGAAGCTGGCGGGCGGCAACGTCGCGTTCGCGACCATCCCGATCATCGAGGAGGCCGGCTGGAGCGACGACGGCATGCAGAGCGTGGTCCGCGTGGACCCGTCTGCGGTCAAGGACTTCGTGACCGGCCTGCTGCACGACCAGGAACAGGGTAAGACCGAGGAGCTGGCCTACAGCAACGACAAGACCACGGTCGAGGTGCTCAACGACACCGACATCAACGGACTGGCCGCCGCCGTGTCACATGTGTTGTCCGGCAAGGGCTTCAAAGAAGGGCACGTCGGCAACAACGAGGGCGTCAGGGTGGCGGAGACCGAGGTGCAGGTCGCCCAGACCGACGACCTCGGCGCCGAGGCCGTCGCCCGCGAGCTGGGCGGGCTGCCCGTCGTCGAGAACGCCGAGGTGCCGCCGGGCACGGTGCGGGTGGTGCTGTCCGCCGACTACACCGGCCCCGGCGCGGGACTCGACGGCAGCGACGTGACGCTGATGAGCGGCGACCCGTCCGCGTCGGGAATGCTCCCCGGCGCGGGCGAGGCGGCGCCGGCGCCGGCGCCGATCCTGACGGCGGGCTCCGACGACCCGGCGTGTGTCAACTGAGATGACGAATCTCAGTTCGGCGATCCTGGACCCGTTGATGGCCGCCAATCCGGCCGGTCCGCGCATCACCTACTACGACGACGCCACCGGTGAGCGCATCGAGCTCTCGACGGCGACGCTGGCCAATTGGGCGGCCAAGACCGGCAATCTGCTGCGCGACGAACTCGGTGCGGTGCCGGGCAGCCGGGTGGCGGTGCTGCTGCCCGCGCACTGGCAGACCACCGCGGTGCTGTTCGGGATCTGGTGGATCGGCGCGGAAGCGGTCTTCGGCGGGGAGGCCGATATCGCGCTGTGCACCGCGGACCGCATCGACGACGCCGATGCCGCGGTGGGTGTCGGTGAGGTCGCGGTGCTGTCGCTGGATCCGTTCGGCAAGCCGGTGCCGGACCTGCCCGTCGGGCTGACCGACTATGCGACGGCGGTGCGGGTGCACGGCGACCAGATCGTGCCGGAGCGCAGCCCCGGCGCGGCGCTGGAGGGCCGGTCGGTCGACGACGTGCTGGCCGCGGCGCAGGCCTCCGCGGCCGACCAGGGTCTCACCGGTGAGGACCGGGTGTTGTCGGCGGCGCGATGGGAGACCGCGGACGACGTGGTCGAGCGGCTGATCGCGTTGTACGTGGTCGGCGCGTCACTGGTGTTGGTGGCAAACCCGGATCCCACGCAGGTCGAACGCAGGCGGGAATCCGAGAAATTGACTCGTATCAGTCTGTGACCATATCGTTCCCGTAGCCTCACGCTGTTCACAGAATGACCACGGATACTTTTCGGTGCCGGACTAGGACGGTTTTGGCTAAGTCGGGCCCTTTCAACCAGCAGAGGAGCCTCAGCGCGAGGAGGGCTGTCGATGTTGTCGACCACCGCCGCGATCGCGGTCATCGTCGGGTTGAGTGCCTGGCACCTGTACAACCGGCGCCACCCGGGCTGGCAGGCCAGTGCGGACGGCCGTTTCTTCATCCGCTGCGGGTATCCCCTCGTCGCGGTCGCGACCTACTGGCTGACCACCGCGCCGACGGCCACCACATGGGAATGGGCGATGGGCAACGCGTGGGCGCTGGCCGCCGTGATGTCGTTCGTCGCCGGCTTCAACGCCCTCAACCGCGCCACCGCCGAGCATGCCCAGCTGGCCGTGCAGATCGAGACGATCGAGCCGGCCACCGGGCGCCTCCGCTACTGAAATCGCCACAGGCGCCACTTCCGCCTCTCTGATTGAAAAACGGCGCGAACGTGACGATTCAGCGAAGTGGCGGCGGGACCAAACCGAAGCTCTGATTTATTACGTGTTGTTGACGAACAAGTAATCCTGACCTTATCGTTTGTTTCCACCAGGCTGTTCTCGACTTTCGCGTGCCCACTCGGCACGTGTCGGCCGCTGCCAGATCTGGCAAATGTGTTCCGCGTCTGGCGAAGAGGCGGGGCAGCGTCGGTAGGGAGCGGCCAATGGAGACCATCACCGCGGTGGCGATCGTCGTAGCGTTGTCGGCCTGGCATCTGCACAACCGTCGCCACCCCGGATGGCTGGCCAGCTCGGCCGGCCGATGCGGGGTCTTCAGCGGTTATCTGCTGATCACCATCGCCGCGTTCTGGTTGGTGACCGCGCCGACCACCACCACGTGGGAGTGGGCGTTCGGAAACCTGTGGGCGCTGGCGGCGATGGTCGCGTTCGTATCGGGCTTCGATGCGCTCAACCGGGCGACGGCCGAGCACGCCGTGCGCTCGCAAAGCTTTGAGGCGGTCGACCCGTCCGAGGCCACGCTTCCTCGCCCTTAGCCTGCGCCATTCCCGACGGGCCGGATAGCGAAAGCAACCCGCCGAAGTAGCGCATCGCACCCTGTCGGGTTTCGCATCACCGGTATGCAGATTTGCACTTTCCGGACACGCTGACGCAGGCAAACCAGGCTGCCGGCTGCCGACAGACGAGGCGCATTTGCCAGCCTCCTTTCAGCCAGCACCCAGCATCGGTGGTGACCGAATTTTCTTCTGGTAGAGACTGGAAAAGCAGGTGTCATTTCTGTCCTGATTCCTGTTGACCGAACGTTTCGCCAACGTTTACGTAGACGTCAGTAAACGGGCGATGCTCGTGATCTACTTCGCGCATGAATTTCAGTAGCTGGGCCGCGACCGTCGTCGCCTCCCCCGCAATCGCCGCAGGAATCCTACTGGCCGTCCCCGCCGTCGCGCAGGCAGCACCCGATGACACCGGATCCAGTAGCAGCGAAAATACCGCTGCTACTGGTTCGGAGGACACGTCTCCCCGCCCCACGCAGGAGACGGACGACGACGACCGTGCCGTTCGCTCGAACGACGACGACTCCGACGACGAAGGCGCCGACAAGGACGCCGACGTCGACACCGAGGTCGAGGTCGAGGTCGAGGACGACGGAGAGACCTCACCCGGCCCGCACTACGTGCCGTCCAGTGTCCGGGAGCCCGATTCCGAGTCCTTGGTCTCCGTCACCGCCATCGACGACGACGAGGACGAGGACGACGAGGACGACGACGACGACCCGCAGGATCCCGAGGATGACGAGGATCCCGACGGTGACGACACCGACACCGTTGAGCTGGCCATCGATCAGCTGGCGCAGGCGCGCGAGGAGCTGCGCGCGGCCACCTGGGGTGACGGCAACGTGTTCGCCGGCCTGGCCGCGATCGTGCCGCAGATGTTGATGGGTGGCGCCCAGGCCAACCTTGAGCGCTGGATGGAGAACCACGCTCGTCTGCAGGAGGAGTTCGTCAACACGCTGGACAACCCGTTCGCGAACGCGATCATCCGAATGCGGTTGGAGAACAGCATGTATCGGCCGATCCGCGCACAGGATCAGATGGAACTCGCCGAGAAGCTGATGCCGATCATCGGGTGGTTCGGGCCACGCGACGCGGTGCTCGACATCAACACGCTGGTGCATGACGCCCGTGACAACGGCCTGGTCTACGAGGTCCTCGACCTCACGATGCAGTACAACGGCCGCCAGGTTCGCACAGAACCGGTCATCTACATCTCGGTCAACGGCGGAGAGCGCGTGCCGGTCCTTCTCGACAGCGGCTCGAACGGCCTGGTGATCGATCCCCGCTACGTCGGCTATGAAGGCATCGGGGAACCGGTCGGCCCGCAGGGCTCCGCGAGCTACGGGGACGGCAACGTCAGTTCTTACTACCACCCGTACAGCACGACCATTCGGGTCGGCGAGGACATCGACTCGGACGAGACCGAGGTACTCATCATCGATCTGGAGTCGGTCTACGACTTCACCGAATACAACGGCGATTATGTCGGTGTGCTCGGTATCGGCCCCAAGGCCGGGCCGGGTACGGTCAATGTGCTGGCCGCTCTGCCCGGTCTGCTCGGCCGGGGCCTGCTGATCGACGAGCGTCGCCGCCGAGTCATCTTGGGCCCCAACCCTTATGCCGCTCGAGTCACACTCGACGGCACGCCGAACACCGACGTCAAGGTCCAGGTCGGTGACAACGACATGGTCGACGTCGACGGCTGGATCGACTCCGGCGGAATCCTCGGCAACATCCCGAGCCGCGCGGTCGGCGGAGCGACGAGTGTGCCGGTGGGCACCCTGATCTCGGTCTACACCGACGACGGCGAGACGCTGCTGTACTCCTACCGGACCACGAGGGCGAACACCCCTGATGTCGGCGAGGACGGCGCTGAGGTCGAGTTCAACACCGGGTACCTCCCGTTCAGCTTGACCTCGATCTACTTCGACTACGGCGGCGACGGCAAGACGGTGTTCAACTACCGGTGACCCTGCGATGCGGGCACGGCGCTACCCTCGACGCCGTGCCCGCACCTCACCGTCCACCACTGAACATCGACCAACTCCGCGCCGCCATTTCCGATACCGGATGGCGGCGCGTCGACGTGGTCGAGGAGACCGGGTCGACGAACGCCGATCTGATCGCCCGGGCTGCGGCGGGCGAGGACATCGCCGGTGCGGTGCTGTTCGCCGAGTACCAGGCGGCCGGACGGGGGCGGCATGGCCGAAACTGGTCGGCGCCGGCCCGCTCGCAGATCTCGATGTCCGTCGGCGTGGACACCACCGGCGTCGCGGCGGACCGGTGGGGGTGGCTGCCGCTGCTGACCGGCCTCGCGGTCGCGCGGGTGGTTCGGGACGGCTTCGGTGTCGACGCAGGAGTCAAGTGGCCCAACGACATCCTGGTCGGCAGTGGGAAATTGGCGGGCATCCTCGCCGAGGTGTCCGCGCCGGTGATCGTCGTCGGCCTGGGCCTCAATGTGAGCCTGACCGCCGACGAACTTCCCGACCCGAACGCGGTGTCGCTGGCGATGCTCGGTCACGATGCCGACCGCACCGCGCTCGCGGCGGCGGTGCTGCGGGAGCTCGCCGTACAGCTGCGTCGCTGGCGCACCGCCGACGCCGCGTTGACCGCCGACTACCGCGGCGTCAGCACGACGATCGGCACCCGGGTGCGTGCGCTGCTGCCCGGCGACACCGAGATCGTCGGCGTCGCAACAGGAATCGACGACGCGGGCCGGTTGCTCATCGACGACAGCGGCTCGACGGTGACGGTGTCGGCCGGCGACATCACGCACGTGCGTCCCGCCGAGTGACGCGCGGAGTTTTCGCGAGCGCGCCTTTCGCGAGCGTGCACCCACGGTAGTGCCCCCGGGGCGAGAACTACCGTGGGTGCACGCCCGCGGTCAGCTCACTTCAGCAGGGCGCGGCTCATCACCACGCGCTGAATCTGATTGGTGCCCTCGTAGATCTGGGTGATCTTCGCGTCGCGCATCATCCGCTCGACCGGGAAGTCGACGGTGTAGCCGGCGCCGCCGAACAGCTGCACCGCGTCAGTGGTCACCTCCATCGCGACGTCCGAGGCCAGGCACTTCGACGCCGCCGAGATGAACCCGAGGTTGCCCTCGCCGCGCTCGGCACGCGCCGCCGCCGAGTACACCATCAACCGGGCCGCTTCGACCTTCATCGCCATGTCGGCGAGCATGAACTGCACAGCCTGGAAATCGCTGATCGGCTTGCCGAACTGCTTGCGGTCCTTCACATATTCGAGCGCGGCGTCCAGCGCGCCCTGCGCGATGCCCACGGCCTGCGCACCGATGGTCGGACGGGTGTGGTCCAGCGTCGCCAGCGCGGTCTTGAACCCGGTGCCCGGCTCACCGATGATCCGGTCACCCGGGATGCGGCAGTTCTCGAAGTACAGCTCGGTGGTCGGCGAGCCCTTGATGCCGAGCTTGCGCTCCTTGGGCCCGATGGTGAAGCCCTCGTCGTCGATGTGGACCATGAACGCCGAGATGCCGTTGGCGCCCTTGTCGGGATCGGTCACCGCCATCACCGTGTACCAAGACGACTTGCCGCCGTTGGTGATCCAGCATTTGGCGCCGTTGAGGATCCAGGTGTCGCCGTCGGCCTTGGCGCGGGTGCGCATCGCCGCCGCGTCGCTGCCGGCCTCACGCTCGGACAAAGCGTAGGACGCCATCGCCTCGCCGGAGGCGACCGACGGCAGCACCTGCTTCTTCAGCTCATCCGAGCCGCGCAGGATCAGCCCCATCGTGCCGAGCTTGTTGACCGCCGGGATCAACGACGCCGAGGCGTCTACGCGGGCCACCTCCTCGATGACGATGCACGCCGCCATTGAGTCGGCACCCTGGCCGCCGAACTCCTCGGGGACGTGCACCGCGTTGAAGCCCGACGCGACGAGCGCGTCGAGCGCCTCCTGCGGGAATCGCGAATTCTCGTCGACGTCGGCGGCGTGCGGAGCGATCTCCTTCTCCGCCAGCGCACGGATCGCCGATCGCAGTTCCTGATGCTCCTCGGGCAACTGGAACAGATCGAATGACGGATTTCCGGCCCAACTAGCCATCATCATCTCCTTGCTACTCGCCGGTAACTTTACCGTGCCTGCGGCGTGGGACGAAGTCGCCTCCCGTCGCCTCTCAGGGAAAACTCAGCCCGGGACTTGGTTCGCTCTCAGCGTCCGTGGGTACCGTCTTCGACATGCAGGTGTACATCGAGGGCCCCGCCTTCCGCCGTACCGCGCATTGTGAGTGTGGTTGGAACGCTACTCCGCGATGGCTGCGCGCTTCCGCGGTCGTCGATGCGGGTGTGCACGCGGCGCAGACGGGCCACATCCACGCCGGTTCGCCGGTCCAGGCCGCCGAGCCTGTCGTGGTGCTGCGGGCGTCGTAGGATGACCCCGTGACATCGCTCGGTGAGCGATGTCACGTCCGCATAGCAGCTGCCGAACTTGCATTCCGGCAGAGCTCCACTCGAACTTCTTCTGCTGGAATGCAATTTCGGCGGAAGGAGCCCCCTAATCCCCCATCAGCTTTCGCCGCAGCGCGTCGTCCTTCTCCAGCACCATCTGCTCCAGCGAGGCCTGGAAAGCCACCATACGATCCCGCAGCGCAGTGTCCGAAGCTGCGAGAATGCGCACCGCCAACAGCCCGGCATTGCGCGCGCCGCCGATCGACACCGTCGCCACCGGTACCCCGGCCGGCATCTGCACGATCGACAGCAGCGAGTCCATCCCGTCCAGCCGCGCCAACGGCACCGGAACACCGATCACCGGCAGCGGGGTCGCCGACGCGACCATGCCGGGCAGGTGTGCCGCACCCCCGGCCCCGGCGATGATCACCTGCAGGCCCCGGGCCGCGGCCTCGGCGGCGTAGGTCAGCATGCGGTTCGGCGTGCGGTGCGCCGACACCACACCGACCTCGAACGGCACTTCGAATTCGGCCAGCGCCGTGGCAGCGTCCGACATCACCGGCCAGTCGCTGTCGCTGCCCATGATCAAGCCCACCCGAGCTGTCATGCGTGAGGATCCCATCCGTCGGTCCACTCTGCGTGCGACAACCAGTGTGCCGCCCGCTCGGCACGCTCCCGCAGGGACTCCACCGACTCCGTGCCGCCGACGATGTTGACGTGCCCGACCTTGCGGCCCGGGCGTTCCTCCTTGCCGTACAGATGCACCTTGGCGTCCGGCATCCGCGCGAACAGGTGGTGCACGCGCTCGTCCATCGACATCGCGGGCGTCTCGGGGGCACCGAGCACGTTGCCCATCACCGTCGGCGCCAGCGCGGCGGTGTCCCCGAGCGGGTAGTCCAGCACCGCGCGCAGGTGCTGCTCGAACTGCGACGTGCGCGCGCCGTCCATGGTCCAGTGCCCGGAGTTGTGCGGACGCATCGCGAGTTCATTGACCATCAGCGCGCCGTCGACGGTCTCGAACAGCTCCACCGCCAGCACCCCGACAACCCCGAGAGAATCCGCGATCCGCAACGCCAATCCCGAAGCAGCAGAACCCAATTCCTCGGACAAACCGGGTGCGGGGGCCAGCACGGTGACGCAGATGCCGTCGCGCTGCACGGTCTCGACCACCGGCCACGCCGCGCCCTGCCCGAACGGCGAGCGCGCCACCAGCGCGGCCAGCTCGCGGCGCATCTGCACGCGCTCCTCGATCATCACGGCCACGCCGTCGCTCAGATACTGCGACACCACCGCGCGGGCCTCGTCGGCACCCGACGCCATGATGACGCCGCGGCCGTCGTAGCCGCCGCGCACCGTCTTGATGACCACCGGCCCGCCGACCTCGGCGCAGAACGCCACCGCGTCCTCGACCGAGGACACCTCCGCGAAACGGGGCACCGGAGCCCCGAGCGCGGACAGCCGCCGGCGCATCACCAGCTTGTCCTGCGCATGCACCAGCGCCGACGGCGGCGGCAACACGTTGACGCCGTCGGCGACCAGCGCGTCCAGCAGCTCAGTCGGCACGTGTTCGTGGTCGAACGTGAACGCCGTCGCCCCGGCGGCGACGCTGCGCAGCGCCGAGAGGTCGGTGTGCGAACCGAGCACGACGTCGGGGGTGACCTGGGCGGCGGATTCGTCGCTGCGGAGGGCCAGCACACGCAGCGTCTGACCGAGCGCGATCGCGGCCTGGGCCGTCATCCGGGCGAGTTGGCCGCCGCCGACCATTGCTACGACGGGCGGGGAAGCGTGAGTTCGTGACACGGCCTATATCGTGTCATGACCTACGCCACGTCCTTGACCTGCGGTTACCGAGCGATGCGACATCTCGGCAGCGGCTTACGTAAACTGCCTCATTGTGTCCTTTGCCGATGCGACGATCCGCCGCCTGCCGCGGCCGATCCGTCCCTACGCCGAACGGCACCATGAGCTGATCAAGTTCGCCATCGTCGGCGCGACCACCTTCGTCATCGACTCGGCTATCTTCTTCACGCTCAAGCTGACGATCCTGGAGCCCAAGCCGGTGACGGCGAAGATCATCGCCGGCATCGTCGCGGTGATCGCGTCCTACATCCTGAACCGGGAATGGTCCTTCCGCGACCGCGGCGGGCGAGAACGTCACCACGAGGCGCTGCTGTTCTTCGGTGTCAGCGGCGTCGGCGTGCTGCTGAGCATGGCCCCGCTGTGGATCTCCAGCTATGTGTTCATGCTGCGCGCGCCGATGGTGTCGCTGGCCGCGGAGAACGTCGCCGACTTCGTGTCGGCCTACATCATCGGCAATCTGCTGCAGATGGCGTTCCGGTTCTGGGCGTTCCGCCGGTTCGTGTTCCCCGACGAGTTCGCCCGCAACCCGGAGAAGGCGCTGGAGTCCACGCTCACCGGCGGCGGGATCGCCGAGGCGCTGGAAGACGAATACGAGCTGCGGCATCCCGAGAACACCGACAACGTCACGCCGATGCGGCCCAGCCGCCGACGCTGGAAGCAGCGTCAGATGGATTCCTCCGAACCCAGGGTGTCGAAGACCTCATAGTTCGGCGCTGCCGGTGCGACGGTCGGGACATAGCCTCAACACGTGCCGGGTCGACACCGCCGCCTGCAAGCGCAGCCGTGGGCCCTCGTCTTGGGCGGCGCGGTGGGTGCGCTGATCCGATTCGCCGCCGCCGAAGTGTGGCCGCAGCCGCATCAGGTGCTGATCTCGACGACGGTCACGGTCGGCTCGGCGTTCGCGGTGGCCACGTTTCTGGTCGCCCGCGGAGCCACCACGCCGTTGCCCAGTTTCGTGCTCGGGGTGTGCGCCAGCGCGGCCAGTCTGAGCGCCTATGCCGTGCTGACGGTCAGCCAGCCGCCGCTGCTGTCCATCGCGTTCCTGACGGTGATACCGGCCGCGGCGATCGCCGGGCTGATCTGCGGTCTGTCAGCGATGAAGGCGATGACGCGGTGACGTGGATTCTGGTCGCGCTCGGCGGCGCGGCCGGCACCGCGCTGGGCCTGTTGTTCACCCGCAGGCCGCTGGCGGCGACGGCCGTGGTGTGCGCGTCGATGGGCGCGTTCCACACCCAGTCGCATTCGACGGCGCTGACCGCGCTGGTCGGTGTCGGGGTGCTCGGTTCCGCGGCGAGCATGGTCGCGGTCAGCCTGGCGCGGCCGATCTGGCTGGGCGGCGACGCGGTCCTGCGCACCGCGTGGCGGGTGGTCCGGGGGTTGGCGGTGCACTGCACGGTCGGTGCGACGTTCGCGTTGTTCGGCTATCTCGCGCTACGCGCAGGCATCACGTTGGAGCGCAAACTTTCATAGGTCGTGCGCGAACTTCGGAATTACCAGCCCCAGAGCACATCCAGCAACGTAATATCCCGCCCGACAATATTTGCTCGTAAGGGGTGGGTCGTGGGCTATTCGAATTACATCGGTCGTGTCGGGGCGCTCGCTGTAGCGCTGGGGATCGGCGCGGCGGTGACATCCAGCCCTGTTGTGGCATGGGCCGAATCGGAAACAGACGGCAGCTCGTCATCCGAACGTACGACTTCGACCGAAACGGGTAGCCCGTCCGGCACCGAAGATGCTAATGGAGTAGCTCACGACGGTGCAGCCGTTGACTCCGGCGATGGCGAGATCGACTCCGAACCCAACGAGGACGGCACCGATCCTGGCTCCGATGACGACGATGTGGATGACGAGAATGACGCGGGAATCGACCTCGGTGGCCTCGATGATCTTGAGGGCGGCACCGGTGCCGGGGTGGATCCGGAGGTAAGTCCCGAAGAGCCGTCTGCACCCGACACCGGCGACGTCGAAGCACGCGACCGCGACAGATCAACAGCGGCCGACGTCACGGCCGACGACCACACCCCGCGGCCCACGGATGACGAGGATTCTCAGGCGCCCATCGAGGACACCGATCTCGAAGTGCCCGAGGTCGCGAACGAGGCGCCGATGACGCAACCCGCGCCGGTCACCGATGTCGCCGTCGACATCACCGAGGAAGCGCCGCACGAAGAACCCGAGCAGAACGGGGTGACGTCCGTGACGTCGCTTTTGTCGTCGGTGCTCGCGCCCTTCGGCGCCTCGGACAACCATGCGCCTGCCGATTCCCCGTTGGCGTGGGGTCTGCTCGCCTTCGCCCGGCGGCAACTCGGGCAGCGCAGCGAGCAGACCGGTGATGGGCTGCACATGGCGGCGGCACTGGACACCGCGGCAGCCGTCGATCCGAATGCCGCACCCACCGGTCGGGCCTGGGTGTTCTCACCGGGATGGCTGACGGGGCGCGTCTTCGGGCTGGTGTTCGGATCAGACAGTGATCGGGACAGGCTGACGTACACCGGTTCCACCAGTACGGGCAAGGGCACGGTCGTGGTCAACCCCCGGGGCTCGTTCACGTACACGCCCACCGAGGCGGCCCGGCATGCCGCAGCGAAAAGTGATGCCACCGACGACGATCGCACCGATTCGTTCGTCATCACCATCGACGACGGCAACGGCCACCTGACCGAGGTGCAGATCAACGTCGAGATCCGCCCGGCCAACAAGCGACCCGACGCCTCGGGGTCGGTCGGGCTGCCGAACATGGATACCGGTGCGGTCACTGGGGTTGTCGTGACCGATGACAGCGACGGCGACACCCTGACCTACCGGGTCAGCACATCCGGCAAAGGCAGCGTGGTCGTCAACGACGACGGCACGTTCGTCTACACGCCGACCGAAGCGGCTCGCGAAGCCGCCGGTAACCGAAGCTTTTGGTCGTTCGGCGCGCGGCGCGACACGTTCACCGTGACCGTCGACGATGGTCACGGCGGTACCGACACCGTGCGGTTCACCGTGCAGATCGCCGCGATCGACAACGAGGCACCCGAGTTCGACGACGTCGAGCAGCGTGACCCCGGCATTTGGACGGGCCGCGTGTCGGGCCGGGTGTTCGCCACCGACGCCGACGGCGACTGGTTGACCTATTCGGGTTCGACGGTGACCGACAAGGGCCGCGTCACCGTGTACTCGTCAGGTCGCTTCGTCTACACCCCCACCTCCGATGCGCGGCACGCCGCCGCGGCTGTCGGCGCAACTGCGGCCGACATGGTCGACACCTTCGCCGTCACGGTCACCGACGGGTTCGGCGGGTCTCTGGTCGTACCGGTCACGGTGAACATCGCTCCGCGCAACGTCGATCCGAGGATCACCAGGGCGGGCGCGACGAGGCCGGATGACGACGGGGTGGTCACCGTGACGGTGAGCGCACGCGACAGCGACGGTGACGAACTGACGTTCACCGCTCCGGCGTCGACGGCGAAAGGCACGTTGGTCAACAACGGCGACGGCACCTTCACCTATACACCGACCGCAGCGGCTCGCCAGGCGGCCGGAGCCGACGGCGCAACCCCGGCGGACCGGACCGACACACTGACCGTGACCGTCACCGACGGTCACGGCGGCAAAGACACCGCGACGGTCACGGTGCAGATCGCACCGTCGACAAGTACCAACGCCGATCCCACCGACGGGTCCTTCTCCGTCGACGCTCCGGGTGTCGACGGCGTCGTCACCGGTACGGTCACGGCCATCGACCCTGACGAAAATGCGCTGTCCTACAGCGGCTCCGGCACCACCTCGAAGGGCAGTGTCGTCGTCGATCCCGACGGCAGCTTCACCTACAGCCCGACACCGGAGGCCCGTCACGCCGCGGCGGCCGTGGGCGCGCCGGCTTCAGCGTTGACGGACTCGTTCACGGTGATGGTCGATGACGGACTGGGCGGCACGCTCGCTGTACCCGTGACGGTGACCATCGTCGGCGCGAACACCCCACCTGACGCAAGTTTCTCCGCCGGTAGCCCGGACCCCGAGACCGGCATCGTCGCCGGCATCGTCACTGCCACCGACGCGGACGGTGATACCCGAACCTATTCTGCCCCAGCGCTTTCCGCCAAAGGCGGTGAGATCACGCTGAACACCACCACGGGCCAGTTCAGCTACAAGCCCACCGATGTCGCGCGCGCCCAGGCGGCGCAGACACCCGGCACCGACACCGACACGTTCACCGTCACGGTCACCGACGGCCACGGCGGCACCGACACCGTCACGGTCTCGGTGACGGTCGCACCGCCGGTGGTGACGACGGCGGAGACCGCGCCCGGTGCACCGGCGGGAAGCGTCGTCGTCGCCTCCGACGGAACCCGCTACCAGGTGACGTCGGACTACGACGACCAGACCGGGCTCCCGACAGCGATCACCCGCGTGAGCGTTCTCGACGAGGACGGTCGGGTCATCGCCACCAGTGACGACATCCCCGGAGGAGTACTCGGCGCATCGTCGGCGGTCGCCCGTCCCGACGGCAGCCTGCTGTTGGTCACCACGGATACCACTACCAACATCAGCTATATCTCCGTGGTGAACGCGCAGGGTGTCGTCACCGATGCGGGAACAGCCAGCGGCATGGCCGCAGGCGCGATATCGCTGGCTGCCAACGGCACTGCGTTCTTCACGACGGTGGAGATTGAGACCGACGACGAGGGAAACCTGGTCGCGTTTTCGTATCGACTCGTGCGGGTGTCCGCGGCGAACAGCACGCAGACCTATGACGTGGACGGGTCGACGGCCGGAACTCCGGTGGTCACACCGGACGGAAGCGCCTATTTGGTGCGGTACGGCACCTCCGCCATCCTCGCCATCGACCCCGACGGAACGGCCACGTCGCATTTCGAGCAGCCGATCACCATGGCGACTCAGCCGGTGCTCGCGTCGGACGGCAACGTCTATGTGGCGGTGACCACCGCGAGCGGTCAGGCGAGCAACGTCACCGACATTCTGATGTTTACTGGTTCGACGCTCACGGTGCGTCAGGTTCCGGGTGTCCTCGGCTTCGGCGGCGCACCGATCACGGTGGGCCCGGACGGCAGCGTCCACGTGGTCACGGGCACCCAGAGCCAGACCGGCATGCAACTCTTCCTGTCGCGCGTCACCTCCACCGCGGTGCGGACGACGTCGTTCGACGGGAATCTCGCCAGTTTCGTGCGTGTTGCCGGGGACGGCACCGCATACGTGCAGGCGCAGCGGTTCGCCGGGAACGGCGTGGTGTACGAACTGAAGATCGTCGACATCGACGGCAGCGTGATTTCGGTGGCGATCCCCGGGCAGGTTGCCGCGCTACAGGTCAACGGCGGTAATCTGGTCGTCGCACCGGACGGAACCGCTTACGTGTCCTATCGATCCGAGACAGGCCGGTATCACGTCGCCGTGATCACACGGGGCGGGACGATCACGACCCGCGCGCTTCCGGTCGAGGTGACGGTGGACCAGCCGGTCAGCATCTCTCCGACCGGCGCCGCGTTCCAGCGGGTGACCCGCGTCGATGCTGAGACCGGGCAGTCTTTCGTGTCGGTGGTGTCCGTTGCGACAGGCGCGGTGTCGGACGAGATCCCCGGTGCCGGCGCCGCCACGATGGGTACGGATCCGATCGTCTTCGGGCCGGACGGCCGAGGCTACGTCTTCGCCGGCCAACAGGACGAGGACGGCGGCACCATCACCTCGGTGCTCGTCCTGCGCGCCGACGGCTCGACGCTTGAGACCTTCTCAGCCGCCGGAAGTGTGGTGGCCGGCCTGGAAGCCGGCGGGTTGACCGGAGTCCAGCCCCGGTTGGTGACATTCGCGCCGGATGGCACGGCGTACGTGACGATTTCGGACGGACCCGAGGTCACCGGGGGCACCAGCGAGGTGTGGGCGATCACCGGCGACGGTGCGGGCAAGGTCATCGAGGTTGCCTCCACACGGGTCGCCCTGGTCAGCGTCGGCACCGACGGGACCGCGTACTTCAGTGCGGGTTACGTCGACGAGGCCAGCGGGGACGTGGTGACCAAGGTGCACGCGATCGGTGACTTCCCGGTGGTCGGGGTGCCGGGGTTTGTGGTCGACGATGTTGATGACGAAACCGGCGCCGTGACAGGACATTTCAAGGTCTTCAGCCCTGGGGGCCGGCCGCTGAGCTATCAGCTCGACACCGTGGTGGACCCTGAGGTGGGCAGCCTGGAGGTCGACAGCGCCACGGGAGCATGGACTTTCACCCCGACTCAGGCTGCCCGGGAGGCAGCGTACTTCACCGCGGGCCAGGACCGACTGCCGTTCACCGTGACCGTCTCCGACGGCAGCACGGCGGTCTCGGTGGCCGTGTCCGCACTGATCAGCGAGCTGGCGCCCTACCAGGCGCCGGTGGTCGACGAGGCGGAGCCGTACACCGTGGCGCCGGGCGGGCCCGATCCGGCGACCGGTGCGATCGTCGGGCAGGTCAACGTCACCGATGACGAGGTGCTGACCTACTACGTGGTGACCCAACCCGACCCGGCGCTGGGGACGCTCGAACTGAACGCGCAGACCGGGCAGTGGACGTTCACGCCGACCGCGCGCACCCGCGTTCTGGCCCACGCGTTGGGGCAGCAGTCCGTGGAGGTCACGTTCGCCGTCGCGGCGACCGACGGAACGACCGCGACGGCGCCGATCGTGGTCACCGAACCGATCACCGGCTCGCCGGTCGCCGCAGTCCCGTTGCCGTCCGGTGAGATTCCGCTGCAGTCGTTCATCGATCCCGACACCGGTGACGGCTACTTCTTCACCTACGACGAGGAGCAGCAGGTCAGCCACCTCGCGGTCATCATCGCGCGGGACGGCAGTTACCGCATGCCGGCCAGCGCACCGGTCTCGGGTGCGGTGTTCGGCACGTTGACCGTGGGCGAAACCACCTATGTGGTCTCGGTGACGCTCGGTGCCGAACGCCAAACCTATCTGGCGCGGCTGGATGCTGACGGTTTGATACCGATCGCCGGCGCTATTGCGGGCGATCCCTTCGACATCACAGACATCTACAACCTCAAGCTTCGTCACTTCGCTTCGGGAAGTACGACCTATCTGGTGTCGCAATCCGGCGAGGCGGGTTCTGGTACCGAGCAGATCCACTTGACGGCCATCACCACGAACGGGATCGGTTCGACGACAACGGTTCCCGGCCACTTCCAGGATGTCATCACGAGCGGCGACAACACCTTCGTGGTGTCGTGGACAAGCGATCATGAGTTCAACTACGAAACCCATGTCACCTTGGTAGAGCCGAACGGCGTGACACCGGCAATGGTTCCGATGCCCGGGGGACTGTTCGATGATCCTGTGGTCCTCGGCGGTAACACCTATGTGCTGACCGAGTCCTATTCCGACGTCACCACCCACCACGTGAGCGCATTGACGGCTTCGGGGACCGTCTACGTGGGCGGCAGTCCCGGCCGCCTGATAGGCGATCCCTTCGTCATCGGTGGTAACCCGTACTTCTTCTCTCAGACCGACAGCGGAGACCCCCTCTACATCTCACAGATCCACCTTTCGACGTTCGGGCCGACACCCGGGAGCATGACGTATGTCGGCGACCCCGTCGCCGGGTATCTGGGCGAGGACGCCGGCCCATTCGTCATCGGTGACGACACCTATGTGGTGATGCGTGTGTTCGATGCGACCCTCGGTGACCAGACCCAACTCATGACGGTCGGCGCCGAAGGTCTGACGCCGGTCGGCGGGGGTATCGCCGTTGGGGGCGGCTCCCTCATCATGCTGGACGGGAACCCCTACGTGGCGACGTGGACCGACAACCCGACCGGCTACCAGGTGCAGCTGCTGGCGATCGGTCCGGGCGGATTGACGCCGGTCGGTGACCCTGTCGCTCTTCCCGAGGCGGATACTGTCTGGGACGCAAGAACGATTCTCATCGGCGACACCACCTACCTGGGGATTGAGGCTTCGGCACCCGGCGCTGGCTCGCAGATCCATTTCGTCCGCGTCGGAGCCGAGGAACTGACCCGAGTGGGAAGCCCCGTCCCCGGTTATTTCGAGAACGTTGTCGATCCGGTGGTGGTAGGTGACACCGCCTACGTGGTGACCGTGACCGGCGATGACGAGTCCGGCTACCAGACGCACTTGACGGCGGTGGGCCCTGCCGGCGTGACGCCGGTGGATGTTGACATTCCGGGCCAGGTGATCGAAACCTTCGGCGGGTACCCGGGGGTGACCATCGGTGAGACGACCTACCTGGTGACGGCGCGCGACGGCTCGTTCGTCGGTGACCAACAGTTCTATCTGACAGAAATCGGTCCCGGCGGTGTCATTCCACCCGGCGCGGCCCGCGCGGGCCTTCCGGGAGGTGAACCCCTCACCATCGATGGCAAGACCTATCTGGTTTCTGATGTCTATGTTGAGGTTCCCCAGCAGGACTACTGGACCCTAGGCCAGACCTACCTCACGGTCTTGGATCCGGACAGCGGAGCGCCTGCCGTCACGTATTCGATTGTCGGCGGTATGTCGAGGACACCTGTCCGCATCGGCGACACCACATACCTGGTGTCTTCCTCCACCGACGGCGACCCGGCAAGCATGGAGGAAACCCGGACTCACCTGTGGGCGATGACCGAGGACGGCCCCGTGCCGGTGGCGCAACCGTTCCCGTGGGCGGCGCAGGGGCTCGACAACGGCGTCATCCTGATCGGCGACACCACCTATGTGATGACGGGCGCGGGATTGTGGGCGGTCGACCTCGGCACGATCCAAAGCGGCCAGGAGGTCTGAGCATCAAGCAGCCGCCGCGTCGTACACCTCAGCAGCCGAGCACTTCGGCTTTCACCCATCCGCCGTACTGGTAGAGGTAGGTGTACTGCCACTGCGCCACCGAGAACGGGTAGTCGCGGGGCACGTCGCGCATGATCACGCTGCGCGTCGGGGACGTGAAGCACTGCTCGAAGATGCGGCGGGCCCGCGGCAGGTGGTAGCGCCAGCTGACGACGATGACGCGCTGCCAGCCGTGCGCGTCGGCCAGTTGTCGGGCCATCATCGCCTCGCCGAGGGTGGTGGACGGCTCCGGGGCCCGGCAGATCACCCGGATGTCGCTGCGCGGCCGGCAGGCCTTCCTCATCACCTTGTCTTCGGCGTGGTACGGGTTCGACAGCAGCACGGTCGGCGCATACCCCTGAGCCGCGAGGTCCAGCCCGTAGTTCTCCCGGCCGTCGTGTTCCCCGCCGAGCACGACGATCGCGTCGGCGCGGGCCAGCGGATCCGCACGCGCGTGCGCGAACAACAGCGTGCCGCTGGCTCCGTTGACGAACAGCAGAAGCACCAGCGCCGCCATCGACGCGGGAATCAGGAGGCGGCGGCGCCGGATCACCGCCACCACCGACCGCAGAACACCTTCTTCACGCTAAGGCAGCACGGGCCCGCGCGCAGGTCAGCTCGGCGACTCCTCGCTGCCGAGGGTGTCGAAAACCTCGTGGTACAGCAGCGAATGCACGCGTTCGACGCCCGGAATGTCCTGGAACTCCAGCGGGTCCTGCGCGGCGGATTCGATGATCAGCGTGCCGGTGCGGAAGATGCGGTCGATGAGCCCGTGCCGGAATTCGACGCTGTTGATCCGGGCCAGCGGGATGTCGATACCGGAGCGGGTGAGCAGGCCATGGCGGTACATCACGCGACGGTCGGTGATGACGAAATGGGTGGTCCACCAGTTCAGGAACGGCCAGATCGACAACCAGCCGACGAGGATCAACCAGATCGCCGCGATCACACCGAAGACGATGGTCTTGGCGGTCTGCTCCCAGTCGAGGGTGTTGACGTAGCCGGCCAGGAACGCGGCCGCCGCCGACGAGACGATCAGGATGAGCGCCGGGATGGTCAACCGCCCCCAGTGCGGGTGGCGGTGTAAGACGACGTGTTCGTCCTTGGCCAGCACGTTCTCCGGATAACCCACGGCAGCACTGTACTGGGGATCGGGAAAGTCGTCTGCAGTTCTGCGCGGTGACAACGGGATCGGCCGACCTCAGCGTAAGTTCTCAGGCGTGAATTGCAGGTGTGGTCATGAGCGCGAAGCTCACGAGCACTTCCGGGCCGGATCGGACTGCGGGTTGTGTGACTGCCCCCGTTTCCGGCCGTCGATCAGCAGTTGGCTGGCCGGACTGTTCCGCCGCTGAACCGGCATCCGCTACTTCTGCAGCAGCCCGCTCTCGTGATAGCCGGTGTCGGTGTTGACTTACCAGGGGTCGACGTTCTCGCCGAAACACCGCGCGACGCTGCGCAGGCGTAATGGCGCCAGAACTCGCCGACGCCCCACTGCCGGAAGTTTTCCGAGGGACGGTCGTTGAGCGGCAGGTTGGGCGCAACCGCGTCCACATCAGGCTGGTCAGGCCGCGCATGCCGCAGCGATATCCCGTCTGCCGCAACGGCTCTGGCCCTAGCAGCGGGTACCGGACGTAGTGCGCACCGACCAGCATCGCCGGGGCCTGGGCCAGACCGCCGATGTGAGCCGAGGCTTCGAAGATGCGCGGCGTTACTCCCCTGTGCACCAACTCCAGTGCGCCGGTGAGCCCGGGTGGGTCCGGCCCGAAATTCAACGGGCTCCCGGTCGTCATCGCGGCTGCCTGGGCATGTCTGCAGCGGTAGAAATCGGTAACCGAAATTCGCCTGAAGCACACCGCGAGAGCGGAAACACCTGGTAGTTCAAGCAACTCGCGCCGGCGGCGGGTGTGCCGGGAGGTGCTGAACCGTCAGTACGCGCCCGAGGAGCTGAGCATGGCCTTGACCGTCTTGATCGCGATCAGCAGGTCGGAGATCATCGACCAGTTCTCGACGTAGAACAGGTCGAGGCGGACCGAGTCCTCCCACGAGAGGTCGGAGCGACCACTGACCTGCCACAGCCCGGTGATGCCGGGGCGGACCAGGAGGCGCTTCATCGCGTGCTCGTCGTAGGACTGGACCTCACGGGCCAGCGGCGGGCGCGGGCCCACCACGCTCATGTCGCGCTTCAGCACGTTGATGAACTGCGGCAGCTCATCGATGCTGTACTTCCGCAGGATGCGCCCGACCGGCGTGACGCGCGGGTCCTGGCGGATCTTGAACAGGACTCCGCCTTCGCTTTCGTTGAGGGCGGCGAGCTTGTCGACCATCTTGTCGGCGCCGTGAACCATGGTGCGGAACTTGATCATCTCGAACGGCTTGCCGTCGAGACCGATGCGCTCCTGGCGGTAGAACACCGGCCCCCGGCTGGTCAGCTTCACCGCGAGGGCGACGGCCAGCAGGATCGGAAGACCCAGCAGCAGGACGGTGCCGGAGAACACGATGTCGAAGAAGCGCTTCTGAAAACGCTTGGCGCCGTTGTATTGCGGCTTCTCGACGTGGATCAGCGGCAGGCCGGCGACCGGACGCATCTGCAGTCGTGGGCCGGCGACGTCGACGACGCCGGGCGAGACCAGCAGATCGATGTCGAGCTTCTCAAGTTCCCACGACAGGTCACGGATGCCGCGGCCGTCGAGGCGCTCGGTCGCGGTGACCGCGACGGCGTGGCTGCCGGTGATGCGGACCGCGTCGACGACATCGGATTCGTCACCGTATGTCGGCACCGCTCCGACGCCGGGAATCTCGACCTTGGAACGATGCATAGGCCCGGGGATACAGGCGCCGACCACCTGGTACTCGGAACCCGGCTCGCGCGCAAGAGACTTGGTGAGGTCACGGACAGCCGACGGACTCCCCACCACCAGCACGCGGGTGATGCAACTGCCGCTCTTCAGGCGAGCCCGGATGACGGCCCGCCGGGCAGCCCAGCGCCCCAGCGCCAGGAACAACAGGCCAGCGGGTAGGGCGATCACGAGATATCCGCGGGCGATCTCGAGTTTGAACAACATCGAGACGATGGCGACCCCACCGAACACGGACAGTGTGGCGAGCCAGACTCGGCGATACTCCTCGGCTCCGGACCCGATCACCCGCGGCGAGCGCGAGCGGTTGATGGACAGAGCCAGCATCCAGAGGACAGCGATGCCGACGGACACGACGGTGTAGTCGATGTATCGGTACGACGCCATCGATTCGGTGAGACCCCCGAAACGCAGCCACTGAGCCAGGCCGACGGCGAGTACCACGCCGATGACGTCGATCGCCACAAGCCGCAGTGCATACCCTTGTTGCCACGTCGGAATCTTGCCCGGTATCGGTACGATGTTTGCTGGAGCAACCAGCTGATCATTGACCGCCGTCATCTATCCCCCCACATAATCTCCCCCTTGCGCTGGAACTTTATCCCAGGCAGCGCCAACATCTCAAGGCGATAACGGTGTTCGCTCAGCAATTTACAAAGACGTCACGGTCCGGCCACGTGCATACAAACAATTCACTCAGTAGCACAGCGCGCGAGCCCGTTGTTTGATGAACTGCGGAAGCGCTGTCGATTCCCCTGCTAACGCGCATCTCTCATATCCAGATACCTTTGCGGCCCACTCGGGCCAGCGGCCGCGAGGTTACAAGCCGTCACTTGCCGACCGGCGGCAAAGCTCCATGACCGGGGGCAAAAGTTCGGCGATCCGAGCGCCCACATCGGCGAACACGTCGGCGTCTTGCCCAATGGGGTCTCGAATATCTAGGCGTCCGCCCCATGAGCTGAGATGCGGCCTAAGCCCTGCCAGGTCGATCACCGAGCGCGCATCCAACTCCGTGACAAGCGCGGACGACTCTGCCAGCGTGAAGGTGCGACTGAGCTTGCCTGGCGCCAGCTCCAGCACTCTGTCACGGTGTTCTCGCGTCATAGTGAGGATCAAGTCTGCGTCTTTCGCAATCCTCGGAGAGAACTGGCGCGCCGCAAAACTTGAAGCACGGCCGCCCAAGCGCTCGAGCACAGCGGCAGCCTCGTGGTGGATAGCGCCATTAATCACAGCCCGCGTCCCAGCGCTGGATGCCACGAAATCAGGCACCTCCGTCCGGATCGCATACTCCATGGCCAGGCGCTCGGCAATCGGCGAACGGCAAATGTTGCCCGTACATACGAAGAGGACGTGCAGGACTAGCTCCTAGATTGGTTTACCCGACGACTGGTTTGCGACGAACCATAGATGATCTCGCCGGCGTTCTCCCCACGTACCTACCTATTGTTTTTAGTTGGTGCATCAAGGCGGCGGACGAACACAGCGAAATGCGGCACTAGCCACGAGAAGCCCCACAGAAGAGCGAGACTGGGTAGATATTGTCCGGCTCCTTGCGCACAATCTTCCCTTGAACTAGGACGCTTAGGTTTCCAGGACCGGGCCACGACTCGAAGTCCGTGTTTGCAGCGTCAGTCGCCACTGGAGCGATTACATCGAGCGGAACAACGCAACATCCAACGCGGACGTTTAGCTCGCCGACGGCTACGATGCCTTCCGGGGACGTCGGGAGGGAACCACATGAGCCGCCAGATTGCCGTGTTTGGAACGGGATACCTTGGTGCGACGCACGCCGCCTGCATGGCCGAGCTCGGTCACGATGTGCTCGGCGTCGATATAGATGCGGGCAAGCTCGCCAAGCTGAGCGCCGGGGAACTCCCCTTCTTTGAACCCGGCTTGCCGGAAGTTCTGCAACGGAACATCGCCTCCGGCCGACTGCGCTTTACCACCTCATATCTAGAGGCGGCCGAGTTCGCCGACGTCCATTTTATTGCGGTAGGTACACCCCAGAAGCAGGGCGAACTCGCTGCCGACTTGCGCCACGTAGATTCCGTCATTGAATCGTTGGCGCCCCTTTTAGCGAAACCCGCGGTGATACTTGGGAAGTCGACAGTCCCCGCTGGCACTGCGGCAAGATTGGGCGCCCGAGCGCGGGAACTTGCTCCGGCAGGCGACAAAGTCGAACTGGCCTGGAATCCAGAGTTCTTGCGGGAAGGCTTCGCAGTAGCGGACACTCTCCACCCGGATCGAATCGTTCTCGGTGTCGACCGCACGCGGCCGGGCATCGCTGAGGCGACAGCCCGAGAGGTGTACGCCACGCAACTCGAGGCAGGAGTTCCGTTCTTGGTCACCGATCTCGCAACGTCGGAACTGGTCAAGACATCGGCCAACGCCTTTCTCGCAACAAAGATCTCATTTATCAACGCCATCGCTGAGGTGTGCGAAGCTACCGGCGCAGACGTATCGGTTCTTGCCGACGCGATCGGACACGACGCTCGGATCGGCCGTCGATTCTTGAACGCAGGCATCGGGTTTGGTGGCGGCTGCTTACCCAAAGACATCCGTGCATTCATCGCGATGGCGGGTGAACTCGGCGCGGGTCAGGCATTCGCGCTGCTGCGCGAAGTCGACAGTATCAACATGCGTCGACGCAACAAGATGGTGGAGCTAGCCCGAGAAGCTGCCGGCGGATCATTCATTGGTGCGCGTGTAGCGGTGCTTGGCGCCGCCTTCAAGCCCGATTCTGACGACGTTCGCGACTCACCGGCGCTGAATATCGCTGGACAGATCCAATTACAAGGCGCCGCGGTTAGCGTATACGACCCAGAGGCCATGCAGAACGCACGCCAGCTCTTTCCGACACTTCAATACGCGCCTGACGTCGCATCAGCCTGCACCGGTGCCGACGTCGTATTAATCCTTACCGAATGGAAGCAGTTCGTATCCCTCAGGCCCGAAGAACTAGCTAAGTGGGTCCGTCAACGCAGCCTGATCGATGGTAGGAATTGCCTCGACCCCGAGCTCTGGCGGAGCAACGGTTGGACCTACCGTGCTTTAGGCAGGCCCTAGCCTCGGCATCTCGCGCGGCTGGGTGGCGGTTGGCCGCGCTCAGGATGGCGGTGTGGACCGGCTTCAAATTTCAGGAGCTCGTTGAGTTGTCCTGCGTCTCCGTGGTTGCTTTGCCAGGCGCAGTGTGTCTTTCGGTCAGGGTTGTGCGCCTGGATCAATCGAAGGTCGTGGACTAGCCCGCCGCGCAGAACAATTTCGCGACAATTGGTCATAAGGATCAGTATCCCCGGCTGATCACCACCACTAAGCCTGAATGCCGGTTGCGATCAGATGCCCTTCGTGTCACAGAGGATAGGGCTGGCATGCCCGCAGATTGGATCCGATCCAGGCACAAGGCCTATCGTTACTCCGCTGGGTGGACTTCTTCGTGTCCTGGTGAAATAGTTAGCGTCGATGTCATATCGGACCCTTTCGGGGCAGGTTTCCGCAGGGCACGCTGCTCGTCTGGACGGCGAGCGCGCGGCCGAAACCCCACCCCGTGTCGCGCTATTCGTCGGCTTACTACTGGGATTGTCGGCAGCCTTGCACGGCGTCGAAGGGATCGGGGGAATTCGTCCCTGGCATTTGCTAGTGGCAGTCGCGTTCCTCGTCGCCGTCGCAGGCGGGGGCGCAAAGCAATTAAGCACATACCGGCTGACCACATTGGATGTGCTGTTTGTCCTAAGTATTGTGGTCAGCGTTACTGTTGAGGCGATTACGGGGCCCGAACTGAATTACTCGCCCGACCTGATTCGGGCCGCGGGCGACATTTTTTATCTCGCTGGGTATGCAGCGGCACGCCTGGTGGTCCACAGTCGTGACGACCTCGCGGTCTTCCTCAAAGGCTTCGTCGTTCCAATGTTCCCGAATGCACTCGTGGCCGTCCTTCAGGTGCTTTCGGTAGGACCAGTCACTCAATTTGTGCTAGGAGTCACCAGCGCCGAAGGGCTTGAGCGCCGGGCAATCTCTGGTGGGCTCATTCGCGGCAGCGCGTTCGTCGGTCATTGGACTGGGCTCGGTTTCTACTTGAGCGGTTCCCTCGCGGCCGTCATGGTGCTGTGGGCATTACATCATACGGGTACTCGGGTTACCTCCAGAAGATTTCTTGTCATTGCCATGTTGGCCGGCCTGGCTGGCGCACTCTCCACACTAACTATTTCCGTTATCATTTCCGCCGCTCTTATCGTATTGGTCGGATTGAACATCACTGGTATCCGATTCGGCACGATGCTCGGTGCCATTACTGCGATGGCTGTCCTAACTATTGTCTTCCTTGAACCTCTCCAAGCGCGTTGGGAATCACAGTATGGCAACTCTGCCCTGCGGGCAGAAGGTTTCCTAGGTGAGCTTGTACCAAGCACCATCCTCTACCGGATCCAAATCTGGACAACGGAGACGCTGCCCGCGATCTCCGAAAGGCCTTGGCTGGGATGGGGACTTGGCGTCTACCAATTGAATGACCCTGGCCGAATCTACCCCTGGTCAATCGAGTGGCTGTCGCCCGAGTCGCAATGGTTCGCAACCCTGATGTCGGGTGGAATTGTTGTATCGGCACCCTTTTTCGCACTCTTAGCTGCAACTCTGGTTCTACTACTTCGTGGTGTTCGTGGAGAATTGAGCGACCTGGTTCGTCCTGTTACGACGCTTTATGTCCTTGCGGTCATTGCGGCCTTCACGGCGCCCGTGTTCACCGTTCGAGGACTCGCTCCCGTCCTGTGGCCCCTCATTGGTGCGGTCGTGGCGTTGTCTCAGTATCGGGCCAGCCAACCCCCGGAACGGGCAACGACTGAAGGAGCCAGCCAACAACCTGTGCTTTACAATTAACCAGGGAACCGCGTCTGGTTTTTCGAGTCAGATTGGACATAGTGTAAGCCGAAAAATAATGCAGTGGGCAGCGCCACGAGAAATCTGGAAATGACGCCCGAACCATTCGTGCGCGCGGCTAGAGTTGCGAACCGGCAAGGGGGGTTACTATCGCATGAGCAACTCCAACGAAACTCCGTTCTTTTCCATTGTTATACCTACGTACAACCGCTCAGAGGTAATTGGCCCAACGCTTAGCTCGGTGCAGGAACAGACTTTCAAGGACTTCGAATGCCTCGTGGTGGATGACGGCTCGCTGGACGGCGACCAACTATCCGCCGCCGTGGCGGCGCTAGGGGACGAACGTTTTCGGTATGTCCGCCAAAACAATGGCGGCGCTAGCAGCGCCCGCAATCATGGCTTTGATGTCGCACGCGGAGCCTACATCGCACTTCTCGACTCGGACGACCAATTTTTGCCGCACAAGCTCGAACGATGCAGTGAATTACTGCAGGATTTACACGGAGATATACTCCTATACTCCCAGATGGTTGTTGAGCGTGGACTCGAGAAAAAATGGATACGGCCGCTTCGGGGCCCCAGGCCTTCCGAACCGGTTGACGAATATATTCTGTGCACACCGGGAACGATCCGCACCTCCACTATTGTGGTATCTGCGTCTATTGCGCGGCAGGTCCGGTTCGACGAATCGCTGCCCTGGTTCCAAGACAGCGACTTCGCAATCCGAGTGGCGAACACTGGAGCACCAGTCGTTTTCATAAACGAGCCACTAATCGTTCTCGAAGACAAAGTCGGGTATTCGCGTGTATCGCGAGATGCCAACTACGCACCAGTCCTTGAGTACTTTGATCGAATGCGAGCAGCAGGCGAGATATCCGAGCGAGCCTACTGGGCCGGGCGTGGATGGCCATGTGCGCGAGTGGCGTCATCTTCAAACCGACCGTACGCGATGTGGCTCTATATGCAGGCTGCCGTACGGCGGGTTTTTCCCTGGCGACAAGGTTTTATCGTTGCAGCGCAGGTGATGCTGCCGTACCGCTTCTATCAGGCCGTAGCCAACCTTGTCGTGAGGCTGCGCGGGCGAAGGATGTCCTAAGCGTGACAACTATCGGCGTCGGTACTCAGGTAGCAGCAGGGCTATCCACGCCGCCCACCGGGAGATGCACAGGCCATCGGCTTCGCTGCGAAGTAAAGTTGCTCGCGGACGCGGAGCGATCGGCCGGTCACCGTATCGGCGCGCGTGCCGTTGAGGCGTGGCGGTTGGTCGAACTGGCTCAATCTGGTGCACCCCCCGCCAGTGCGGGCACAGGGATCCCTCTGGAGCTAATGTGAACCGCGTGGTCAGGTTTGGAGGTGGAACCCTGTCTACACGTCGCCTTCGCGTCCTCGAGTCAGTGCCCGCGCCTGGCCCGGATGTCAACTTTATAGATTCGATCGTCGCGCACGCACCCGACGACGTCGAGTTCAGATTTTTCTCTTGGCGGACAGCGCTATTCGGCCAGTTTGATGTCTTTCATGTGCACTGGCCCGAATATCTCATGCGTCATCGATATCGCTCTGCTGCCTTTGTCCGTCGAATCTTCTATCGGGTGTTTCTCTTTCGCCTTACCCTGAAGCGAATCCCCGTGGTCCGGACCGTACACAACATCCAGCCGCACGACTCAGGCGACGACTCCGAGTCCCGCCTTCTCGGACGTCTTGACCAGCTCACGCGGACGCACGTAGTCATGAACGACTGCACACCTGTCGCATGGCAAGGTCGAACCGTTCAGATTCCTCACGGCGACTACCGTGAACCCTTTGACCGTCTGCCCCGAGAGCCTAAGGTGCCCGGTCGCGTGCTGTTGTTCGGCAAGATCAGGCCGTACAAGGGTGTGGTTGAACTCATCCGCGCCGCCGAAGACATTACGGCGCCAGGAGTGGAGATTCGGATAGTGGGGCATCCGACTCCAGCGATGCGCGTAGAGGTCGAGTCTGAGCTTGCGAAGCCGGCGCGGCGTGGGGCCCAGGTGAGCGTGGATCTGCGCATGGTCCCTGACAGAGAGCTGGTCCGCGAGATCCTTCGCGCAGAACTGATCGTTCTTCCGTATCAGAATGCAGGTAACGGCAATTCGGGCGTGGCGATGCTTGCACTTTCACTCGACCGTCCCATCCTCACGCCTCGGTCGTGTGTCATGGAACGCCTCGCTGAGGAAGTCGGTGCGCAATGGATACATATGACGGATAGCGATATCTCCGGGACAGAGATCGAATCCGCTTTGGCCCGAGTTCGTGAGCTACCACTGGGTGCAAGCCCGCGCTTCATAGGGCGTGACTGGCCAACGATCGCCTCGTCTTATGCGGAGGTCTTCCGCACAGCCGCGTCAGATGCGCTATGAGCGGCACCTGCCGGAATCGGATCGAGGCTCGACGTTCGCAATGAAATTATGGCCGTCGGCTGCAACCTGTGCGTATCTCTCGAAGCCGTCGCGGCAATTTCCAATCGAGAGCGCCGGCCACGAACGAAGCCGGGGACGAGTGCGACCTTGGCCACGACTGCACGTACAGCTTTCGAGCAGTTCCTCCGCGATGGTGGTGAGATCGCTGCCATGGCAGTTGCCCCGGCAGCGGTTACAGCACACCACGAATCCCGCGCCTATCAGGTCGCTGGCTGAGACCACCGTGTCGTAGCTGTGACGGAGAAGTCGAGGGATACGACGGAACAGAGGTCGTTGGTGGACCGCCGGCCTTGGGCGGCAGTAACCGGTCGCCACTATGTGGATGCGAATGTCGACCATGGTGCAGTCGGAGATGGCGTTACAGATACCACAGCCGCATTACAGATGGCTTTTGACGCCGTTGCGGACGGAGGCACGATATTTGTTCGACCCGGCCGGTACCTGGTCATGTCGACACTTACCTCTGTTGGAAAGTCGATAAGCGTCAGCGCTGACGGTGCGACGTTCCTTCAAGGCGCTGCGGGGGGCGTGCTGCGAATCGAGGGTGAGTGGGAAACCCTCTATGCCGTCTCAACGTTCGACGCCGACGTACAGTTTGACGACGACTCGAGTAAAGGGATTAACGGCACCACGTTCACCCTCGCTAGTGCCCCAGGTTGGGAAGCTGGCGACATCGTAAAGGTGATCGCCGATGATGTGATCCCCGGCGCCCGCCCAAACACCGGGGTTAAAGATCGCGTCGGCCAGTTTTTCATGGTGTTCGCGGCCCGCGGTGATGAGATCACCGTGCAAGGGCGTCCTATAGATCCCATGGTGACGAACGTGCGGGCGGCTCGGATGGTCAAGCACACTGCCAGGGTGGCCGGCTTGCGGATCGAGTCGAACGATCCCGAGAACTACGGCGGACATGCTGCACTGTTCCGGTCGCTGTACGCACCACAAATCGAGATGACGTTCGGATCGTTGGGCAGCATCGCGTGCTGTACACAATCCTGCTATGCGCCGACCGTGAAAGTCGTTGTCGACAAAGCACCCAACGACGCGGCCGGCCTCAAACTGGGGTACGGGCTTTTGGACAAGTCAAGCGCTTTCGGTTCGTTCGACATCAACGCCGGCCACGTGCGTCACGCCTACACCGACGATTCTGAGCGCATCTCTCCCGGCGACCCTGATGTCTATCGGTACGGTCGCCCTTTCGGGCACAGCGTGACAGGCCGCGCGCACCACACAGCGTCATCGGCGTGGAACACCCATTCGACGGCGATGGGCATCCGTTTCAATGATTGCGGTGCATACGAATGTCACGCAGCGTTCGGCCTACGCGGTGTCGAGAACCGGATTTCGGACGGAGAAGCAATCTGCTGCACCCGCGGTGTGAGCATCTACGACGAGGACGGCTACAACGGCGGCGGCCGCAGCGATTCCCACGGTCATGTCATCGACGGGCTGACGATCCGCCACCCACGACCGTACGATGCCGCCATAGGGCAGATCGACATCGTGGTGAACGACAGCTCACTGAGTGCGGACCATGGGTTACGGGACACTGTTCCCTCGGTGGTACGAAACGTTCATATAGACGGTGCGACCGGAACCATCCTCAACGTGAAGAACCAAACCGTGCGGGTGGACAACCTGACGGCGGTCGCACCTATGGCCCTAGCTTCCGGAACGGTCGCAATCGTCACCAACAACGCAGACCTAACCCTCACGTCGGTGGAGTTGGATTACCGCAACAACACCTCTGGGGAGAACCTGGTCGCCGTCACCAACACAGGCGTAGCGTCTTCCATCAAGGGCCGAGACCTCTACTGGCGGTACGGCTCTGAACTCTCATCTCGGATCCTGTACTTCGGCAACGGGTTAAGCACCACGTGTTGGGATCTAGAGAACGTCAAGGTCGACTACAACATCACCAACTTCATTTCTGGTGGCGGCGCCGCCGGTTCCACCGTTGACTACTTGGCGATCGCCACCGGGCATTCGCGAGCGTACAACTTCGCTTCCGGCTCCGGTATTGAAGCGACCTCCCTCCCCCCGCTTCTTGCGCAAGCTAAACAACCTGTTGTGTGGCTGCGGTGCGGCTCACTAGGGGGCGTGGACCGGACGTTGGCGAAGCTATCCCCGGGCGCGTACAGGGGCCAGCAGCTCATCGTGGCCAACGCCGCCAAAGGTAGCGCGAAGAACGTCATCATCGGGCATGGTGAGACCCGTTATCTGACGAACAACTTCGACAGCACCAAAGCCGTTCTCCGCCCCGGCGATTCAGCGACCTGGTTCTGGGACGGGGCTGTATGGCAACAGCTTCGGGCACCAACGCTGACCGGTACGGCATCGCTCAGTTTCGGGTCGGTAGCGGCGCAGTCCTTCGCCGACATGAGCATTACCGTCCCTGGGGCATCGCTGGGTGAGCCTGTCGCATTAGGGGTTCCGGTAGCAGCGATCACCGGAGGAATCATGTACTCGGCGTGGGTTTCAGAGGCGAACACGGTTACGGTACGGGCGCACAACTACACCGCAGGGGCGCTGGATCCGGCCACCGGCACGTTCAAAGCGACGATCGTTCGATGACCTCCAAACTGACCGGCGGTACGAACTACTAACGTGCAGTTGAAAACCCGCTCAAACTAACGAGGCGAGTAATCGTCGACCCGCACACTGCCGCGTCGGCGCACGAAGGATGACGCAGGCTTTCGATCTGAAGTCGGGACTACCGTCTCGTCGGGACAATCTCCCACGGCGATGAACATCGTGATCATCTCCGAATCATCAATCGCCAGCAACTTTCGTACCGCGCATTGATCCTTGTAATACATCATCGCATTCAAGGGCACCGCAGCGAGCCCTTCGAACTCGAGTCCGTACAGCACCGACATCGAGAAAAGACCGCCGTCAACGAACGCCTCGTTTCTCTCCACCGGACTGAGGAATGTGTTGTTCGACACGGTGATGGTGAGAAGGACTTCGGGCATCTGCCGCTGACCAAAACCCCTCTGATGCTGCAGCACTTGGGCTGCGAGCGCCTTATCGTCAACCCAGTAGACACGCCAACCTTGGCGGTTACACACCGACGGCGTCTTCTCTGCAGCACGGAGTGCCGCCATCACCTTCGAGTGGTCGATTGCGCGGCCGGAAAACTGGCGCACGCTGCTGCGGCCAAGTGCAAGCTCGTAGAAATTCTTCTCGTGGTTGCGTTCCTTGTCTGCGCGCCTAACAACTTTGGTTCCTGCAGCGCCTTTGTCAACGTTTGCATCAAGAAACTCATCACTCACAATCTCTGCAAGGAACGACACATCGTGATCATGCTTCGAATGAAACTCGCGGTATCGCTGAAGAATGGACAGTCCTTGCTCGTACGCAAATCCTTCGAGTGAGTGTCCGGCAGTCCGATATACAACCAGTGCATCATTGAGGTCAGACAGCGCTTTGCGGCCAAACCCAGGCCGAAAGTCCGCGGTGCGTGAAAGGCCTTTTTCTATAGCGTGGACGTTGTACATGATTCGGGATACAACCTGCTCGTAATTGGTGTCGAACACCGAAAAAGATGCTGTTCGGGAGAAGCGGGCAATATCTTTATGGGCAAGATATCTCAATCGAACCTTTTGCAGCATCTTTTTGATCTGCTGTTTCGGCTTAGTCGTGTTGGTTTTCACGGCAGTTCCTGGTTGGTCGTTGCGATAACATTCTCGGCGAGGTACTTTTTCGACCTCCTGCGCTCGGTCAAAAGCAACGCATCAATTGCGGTGTCATCGACTGGTGTTAATAGCAAGTCATCAATCATTTGAGCACTGGTGATTCGCCGCGAGGCTAAGCCGAAGGATTCGAGCAGATAACTCAGCTTCTCTTCGTTACCATAACTACCCGCAGTGCTGGTCCGGATAATGGTTCCAAATGGACGATGATTAATGATAGAGAAGATCGTGCCGTGAAAAGTGTCAGTGACGATGGCAAGCGCGTCGCGGAAGTAAGCTAGCAATTCGAACGGGCTGCACTCTACAAACGCGTCCCCGCATTCCTGGACCCCCCCAAACGTCAGAATTTTCGCACCGGCCCGGCGAGCGAAATCTCGTAGAGCCGCATTCTCGTCGGATGCTAACCGCCCGGAATATCCGTATACGATAATGTAAGGATCCGCATGCAGTCGGCCAGACGGCACGTGTTTGTCATTTACCAAATCGTATGCGAGTGCAGGGTCTACGTGTATTTGCGCTTCGAGACCGATTAGCCTGTTAATGATTTCCCGGGAGTTGCGATCACGCACAGACAATGCATCAAATCGAGCTAAGTCGGCACTGATATTGGCCTCAATACCGGCGGAACAGATCTTTGCGTATGTCGTGTTACCAAAGGACGCAGCGTAAGAAATCAACCGACGTGCCGGTGTGCCATGACCGAAGAGATCGCGGGAGTATCCTACATTAGTGTTGGATTGGACGCAATTGAACACTTCGTCGCTGCCAATAACTTGACAGTCAAGGTTTAGATCGTAATTTGGCGTGGGCTCTATTCCCACGGCGGGGAAGTACCGCCGCGCATAGGAACGCTTGTGATCGAAGAAGCGCAGCCTGTCCCTGAGCGGGGCGTCAACCGCGTTGTACTCACGGAGTTTTGAGATCACTCGACCGAACTTCGACGATGGTGCGCTGGCGTCGTGGACTAGCACGCTGCCCTTCCGGTAATCCCGAAACGACACCTGCGTGCCGGGCACTACCTCCTCGATCAATCGCCGAAGGCTGTACGCCTGCAATGTCGAGCCATAATTGTGGATCCGCTGCATCGACATGATCCCAACGCTTTTCACAAAGAATCCCCCTCGCCAGATGTACAGGCGCCTCGCAGTCGGGCTAGGAAACCACCCGCCCACAATGCTGAGCAGCATCGCACCGCCGAAACGTAGGCTACCGGCGCAACGGCCCCGATGCACCACCGCCATGAGCGATATGCCGTTGACACACCTCCCCGGATATGTGCCGAGCGGGACCTAATCGTGGTTCTTCAGAAGAAATTGCCCTTGTTCGGTGTTGATTCTTGTCCGACATCATGGGCAGGAGATCCACATTTCGCTTCGCGTCAATCGACATCCCCAGGCAAGGATAATTATCCGATGCTACCGCCTCCTCCGGAGGGGCGCTGACCTCACCTATGGAGCGATCACCGTGCCCAAAAACACTCACCGCGGCCGACTTGTCTCGGGCGCGTTCTTACGTCGCGTCGTCTACCGCTTCCCGAATGATGCCGACGCTCGAGTTTCAGTGGAACGGAAAAAACACCGGCACCAATAATGGCGTCGCGACCATAACAAACAGCGTAAGTACAGCACCTAAGCGCGCGAAGTCAAGGTATCGATAACCGCCCATTGCCCATACCATAGTGTTGGTCTGGTAGCCGATAGGGGTTAGGAAGGAAAGACTGGCGCCGAAAATGACGACCACCGCGAAAGGCATAGCGTTTACCCCACCCAGTTCGGCGATTGAGATGGCGATTGGAAACATTAGCGCTGCTGCCGCAGTATTGGAAACAACCTCGGTAACGATCATAGTGGCCGCCAGGACCGCGGCCAGCAATCCGTAATCTCCGAGGGGTGCGGCTGACTTAACGACCATATTCGCCAAAAACGAGGCGAGGCCGCTTTGCTCAACAGCAATGCCAAGACCAAAACTGGCTGCCATCAACAGCAGTACATTGGCGTCAACGAATCGGCGAGCGTCTTGAAGTGTGACAATTCGTGCGACTATCAGCCCGAAAGCGATGAGGAGCGACGCCTGTAACAAATCTAACAGTCCGGTACCGGCTAGTACTATCAACGCAGCGATCGTCAACTCGACAGTCTTGGCGTGTTCGCGCCTTATCGGCCTATCTTGATTGAGTGGCGACACGACCGCGAAATCACGATGCTCGCGATAGCGCTGACGGAAGTCAGGCCCTGCGAGCACTAGGAGAACATCGCCCGCTCGTAGTCGAACATCGCCAAGTTTGCCGTCGAGCTTCTCACTAGCTCGGTGAATGGCGACAACAGCAGAGCCGTAGCGTCGGCGAAATCCCGAAGCTTTTAGGCTCGATCCGACGAGTGGGGACCCTGATCCAATTACAGCTTCCACGAATTGGCGCTGCGGATTGCGCGCGAGATCGTCGAAGTGACGGGCTTCAGCGGACACCAGACCCGACATCCTTTGCAAGTCCAACACCCTGGCAAGGTTCCCGACGAAAACGAGCCGATCTCCAGCGGCCAATGCCTCGTCGGGACTAACCGCGGAAATCAGCCTGCCTGCGCGTTCGACCTCGACTAGAAACACGCCATCAAGATTGCGTAAACCTGCTTCAGCGACTGTGGCGCCGACGAGGGTGCTGTCAGCAGTAATCGTCATCTCCACCGTGAACTCACGTTCCGACTCGGCGAGGATCTCGCCTGGCGTCGCGCGTTCCTTTAGCAGATGCGGACCGAGCATGACCATAAGCAGAATGCAGCCGATGGTGAGCGGAAGCCCTATCCCGAGAATCGAGAAGATACTAAGTCGGCCCAGTCCAGCTTTATCGATAAGGTCGTTGACGAAAAGGTTGACTGATGTACCAATCATTGTCATTGATCCACCAAGGATCACCGCATAGCTCAGCGGCATCAGATACAGCGACGGTGAACGGCCCGTGCGTCTGCACCAACGGACGATTCGGGGCGCCAGCATCGCGACTAGGGGCGTATTGGCTATAAATGCCGATACAGCGGCAGACGGGCCGCACACGCGAAGCAACTCGCGCCGAGGTCGACTTCGGGTGGCTCCGCCGAGGAGTCTCGACGTCGCACCCTCGAAGGCTCCGGTGATGTCAGCGGCACCGGCCAGTACATAAAGAGCGGCGACGATCGCGAGGGATTCATTGGCGACGCCCGCCAGTAGCTGATCGTTATCAATGATGCCCAGGAAGTACAGCGTCAGAACGGCTCCACCCATTACAAGGGTGGGACGGAACCGGTCCGCTATAAGAAATCCGACAGTAGCGATGACCACACAAAGCGTAATCCACGCGTCCGTCGTCACACTTCCCCCTATCCAGTCCCGCCGTGGACGTGCACGCGTTTTGCGCCAACCAACGTATGCGTGCCTTGATACCGTAGCGGCGAAAGCGTAACGACGATCGGTTGAAGCCACCGGCTCGCTGAAGCATCGGGAGCTGCGTGCGCCACACGGCACCTTGCACATTCCCGGCCAATCAATCCTCGCTGCCGCGGGCTTCGGAGAAACCTGCGTGCCGGCTGCAGAATCAAGGATTGCCATGCACCAACTTGTCCGGAGCCGGCCGGTGAACGCACAAGAAGCTGCAGGCATCCCACTCGGTCAATCTAGGCCCCTGTCCTACGCTGGACCGGGGCTGACCGCCGGTGCATGCCAAAACATGCTTCCCGACAGTCACTTTCGATAACCGGACGCAATTCAAGCGGCGCTGCGCTCGATGTCAAGTGTCTCGACATCGCATTTCGAAACGGAGACCGGAGACCAACGCGTCCAAACCGCCATAGTTTCGCCGACGGTATGGTCGTTTCCCGCCGGGTTTCCGACAACACCCCCGATGGTCACTTTCGAACACTGTCAATACTCGCTGCCGGCAACACTATTGGGTCAGACGGTGTGGATCCGCCATCACCGCGGGACCGACGAGGTGGTCATCTGCGCTCTCGATGACAGCCGTCCGATCGGGGTGGCGCGGCACCAGCGTGCCACCCCGGTAGCCCTGCCATCGACGATGCTCATTTCCCCGACCACCGTGACAGGGTTCCCGTGGACTACCGCGTGCGGGGTCCGCACCGCCTCCGAGCAGACCTTTCTGTCGCTGGGGCCGGATGCGGTGTGGCTCAAGAAGCCGCTGCCGTCGGGACGGAACGGACCCTGCAGAAAATGGCCCACGCCGTCGAACTGTCCGCGTTGGTCGGCCGCGCTGATCTCGACTGGGCACTCGGACATGCGGCCGTGCACGGCCGGTTCGCCACCGGTGACCTTGGCTCCATGCTGGCCGCCAGGGACTTGGACCTTGTACGTCGTGGCGCCGACGAAGACACCTCCTTGGCGCAAGGCACGAGTGGATGGACTTGTTTGGCCGCAGCGTCATCGACGGGGGAGGCAGGAATCGCATGACCACCACCACTACCGCGCCGCCATTGCCCACCGACGTCGAAGCGTTGATGCGTGGGCTGCGGTTGTCGCACCCCCGGGCGATCGCCGCTACCGCTGGCCGGCCCCGCTCCATGCTGGCCGCCCGCCGCAAAGCGGCCGGCTCCCGCGGGTGGTGGCGACCGTCGGTCCCACAGTTCCTGATCGCCACGACGAACACGGCGCGGGTACTATTCGTGGCCACGAATAGTACCCAGATCCCGATGCTGCGGCCTACGGCGGCGAAGTCTTCCGGTTTTCGACCCGATGTTCCGTTGGAAACCGTCTAATAAACGGTCTCGCGTCCACTACATGGGGCCAGGTTCCCGGCGGTTTTTGACTAGTGCTGAACTGCTCGGGTCGGCGCGGCTGTATGAATAAAGTTCGTGCCACATCCCGTCCGAGCCTATCTTGCCAGGTGGAAGGAAGCTCACTGCTGTTCACGCAGTTGTTTCAAGTAGTCGGCCCTGTTGACATTTTTCATCGAGCAGAACAAGTCGATATCTCCTTGATATCGTTGCTCGAAACCGCCAGTCAATTCGTCGTCGAAAAACGCATCATAACGCGGAAATGCCGGCATAGTTCTAAGCTCGCCGAGTGTGAGGAACTTCGCGGGTTTCATGGTGTAGTCGTAGTCCTCATCGGAATATGGCGTCTTCTTATCCACGCTCGGATTCCGAGTCTTTGGCAGGGTAACGTTCAGGCCTCGGTTCGTTAAAAAGGCTAATAGATCAGTCATCTCACTGACATCGAAATAGTGATCAAACCGAATATTCCGAAGATAGGAGGCCTGTGAACGGTAGTGCCTGTCGCTTCTCCAGTCAGGCACCTTAAACACGTAGCCGGCAAAACTCGCGAAGCTGAGATCGTCCTTCGTGATCCGCTTTCCCAGCACGGACGAAGCATCCTGGCAGAACCGTTCAATCTGCGCTTCGTCTCGCGTGTTTGCCTTGGCGAATTTGTCCAGAAAGCAACTCACAAGGCGCTTGGCTGGATCTCGTAGCGCAACAATTTTCGTATAATCACCACTTCTGAGAAGGCGGCGTTCCCGAAGGGTTCCTTCCCGCGTAGCTACTTCTGCAGGAAACTTCTTACGAGTTAAGTACTCGAGGGCAGTTTCGGCAACAGGATCGAAGTCTTGGGTGTTCGGATCGTTTCGGAGAAGTACTGATCTTAGATAAGACGTCGCGTTCTTGGGAATCGGGCAGTAGATTAGTTTATGCATATCAGAGTACATGATCCCCGTCGAACGAGTGGGCTTCGGACCACCGATATTGCTAATAGCTGCCTTCAAAAGGGGTTTTCTATACAAAGTTTCCAGCCTTCGAACGAAATTTCGGTGTTTGATGTGCTGTCTGCCGATGCAAAAGCGTTAGCGTGAATCCTAACTGGGTGGTGGAATATTCGAGCGAGAGCACCAAAATCGTCCTCGGCGGCAGCGGTACAACGTTGTTAACCTACGGTGGTCGGCCGCATGGGGCTCGCAGTTGGACTGCGATGGCAGATTTTATTGCACGACGCAAGAAGATTTGAAAACCGTGCCACCACCCGGATTTTCGATGTCATCATAAAGGTGGCACTGGAATGCTCAGCGCTTACCTCCCCCGGTGTGAATTGTGTTTTCGCCGCTCGTTACGTGCCTACCCCAATCGGCGTCGGTCTCTCCCGCCCTGAACTCGACACGGAGAGAATAGCAGCATTGCCTGAGGTGGGCGAGGCTGAAGCATGTCGTGCCTGGATTCCGCCGATAAGCGGGCCAGACCTTCTCCTAGGGATCGCCTAGGCGTGGAACAGCGCAGTGTCGCCGTACTATCGGAGTCTCTGCACAGGGCTGAGGCTTTATTCGGTAGTTAGCGGTCGACGGTTATCGCGCTTGAGGTGAGTTGATATATAAGTCGGCGGGGAAGGACGAGCGCAGAGCTTCTATGTCGAAGGAGGGGGGACGCTCTCCACCCATCGCGACAGCTTCCTCCACGCATTCAGCCACAGAATACGTCTCGCGGCCGGTGCCCATATAGTAATCATCGTATTTGAGCGGCGGTTCAACTTTGGATCGCACCAAACGAGCCGGAATGCCGAAAGACTCTGCGAGCACAATTGCGTGCAGGGAGGAACCGCATACGAACTCGCTTGCGGCGATTTGGCGGATTACATCGTGTGGAACGCCTAGGGGACTCACTACCTCGGGACCGTCCATAGTGCCTGCATCATTGTAGTTCGGCACTATTGTCAGTGGTCGGAGGTGAACGCTCGGGCTACTTGAAAGGTAATATTCTCGTGGCCAATAACGCGACCATAATAACGCTGGGTCTCCGTACACTGGAGGGACCAAAGAGCCCACCGACATCAGCATCTCTCGCGTTCGCGGACCCCGAACTGCCCGGACATCTAGATGCGGTGCGGCACCTGTATCCATATTCTTCCCATTGACGCCTGTACCCCAAATGACATCGCCCGGTTTGGTCTTCGCCATAATCGATCCCACGGTGACGAGACGTCGATTCTCGGCTGGCTCGCGAAGGCCGAGCTCTGAAACGATTTGAGCAACTAGCATGGGCCCAATAAGGTCACCGAAGTTGGTCAGTGGCCTTCGAGGTCTTAGGCGTCCAGATAGTCCCGGGCGTCTGCGCATTGGGTTGAAATGTACAACCTCAACCGGCACTACTCGACCCTCCCGATCGGCGGAAAACCAAAGACCTATGGAGACTTTACATAGTTGCGGCGACCAGCACGAACTGCAATCTGTGTGGGCGACTCCAGGTGGCGGGTCGGTAAAGAATGCGGTGACCAACACGTCGTCGGCGGTAGTCCAGCTATCCTAGGGGTCCGGTCGAACCTTGTGCAGGATCGGCTTGCCGAATGCTCAGTCGCAGAGAGCGCCCAGGCTCATCGCCGGCGACCCACGCGCGGTCGTGGCGTTCGCAATCGTGTGCCAATGGGCATAGAAACTTCCTTTGACGGTACGGCACGACAAGTCACGGTGACTGGTGGATCGAGTAGGGCGCAGTATTTGGCACCGGGACCGCTGCATAAGACAGAACAATACTTCGAATGCTCCGGTGGGCTCTGAACCGTTGGGAAGTCCGGTAACTTGTGGCAGCGTTTTCGCCTGTCTTCATCCCCCAATACAGAATATTCAGCGAAAACGGCTAGGCCTTAGATCGCACCGCGCGCGCAAGAGTCGAGCGCACGATCCGCAATTCCTGGCGGAGCCGTGGAACGAGAATGATGGCGCCGGCTGCAACAGCCACGAACGTCGCAAGTATTAGCACGAGTTGCGCCGGCGCCACGAGAGAGTCCGAAATCCGGCTTACCACGAGGCCAGCGGCGGTGGCTACCGCGTACATGGAATACGCGGCGACCGGTATTTTCACGAGCTTACGCCTGCTAAGTCCCGCGCGGGGAGCAGCGATGAACGTGTACAGGGCCCACATAAGAGCTTGTCCGGCGGCGGAAGCACACGCAATGCCGACTATCCCGAATGGGATTCCAGCAAAAAGCAGTGCGACCATGATGCTGCGCCCCACCAGCGAGAATCGCAGTTGATAGCCTACAAGCCCTTTGGTCTGGAAAACGAACATGTAATTGTATGTAAGCGCTTGGAAGATTCCACCTAACGCAAGGGCAAGAAACACCGGTTTCGCTGGGTCCCATCCCGGTCCGAGGGCAATGTCAACTATCGGATCTGCACCTGCTGCAAGGGCAAAAAAGATCCCGCCCACAGCATATGCGAAGAGAAGTTGTGCCCGGAGAACATAGGCCTCAAACCGTGGGTGATCGTCTTGAAGTATAGAAAGAATCGGGAAAAGCACTCGCCCGGCCGGCCCTGCGATCTGTTGCGAGGGAAGTTGAAAGAGCTGGTAAGCGCGCGAATAATACCCCGTGGTGGTGGCCCCGAAATATCGACCGACGATGATATTGTCAACATTCGTTGAAACGTATGTAGCGAGGCGGATTCCGAGAGTGCCTGCGCCAAATGCGTAAAGTGCCCGCATTGGCGCCCGTCCGGGCCAACCTGGGAACCAACGTGCCGAACAGACGAGAACAGCGAGTGTCGCTGCTGCGAGCGTGATGGGCTGTAAAACCAGCGACCAAACTCCAAACCCGGCCAGCGCAGCTGCGACCGCTACTGCCAGGGCGATTGCGGGAGCAACTATGTCGGTAATCGCAAGCCATCCGAAGCGCAGGTCGCGGCCGAGCTGCGCACGGAATTGACTACCAATGGCATTAAGCAGAAGGGTTGCTGACAGAGCTTGAGCGATGGGAGCAACCTGCGCTTCATCGTAGAACGATGCGAGTGGACCACTGAGCAAGAAGACAGTCAGTGTCAGTACAACGCCGATGGCAACGTTCGTCCAGAACAGGTTCGAACGTTGCCTGTGTGTGATGGACTTTGCCTGGATCGTCGCCGCCGATAGGCCGAAATCGCCAAGAACGAGTGCAATGTTCGCCACGGCTGTGACCATGGCCACTAGGCCAAAGTCTGATGGGGCCAGCAGACGGCTGAGGATTACGACACCGCTTATCTGGATGGTGATACGTACGGCTTGGCCTCCAATGGTCTTCGCCGCACCACGGGCCGCAACATCTGCAAGGCTCACCAAAATAGCCTAACGGTGAGCGAGCTACGGCGTCGTCTGGCAGCCGCCGTACGCTCGCCATTCTGATCTCGGCGACCGTCCCCGTGGGTTGAAACTCGTTGTCTCGTCATGATGTTGCGACTCTTCGCGAAGTTGGGTTAAGCCGTCGCTAGCTCGGTCGCTTCCTGCCCAAACGAAGAGCTAGGCAAAGTCATTCGACCTCCGAAACGGGAAGGCCTAGAGACTGGGACTGTCAGATAAACGGTGGATCTGACTTGGCATCGGTTAGTTGCCAGTCGGAGTGATCCGGCCGTTGAAGGTGATCGCGAACGCGTTCAATGCGGGCTTCCACCTCACTGCCCATCGTGCCTTA
>NZ_LMVQ01000444.1 GCF_001545925.1 Mycobacterium sp. NAZ190054 | reverse complement strand
TGTCAACCGCGGGGATCGCGGCGTTTTCAGATGTCTTCACAAACTCCGAACAATGCCGCGGTCACCGCCCTGACCAGCGCAGACACGCCGAAACCCCGTCAGCCCCGATCTACGGCTGCAGTACTAGAGTCGGTAAGCCTTCGGAGACGCAGTTGTAAAAGACGTTGAGGGTCCGCGTCTACCGCGCGATGGTGACCTGCTTTCGTCTTCATCCGGATCCCTCGTCGTCCATGGCACTGGCGATGATCTCCACGCTAACTTCCTGTGCTGCTGCGGTGCCGGCGACGATTACAAGGGTGAAGTCTTCGGACCGCCCTGCGGCCCACGGGAATCACAGCCAGATTAGGACGACACCTCGACAAGCTTGTTCAGCTGGACTGCGATGTCCGCGAAGGCGTCGAGGACATCAGTCGGCACCTTCGACGGATCAGCCATGATGCCGTCCGCGAGGACCCGAGCCACCCTCCACTTCTCGAACTTGCCGTGCGCTTTGCGCTCGAACAGCGCCTCAAGCCGGTCGACGATGTTCGGAACCGCCTTCTCGTCAGCGTTGAAGCGCAGGTCCTTTCCCGGGTACGCCTTCTTCGCCGCAGCCACGAAATAGTCGTCGGGGAACAAGTCCTCGATCTCGCCGGTCGTGTTGCCGTCAGGAGTGAAGTCACCGACAAACAGAACGCGGTTGTCGTACCCAAGCACCCGCTCGACCTTGCGACCCTCTTTTCGGCCAGGCTCGTCACCATCAAGCAGAGCTGCGGCCTGTACCTCATGGCCGACGAGCATGCTGGCGAGGGGCAGCACCCGTCCCGCACCCCCTCCAGGAGTGATGATGATCCCTTCGCGAAGCCCTGTGCGTCCGGTGACGGGCAGCGCGGCGTCGAGGGCCTTGACGATCCACATGTCGGTGATCCCCTCCACCAGCACCTGGTAGCGCGAGATGAAGAGCGACTGCGCTAGCTGGTACCCGAGCGCAGCCTGCAGCGGGAAAAGCGCATCCTTGTCCTTCGGCCACACGTCTTCGGACACCTTGGTGGAGCCGGATTCGCGGTCCTCCCACACCGGCCGGACCTCTTCGAGGTGATCACCGTCGATCATGAACGGTGAGTGCGTCGTATAAACGACCTGATTGTCGTCGGAAATGCTGCGGAGGAACTCGATGATCTTGGCCTGGGCCGTGCCGTGCAGAGAGTTCCCCGGCTCATCGAGGAGCAGAACGCTGTTGTGGTGGGTGTCGACCGCCTCGACGAGGAAGATTAGGAAGAAGGAGAAGAAGTACTGCATCCCCTGGCTCCGCTGGTCGAGTTCGATCTCGCTGGGGTCGAGATCGTCAGCGACCCAGACTCGGAAGAAATTGCCGTCGAGGTCATAGCGAAACGTGTGGCGGCGCTGGAGCCACCACTTGGCGAACTTCTCCGTCATAGCCTGGCTGGCTGAGGATGGCTGTGACAGCCTGACTTGGCCCCGGGTGGACGGTTTGAAGTGGCTCCACCTGTGTGGTCGCGGGTGTGCAGTTGTGACGGTCTGATTTGGCCCCGTCTTCACGACACGCCGCGTTGGTTATGG
>NZ_LMVQ01000443.1 GCF_001545925.1 Mycobacterium sp. NAZ190054 | reverse complement strand
CACCTTCGCCGCGCTGGGCGAGCTGTACCAGTACTTCCAGGCCCAGATCGCCCGTCGCCGCACCGGCACGCTCCGCGACTCCGACGACCTGCTGTCCGTCCTGGTGGCCGCCGAGGTCGACGGCGTCCGGCTCAGCGATCAGGACCTGTTGCAGTTCTGCCTGCTGCTGCTGGTGGCCGGCAACGAGACGACCCGCAACCTCATCGCGCTCGGCACCCTGGCGCTGATCGAGCACCCGGACCAGTTCCAGCTGTTGCGGGACCGGCGCGACCTGGTGCCGTCGGCGGTCGAGGAACTGCTGCGGTACACCTCCCCGGTGGCCAACATGACCCGCTGCGCCACCCGCGACGTCGAGATCCGCGGACGGGTGATCCGCGAGGGCCAGTACGTGACGATGCTCTACGGCTCGGCCAACCGCGACGAGGAGGTCTTCGGGCCGACCTCCGAACAGCTCGACATCACCCGGCACCCGAATCCGCACGTGGCGTTCGGCTGCGGCGAACACTCCTGCCTCGGCGCCCAACTGGCCCGCCTGGAGGCCCGGGTGTTGTTCGAGGAACTGCTCACCCGGTTCGACCGCATCGACCTCGACGGTGACGTGCTGCGGATGCAGGCCACGATGGTGCCCGGGGTCCGCAGGATGCCGGTGCGGCTGAGCGCCGCGCTCAACGTGTGACGGCGATGAGCGCTTCGGCCAGGTTCTTGAGGTCGGCCTCGGTGACGTCGACGTGCGGCGAGACCCGCAGCGCGGGATGGGTCATCTCCCGCGGCGCACGCTCGGTGCTCAGATACGTCGTCACGATCTGGTGTTCGGCGATCAGCCGGGCGCGCACGTCGGCCGGGTCGGCACCGTCGGTGGGTTCCAGCGTGGTGATGGCGCTCGGCTCGTCGACGTGTTCGACCACGCGCCAGCCGGGCACGTCGACCAGCGCGGTGCGGGTGGCGGCGCCGACCTCGCGCAGCCGTGCCTGCACCGCGGCCGGACCGGCCGCCATGTGTTCCCCTACCGCAACCGAGAATCCCACGTGCAGACCGACGTTCGTCTCGGCGTGGCTCAGCCGGGCGACGGTGTCGGCGGCGAGCAGACCCGGTCGGGTCGCCAGCACTCCGACCCCGCGGGGCCCCGCCGTCCACTTCCGGGATGAGGCATACAGCGCGTCGGCGCCGACGCCCGCGATGTCGAGGTGCGCGAAAGCCTGTGCGGCGTCGACGATCAGCGGGATGTCGTACCCACGGCAGGCCGACGCCATGTCGTGCACCGGCTGCACGATCCCCCGGTGACTGCCCAGCAGTGTCAAGTGCACGAGCGCGGGCTGATGGGACGACAGCGCGGCCCCGACGGCGTTGACGTCGAGCCTGCCGAATTCGTCGGCCGGGAGCAGTTCGACACGGAAACCGTTGCGCGCCATGATCGCAAGGTTGGGGCCGTACTCGCCGGGCAGGCAGGCCAGCGTGCGTTCGCCCGGCCAGTCCCGCAGCAGGACGTCCAGCGCGTGGTTGGACCCGGTGGTGAAGTGCACTGCGGCGTCGGGCATGCCGGTCAGCGCCCGCACCGCGGCGCGGCCCGCGTCGAG
>NZ_LMVQ01000442.1 GCF_001545925.1 Mycobacterium sp. NAZ190054 | reverse complement strand
TCACCGTGACGGTGAGCGCACGCGACAGCGACGGTGACGAACTGACGTTCACCGCTCCGGCGTCGACGGCGAAAGGCACGTTGGTCAACAACGGCGACGGCACCTTCACCTATACACCGACCGCCGCGCTCGGTGAGTTCGCCGAGAAGGTGACCGGACCCGACGGCGTGCTCGCCTCGGCGGCCCGCACGATCCTCGACCAGCTGGGGCTGGGCGCACCGTTCGTGACGCCCGAGGCCGCGGCCGACGCCGAGCTGATCGACCTGGTGACAGCCGAGCTCGGTTCGGACTGGCCGCGTCTGGTGGCGCCGGTGTTCGACGGCCGCAAGGCCGTGCTGCTCGACGACCGGTGGGCCAGCGCCCGTGAGGACCTGGTCCGGATCTGGCTGATGGACGACGACGAGCTCGAAGCCGATTGGGCGCGTCTGGCGGAGCGGTTCGAGGGCACCGGCCACGTGGTCGGCACCCAGGCCACCTACTGGCAGGGCAAGGCGCTGGCCGCGGGCCGCAACATCCACGCGTCGCTCTACGCACGCGCGGCAGCGGGCGCGGAGAACCCCGGCACGGGTCGTTACCAGGACGAGGTCGCCGTGGTGACCGGTGCGTCGAAGGGCTCGATCGCCGCGTCGGTGGTGGGGCAGCTGCTCGACGGTGGCGCCACGGTGGTGGCCACCACGTCGCGGCTCGACGACGCCCGGCTGGCCTTCTACCGTCAGCTCTACCGCGACAACGCCCGCTTCGGCGCGAAGCTGTGGGTGCTGCCGGCGAACATGGCCTCCTACAGCGACATCGACGCGCTCGTCGAGTGGGTCGGCACCGAGCAGACCGAGAGCCTCGGGCCCAAGTCGATCCACATCAAGGACGCGCTGACCCCGACGCTGCTGTTCCCGTTCGCCGCGCCGCGGGTCGGCGGAGACCTCTCCGAGGCGGGTGCGCGCGCCGAGATGGAGATGAAGGTGCTGCTGTGGGCCGTGCAGCGGCTCATCGGCGGGCTCTCGCAGATCAGCTCCGACCGCGACATCGCCGCGCGGCTGCACGTGGTGCTGCCGGGGTCGCCGAACCGCGGCATGTTCGGCGGCGACGGCGCCTACGGCGAGTCGAAGGCCGCGCTGGACGCGGTCGTGTCCCGCTGGAAAGCCGAGACGTCGTGGGCGCAGCGCGTCAGCCTGGCCCACGCGCTGATCGGCTGGACCCGCGGCACCGGTCTGATGGGTCACAACGACGTCATCGTCGACGCGGTCGAGGAAGCCGGCGTGACCACGTACTCCACCGAGCAGATGGCGAGCATGCTGCTCGACCTGTGCGACGTGGAGACCAAGGTGGCCGCCGCACGCGAGCCCGTGCAGGCCGACCTGACCGGCGGCCTGGCCGAAGTGGAGCTGGACCTGTCCGCGCTGGCCACCAAGGCCCGCGAGGAGGCGACGTCGGCGCCGGCTGACGAGGAGGACGACGAGGCCGCCGGTCACCTGATCGCCGCGGTCGACGCGCAGGGCAAGCTGGCCCGCCGCGTCGAGGTGGACGTCGCCTCGCACCATCCCACGATCGACCCGGTGCTGCCCGAGCTGCGGGAGGCGCTGGCCTACCTGACGCCCGCGGC
>NZ_LMVQ01000441.1 GCF_001545925.1 Mycobacterium sp. NAZ190054 | reverse complement strand
TTCGACATCCTGCTCATCGGTCACGAAGGCCACGAGGAAGTCGTCGGCACCGCCGGTGAGGCCCCCGACCACGTCCAGGTCGTCGACAACCCCGACGCCGTCGACAACGTCACCGTGCGCGACCCCGGCAGTGCCAGAAACAGGCCGCCCGGAGTCACCGCGCGGGAGTCGAACTCGACGGTCCCGGTGACCATCGTCGCCGCGGCGTCCTCGGCGGACACGTCGGCCAGCCGGCCACCGACGATCTCGGCGATCCGGGCCAGCGAAAGCTCTATCACCGCTGAACCTCCTGCGTGCCCCACGCCTCCAGTGCCGCGGCCAACTCGTCGCGGTCGTCGAACGGCCGGGTCTGCCCGCCGCTGGTCTGCCCGGCCTCGTGCCCCTTGCCCGCGATCAGCACGACGTCGCCGGGGCGGCCCCACGCCACCGCGTGCTCGATCGCGGCCCGCCGGTCACCGATCTCGACCACCTCGGCGCGCCGACCGGCTGCCCCGGCCAGGATCGCGGCGCGGATCAGGGCGGGATCCTCGTCGCGCGGATTGTCGTCGGTGACGACCACGAGATCGGCCAGCTCGGCGGCCACCCGACCCATGGGTTCACGCTTGCCCCGGTCACGGTTGCCACCGGCCCCGAACACCACCGCAAGCCGCCCCGCGGTCTGCTCGCGCAGCGTCCGCAGCACCGCCTGGAGCGCCCCCGGCTTGTGCGCATAGTCCACCAGCGCCAGGAACGGCTGACCGCGGTTCACCGCCTCCAGCCGGCCCGGGACGGTCGCATCGCGCAGCCCGGGGGCGGCCTGCTCGGGCGACACGCCGACGGCGTCCAGCAGCGCCACCGCGAGCAGGCAGTTGGCCACGTTGTAGCGGCCGGGCAGCCCGATCTCCAGTCCGTGGTGGACACCGGTGGGATCCACCGCGAGGAAGTCCTGCACGCCGTCCCCACCGGACCGGATCTGTTCCACGGTCCAGTCGGCGGGCCCGGTCGCGCTGACGGTGACGGGCCGGTCGGCACGGGCGGCCATCGCCCGGCCCCAGTCGTCGTCCACACAGATCACCGACAGCGCCGCGTGCGCCGGTGACGCCGGGTCGAACAGGCGCGCCTTGGCCTCGAAGTAGTCCTCCATCGTCGGGTGGAAATCCAGGTGATCGCGGGACAGGTTGGTGAAGCCGCCGACGGCGAACGACACCCCGTCCACCCGCCCGAGCGCGAGCGCGTGGCTGGACACCTCCATCACCACCGTGTCAACGCCCCGCTCAAGCATGGTGGCCAGCAGGGCCTGCAGATCGGGGGCTTCCGGGGTGGTCAGACCGCCGGACTGCTGGTGGCCGTCGATCCGCACCCCGACGGTCCCGATCAGGCCGGCGACCCGGCCCGCCGACCGCAGGCCGGCCTCGACCAGGTAGGTGGTGGTGGTCTTGCCGGACGTCCCGGTGACACCGACGACCCGCAGCTTCTCCGACGGCCGGCCGTAGACGGCCGACGCGAGCTCCCCCAGCACCGCCCTGGGCTCCGGATGTACCAGGACCGGCACGTCCACAGCGCCGCGGGCGGCGATCTCGGCGACACCGGCGGCGTCGGTCAGCACCGCGACCGCACCCCGGCTCACCGCGTCGGCAACGTACCGGCCGCCG
>NZ_LMVQ01000440.1 GCF_001545925.1 Mycobacterium sp. NAZ190054 | reverse complement strand
AAGACGTATCACAGCGGTGGCAACGAGATGATCGCGCTGAGCGGGATGGACCTCGATGTCATGGACGGGGAGTTCCTCTCCCTGTTGGGGCCCAGCGGATGCGGCAAGTCGACGGCGCTCAACATCAGGGGCGGCCGGCCGCGGATGCCGAGCAGGGCCAGGTCGACGCGGGTGGAGTTCGTGGCGGAGGGCGTCATGGTCAGCCGCCCACCGCCAGGCGCAGCACCGGGTCGCCGAGGCTGCCGGTGATGGCCGCCGCGAGATGCCGTGCGTCGCGGTCGATGCCGAGGAAGCGGCCCGATCCCCAGGTGTGCATCCACGGCAGCCCGATGAAGCTCAGCCCGGGTACCGTGGTCACACCGCGGTTCTGCATCGGACGTCCGGCGCCGTCGAAGGCGCTGGCCTCGATCCACCGGTAGTCGGGCCGGTATCCGATCGCCCACACGATGGCCGAGACCCCTGCCGACGCCAAATCCAAGGCGACAGACTCGGTTCCGGGCTCCCACACCGGGGTGTAGCGCGTCGGTGGGCCCGCCGGCGCACCGGACCGGTCGATGTAGGCGTCGATGTCGGCGCAGATCGAGTTGTACACCGCGTCGGCGTGATCGAGTGCGCGGCGCAGCGTCGGGGCGAAGCGCAGCGTGGTGCCGTGCCCGTCCACCAGCGTGCCGTAGAGCTGCATACCCTCGGTCGCGAAGCGGCGCAGATCGATGTCGCGGCCCCCGTCGCGGCCGGTGACGTAGTGGTTGGTCTTCTCGATGGCCGCCTTGCCGCCGGGATACTCACCGGCCGGCCGGTCATACAGGCCCATGTCGGCCAACCAGGTCATGCAGTCCCGCCCGCGGTAGAACCGCGCGACCCTGGGCGCGTTGCCGACCGCGAGGTGCACCTGCCGGCCGGCCAGGTGCAGGTCCTCGGCGATCTGCGCACCCGATTGGCCGGTGCCGACGACCAGCACCGCGCCGTCGGGCAGCCCGGCCGCATTGCGGTACTGCTCGGAGTGGATCTGGGCCACGGACGGGGTGAGCGCGCCTGCGAAACCCGGCAGCACCGGAACCGGGTAGCCGCCGGTGGCGACCACCGCGTGATCGCAGGTCAGCGGCTCCTGCCCGGTGCCGGTGAGCAGGGTGAGCTCGAAGCGGCCGTCGGTTGCGTTGCGCAACCGGGTGACCCGCGTGCCGGTGCGCACCGGGGCGTCGAAGGTGGCCAACCACCCCGCCAGCCACTGCACGACCTCGTCGCGGGTCATGAACCCGTCCGGGTCCGGCCCGTCATAGGAGTAACCCGGCAACCGGCAATGCCAGTTCGGTGTCACGAGAGTGAAGTTGTCCCAACGGCTGTCGGCCCACGCGTGCAGCGGGGTCTGTGCCTCGAGCACCACGTGGTCGATCCCCGCCCGGCTCAGGTACCAGCTGACCGAGAGTCCGGCCTGGCCGCCGCCGATGATCGCGACGGGAGTGTGCGGGCTCACGGCGCCACCGCCGCCGGGTCCATCACCACGACGCGGACCCTCGATGCGCGGCGTCCCGTTCTCGTTCGTCCGAGTCGACCGGGCGGGCAACATGTCGAAACGCCAGTCCGCCACCGGGTTTCACTTCTCCTCCAGCGGGGGGACGTGTCCGCTGTGGAACGTCT
>NZ_LMVQ01000439.1 GCF_001545925.1 Mycobacterium sp. NAZ190054 | reverse complement strand
GCCTCCTGAAGTTCGTCGAGAAACCGGGATGGTCGGGGCTCGGGCTGGCTGATACCCAGTGTCGTGGGTCTACAGCGACTGATGTCGCGGCCACCTCGGCCTGCTCGCGAAAGGGCTCGGGCAGCGCCGCGTCGCGCAACCGTCCGCGCAGCCCGGTGCCCGCAGCCAGACCGCTGCCGATCGGCGGCAGCCCCTTCGACGGGCGGTACAGCGGGTGGGTGTTCAGCTCCGCCCACGGCAGTCCCAGCAGGTCCGCGGCCAGCCCGCCGCAGGCGGTGATCGAGTCGGACACCACCAGGTCCGGAGCCAGCGCGGCGATCTTGTCCTTGTTGAGGACGGCCATCCGGGCGGCACGGCGGTGGATCTTGGCGCCGGCGTCGGCGTCGTCGTCCTCGGCGGTGGGGTCCAGCCCGAGCAGTTCGACCGCGTCGACGCCTTCGCCGAGCGCCGTGTCCAGCCATCGCGTTCCGGTGAGCAGGGTCGGTGAATCGCCGGCGGCGAGAAACTTCAGGCACAGCGCGATCGCCGGGAAGGCGTGCCCCGGATCGGGTCCCGCGACCACGGCAACGCGCATGCGGGCTACCCTGCCACAGCGCCCGGGATTAGGCTCGGACGGTATGACCGACGACGCCCCGGATCCGCTGCTTCCGACTGTCACCGACGACACCACCGGCTCCGCGGACACGGTCCAGAGATTCCTGTTCGCCATGGCCGAGCAGGATTTCGACACGTTCGAGTCGCTGGCCGCACCGGACCTGGTCTGGCAGAACGTCGGCCTGCCGACCATCCGCGGGCGCTCCCGGATCCTCAAGATGCTGCGCCGGGGTGAGGGCAAGGTCGGGTTCCTGGTGAAGTTCCACCGGATCGCCGCCGATGAGCGCTCAGGCGCAGAGCAGACCGGCAGAGGCGGCACGGTCCTGACCGAACGCACCGATGCGCTGATCTTCGGTCCGCTGCGTCTTCAGTTCTGGGTGTGCGGCACGTTCGAGGTGAACGACAACGGTCAGATCACCTTGTGGCGGGACTACTTCGATTACCTCGACGTGATGATCAAGGCGCCGGCGCGGGCTATCGCGGGCCTGGTGGTGCCGTCCCTGCGTCCGTCGTTCTGACTCAAGCCCGTCGCGCTTGGCTCAGGCCTGTCTGAGGCGGCCCAGTTCGTCGAACGCCTGCGCCCACGCCGTCAACCGGTCGGTGGCCGTCCCGAGCTGATCACGATAGCGCCGCTGGGTCATCGGCGAGCTCGACATCGGGCCGGAATTCGCGGCCGACACCAGTTGGGCTGCGGCGGAGACCATCTCGTTGTACTGGCGGGCACCGCGGTCGAGCTGGGTGGTGAACGCCGTGATCGTCGGCGTCAGATAGGCACGCGACTGCGGCGCGGATTTGACCGCCTTCTCCATCGACACCACCTCGGCGGCGGTCGCGGCCATCGTCGCCGCGGTCTGTTCAGCGGCCACCCGCAACTCGAGCAGCTCGTCGGCGGGCAGCATCCGGCCGCGCTCCATCACTCCGAGCAGTGAGAACATCGCGGGCAAGAAGTGGGAGATCCGCAGCAGGCGCAACGTCGTGGGCGGCGAATCCGACGACTCCGGGGTGACGCTGCGGCTCGACGACGACTCGACGGTGCACGCCGACGCGCTGCTGGTGGC
>NZ_LMVQ01000438.1 GCF_001545925.1 Mycobacterium sp. NAZ190054 | reverse complement strand
GGTCCGGGCAGCGGCGGTGCCGGATCGGCGGCTGCCGACGGCGCGGCCGCGAGCAGCGTCGCGAACGCCGCCGCCCCGACGATGGACGCGGTCCTTGCGCGGAAACCGAACTTCACGATGCACCCTCCCGGTTTCTTCATGGTCACAGGATCCATCCGTGTTCGCGGTCGTTTCGTTACAACCGACGGCCGAACTTCTTCGCTGATCTGCTCTCCCCCGGACCCTCCTGTGGTGTAGCAATGGATTACGGCCGTCTGACGTTTAGGAGCCCACGCATGGCGACTCCCACGCTGCCACCCGGTTTCGACTTCACCGACCCGGACCTGAACTGTGAACGTCTGCCCGTCGAGGAGCTCGCCGAGTTGCGCCGCTGCGCCCCGATCTGGTGGAACGAGCAGAACGAGGGCGGATCCGGGCCGTTCGGTGACGGCGGCTACTGGGTGGTCACCAAACACAAGGACGTCAAGGAGATCTCGAAGCGCAGCGACGTGTTCTCCAGCCTGGAGAAGACCGCGCTGCCCCGCTATCCCGAGAACTCCACCGGCGAGCAGATCGAGACCGGCAAGTTCGTCCTGCTCAACATGGACGCACCGCATCACACCCACCTGCGCAAGATCATCTCGCGCGGATTCACCCCCCGGGCGGTCGAGCGGCTGCGCGACGACCTGAACGAACGCGCCCAGAACATCGCCAAGAGCGCGGCCGCCGCGGGCACAGGCGACTTCGTCGAGCAGGTGTCCTGTGAACTGCCGCTGCAGGCCATCGCCGGTCTGCTTGGGGTGCCGCTGGAAGACCGTAAGAAGCTCTTCGACTGGTCCAACCAGATGGTCAGCGACGACGACCCGGAGTTCGCGCACTACGACAATCGCAATGCGGCAACCGAACTCATCATGTATGCGATGCAGCTGGCGGCCCTGCGCGCCGAGCAACCGGGCGAGGACATCGTCACGAAACTCATCGAGGCCGACGTCGAAGGGCACAAGCTCACCGATGACGAGTTCGGCTTCTTCGTGGTGCTGCTGGCGGTGGCGGGCAACGAGACGACCCGCAACTCGATCACCCACGGCATGATCGCGTTCACCGAGCATCCCGACCAGTGGGAGCTGTACAAGCGCGAACGCCCCGTCACCGCGGTCGACGAGATCGTGCGCTGGGCCACGCCGGTCACGTCGTTCCAGCGGACCGCCCTGCAGGACTACGAACTTTCGGGCGTGCAGATCAAGAAGGGTCAGCGCGTGGTGATGTCGTACCGGTCGGCGAACTTCGACGAGGAGGTGTTCGACGACCCCTTCACGTTCGACATCCTGCGCGATCCCAATCCGCACGTCGGATTCGGCGGCACCGGAGCGCACTACTGCATCGGCGCCAATCTGGCCCGGATGACGATCGAGCTGATGTTCAACGCGATCGCCGACCACATTCCCGACCTGACCTCCGCCGGTACCCCCGACCGTCTCCGGTCCGGTTGGCTCAACGGCATCAAACACTGGCAGGTGGACTACTCGGGCGGGTCGGGCTGTCCGGTGGCTCACTAGGCGCTGCCTGCACTGTCCGGATTTGTCGGTGCTCGAATGTATGTACTGCTTATCTGCTTAAGTGGACCTATGCTGTTCAGCGTGGGTGTCGAGGGCGCTCCCGTGGGCGGTGTGGACTACCCGCGGACCTATCAAGAAT
>NZ_LMVQ01000437.1 GCF_001545925.1 Mycobacterium sp. NAZ190054 | reverse complement strand
CTTGCACTGGAAGTGCCTTTCCGAACTTGGACGGTTGTTGCGTAAGGAACACCAATCATCCCAGCTCAGAAGGCACTTTCCTTATACCGACACCCGCCTATCCAGGCAATCCATCGGTGGATCGAGGCTAAGGACTACAGCCGCACCTAACTGTGGGTGGTCGGCGCGGTTGCTGGGCGACCCGGCAGGGGTGCTGGTCATCGATGAGACCGCGTGGGGGTAGCTATATTATAGGCATGGCAGCCTTGAACGAGTTTGCATCAGACCGACGCAGCGGGGCAAAGGGTGTAACCGTCGTACAACGGCTGGTGGATGCGCTGAGGCAACGGATCCTCAGCGGAGACCTGGAGCCCGGTTCCCGCATCGTGATCGATGAGCTACGGCTGGCCTACGGCGTTTCCCACATCCCGCTTCGTGAGGCTCTACGCATCCTCCAGGGCGAAGGTCTACTCACCCACGTTCCAAACCACGGAACCCATGTCGCACAACTGAGCGCCTCCGAGATCGACGGACTGTATGAGCTGCGGCTCATGCTGGAGCCTCCGCTCATCGAGAAGGCGTGCCGAATGAAGCGCAAGGCAGATTCGGTGGCCGTGAGCATCGCACTGAAGGAGATGGTGGACTTGAGCCCGGGAGAGGACTCCATCAGATTCCAGGACGCGCACCGCGCGTTTCACGCCGCATTGGTGCTGCCCGGCGCATCACAGGTCGCTCGCGGAGTCCTGGAACCGATATGGCAGCGGGTGCAGCGTTATCACGTGAAGATGTACCGGATTCCCATGGTCCCGCCCTTGGGCGGCGTGCAGCATGAGCAGATCGCGATGGCGTGGAATGCCGGCGATCCCGGCTGCGGTGCACTATTGCGTGAGCACCTCGAAGACGGTCGGCGTCAGATGTCGGTTGCCATCAGCGAGCTCGCGGAATCGACCTGACACACTGCTGAAGGCGATTAGTACTACAGCCGCACGTATGGTGCGGCGCCTCTGGCGGCGTCGTGGCATCGTCTGGCGCGGGCTTGGTGTCGAGCGCCCACCGCGCCCCGGCGACCCTGACCAGTCGCGCAGCGGGTCGGTGGGATCGGTCAGGTTGCGCCCGACCAGCAACCAGTAGCCGCCGGTGTCCTCTAGCAGCCGTGCCGCAAGGGCATCCAGCAGATTTGGTGGCCTATTCAAAAATCGTTCGCCCTAGTAGCTTGGGGCCACCACCCGTGGGCGGCGTTATGAACCACCCACTGTCTGATTCACGTCGACGAATGCCAATACACGAACTTGTGAGGCGCTCCTAGTGTTTTAGTGGGCGCCTTCTCGCTGGTCAGCGGTGTTTTTGGTTGAGTCTCAAGTGTTCTCGGTGTGTCCGCAGGGCAATGGGGGACGCGCACGCGGTCGGGTGCTCTAGGTTTCGGGGTTACCACACCAACCTCAACCAGAGGACCGATCCGCGTGCGCGTCAGTACTGCATTTAACCGTCTCCTGCAGATCCCCGGGGCATCGGTGACCGATGTCGTCGTCAACGATGGGGACGTCGAAGTCACGCTGCGCCGCACCACTCGGCGGGTGTCATGTCCGTGTGGCAAACGCCTGCGCGCGGTCTATGACCGCCGCCGCCGACGGTGGCGCCATCTCGATCTCGGGCGCTACCGGCTCTGGCTGGTCTATGACATCCGACGGGTGAACTGCCCCGA
>NZ_LMVQ01000436.1 GCF_001545925.1 Mycobacterium sp. NAZ190054 | reverse complement strand
CTCCGCGATCCGGTCCTCATACATCCGAACTGCCCGCTCACGGGTCTCTTGGTCGAACTTTTTCGGCGCAGCCACAACCACATCCTCCTGGTGCGATCACGGTCTCCACCAGATCCAGGACGGTTCAGGAATACTTGCGCGGCATCATCAACCAGCAACTCCCCCGCCACCAGTCGCCCAGCTCATCCCAATGCAACTCCTCAGCGCCGAACTCGGCCACGTCGCCTTAGCCTGCGCACACGAAGAATCGAACTACAACCCGCTCGGCGCCGTCTACGGCGGACTGGTCTGCACCCTGCTCTGCTCCCGCCGGATGTGCCCTCTACAGCACTCTCCCCGCGGGCAGGATTTTGCACGTGCGCCGAAATCAAAGTCAACACCTCAAAACCATCCGGTCGACCGCCGTCGGGGTCTCGTGACGGCACCGAGGCCGCGAACATCGCACCTACGAAGGCAAGGCGTACTGCGCGGTAGTCCTCGATACGTTCTCCCGGCACGTCGTGGGGTGGTCGATCGACTCCAGCCAGACCGCTGCACAGGTCACCAACGCGCTGTCGATGGCAATCGCCAATCGCGATCTGCAGCCCCGCATCGTTGTTCACAGCGATCACGGCGTGCAATTCACCTTCTGGGCCTTCACCGACCGCGCCGAGCGTTCCGCGCTGGTCCCGTCGATCGGCTCGGTCGGAGACTGCTACGACAACGCGATGATCGAAGCTCTCTGGGGCAGAATGCAAACCGAACATCTGAACCGAAAGCGGTGGCGGACGCACATTGAGTTGGCCAACGCGATATTCGACGACCTCGAGATCTTCCGCAGCCGCCAACGGCGGCACTCCGCCCTCGGCATGCGCACTCCGATAGAGTTCGAACTGCTACATCAATCCGCCCAACTCGTGGCTTAAAACCCAGTATGGCGACACCGCCGAACCCGTGGCACATCTAGTCTCCGGACTCCCCGGTGCGGTTCAAAGTGTGGTCGCGTGCGAGCCGACCGGCTACTTGCCATCCTCCTTTGGCAATGTCAACTTGAACTGGCCCCGGTGTGACGGCTGGATTTGGCCCCGGCCGCGGTTGGGGTGGTTAGCCCCAGAAGATGCCGGTGGGGTCTTTGTCGATTTCGGTGAGCAGGTCGGCGATGTGGGCCGAGGGGTCGAGCAGGTCGTAGCGGTGGAATCGCTGGTGGCGGTCACGCCAGTAGAGGGTCCAGGTTTTGTTGGTGGCGGTGTAGCGCAGTCGGGCGATCGGGAAGCTGATCCAGTCCGGGCCGAGGTCTTCACACCAGGGCGGGCGATGCTCGGTGATGGTCAGATGCCTGGACGCTACCTCGCATTCGAGGCGTACTTCGTGGCGTGCGTGGTTGGGAACCTTTGCCGCGCACCAGCGTTGCACGCGTGCGACGTCAAGTTCGGGCAGTGCCATTCTGATTACCAGCGGGGTTGACCGGCGGCGGTGTTGAGGTGGCCGTAGGCGGTGTCGAGTTGTCGTTGGCGGCGCCGGTTGGGTTCATGGTTGGCTTCGGCGGCCAGGGAATCGATCAGTTCGTCGAGTTCGGTGTCGGTGACCGTGAGGTGCAGTTTGTTGCCGTCGGCGTGGATGGCGAAAACTGCTCTGTGGCAGTCATGGTCGAGGAACGGCAGGGTCCGCAGGATTGCCGCGGTGTCGGCATCGACAACGACATTCTGAACTGG
>NZ_LMVQ01000435.1 GCF_001545925.1 Mycobacterium sp. NAZ190054 | reverse complement strand
CGACGTGCTCTATCTGGAGAACCAGTACCTGGCCGCGCGCGGCCTGGCCGAGGCGCTCGCCGCGCGGCTGCGCGAACCCGACGGACCCGAGGTCGTGATCGTGCTGCCGCGCAGTTCGGAGAGCCGCCTCGAGCAGCAGTCCATGGACAGCGCCCGGGAACGCCTGCTGCGGGTGCTGTGGGACGCCGACGAACACGGCCGGCTCGGCGTGTACTGGCCGGCCGTGAAGGGCGGCACGTCGGTGTACGTGCACTCCAAGGTGATGGTGGTCGACGACCGGCTGCTGCGGATCGGGTCGTCGAACCTGAACAACCGCTCGCTGGGCTTCGACAGCGAATGCGACGTCGCGCTGGAGGCGCCGCCGGCGGGCCGCGACGACGTGCGCCGCCACATCGTCGACACCCGGGACGATCTGGTGGCCGAGCATCTGGGTGTGTCCCGCGCGGATTTCCAGCGAGAGGTGCTGCAGCGCAAGTCATTCCTCGCCGCGGTCGACGCGTTGCGGGGCACCGGCCGGTCGCTGCGCAGGTTCACCGGGTTCATGGTGTCGGCGGACGCGGGCCCGTTCGCCGAGAACGAGGTGATGGATCCCGGCCATGTGCCGCCGTCGATCGCCCGCAGCGCGTTCGGTCTGGCCGCCGGCATGATCACCTGGCCGTTGACCAAGGCGGCGCCCCGGTTGTGGTCGCTGGTCAGCGCTGCGACGCCGCAAACGGACTGAGCGCCAACAGATATCCGGCCAGCAGGGTCAGCGGGGCCAGCAAGGGCAGCCACGGCACCTGTACCGGCAACAACACGGCCACGGTGGCCGCGCCGGCGAACCCGATCGCACAGAACATCGTCGGCGCGGTGGGCCCGGTGTGGCGCAGCACGAGATACACCGCGGCGGCCAGCCCGGCCAGCACCGTGTACAACGGGGCGGGCTCGGCCAGCACGACGGTCACCACCGCACCCAGCACCGCGACGGTCGCCGCGGGACGCACCCATGCCGACGCGGCCACCGCGGCCAGCGTGACCACCGCCGCCGGTACCGCGTACCCGTCGGCGCGGTACGCCGCGGCGGCTACCATCAGCACACCGAAGGCCAAGGGGGGCAACAGAAGCGCCGGCCGCGCGGTCATCGACGCGCCCGGCGCGCGGGGACCAGTGCCATGGCCTGGTCCAGGGTCGCGGTGCCCGGCCAGCCCACGATGTCGACACCGACGGTGGCCATGTCGCGGTACATGAACGAGCGTTGCATCGCCCACATGCGGTGCACCAGCGGGTCGTGGTCGCCTTCGACCGGGCTGCCGTCGAGGACGTCCACGGCGACCACAGGGTGCCCGCGCTTGCGCAGATCGATGAGCGCCAGCGCGAACTCGGTGTCGAGCAGGGTCGAGAACGCGATCACGATCGCGCCCGCCGGGACGGCGGGACGCGGTGCCAGCGTGCCGCCTGCGGTCTCGAAGGTGCCGGAGATCTCCGCCGCGCCGAGCACCGTGTCCAGGATCCGGTAGAACTGCCGCTGCCCGATGTCGGCGCCCAGCCACCGCGTGCTGCGGCTGCCGAGCGCGACCAGCCCCGCCCTGTCGCCGTACCGCAGCGCGCTGGACAGGTTCGCGTGATAGCGCTCGTCGAGGGTGCCCACGGTGGCCGAGTGCTCGACGAGTTGGCGCAGCGCGTCGGGATCCTGGGTGTCGGCGAGCTCGTCCACCGGGGTCACCCCG
>NZ_LMVQ01000434.1 GCF_001545925.1 Mycobacterium sp. NAZ190054 | reverse complement strand
CTTCGCTACTACAACCATGACAGGCGGCACAGTTCACTGGGAATGATCTCACCCATCGACTTTGAGATCGCCACACGAATCAATCAGCAATCAAGCTAACCGTGTCCACTTTTTCAGGGGAACCCCAGATCTTGGTCTGACACGCCGAGCGTGAGCTTGGCGGGAAGGACTGACGATGTCAGAAACACTCGATCCCGTGGTGAATGAGGTGGATCAACGGCAGCTGGCTGAGCAACTGCTGACTCAGGCCAAGGAACAGGGAGCTGAACTGGTCGGGCCCAACGGGCTGCTCAACCAGTTGACCAAGAACGTGCTCGAGACTGCATTGGACGCGGAGATGACCGAGCACCTGAGTTATGACAAGCAGACGCGGCCGGCCGCGGTAGCGGCAACTCCCGCAACGGCACCAGGGCCAAGACCGCTCCGAGCTCGTGGCGAATCGACATTCGCCCCAATCCGCCCAGGGTGCTCGCTGACGGCGCACTTGCCCAACCGCAACGGCACCACATTTCGTCACCGTGACGCATTGAAGATGCTACTGGCCCGCCGAACACCAAGCGCCGGTTATCCCACACTGACCAGTTCGTCACGACACCGCGACCGGCAGGCCGTCCAGCAGGTGACCCATCCGATCCCGTTTGGTTCTCAGATAACTGATGTTGCTCTCCGTCACCGACACCGGGGTACGCACCCGCTGCACGACGAGCCCGGCCGACTCGAGTGCGTCCACCTTCGCCGGATTGTTGGTCATCAACCGCACCCGCATGACCCCCATGTTGCCGAGAATCTCGGCGGCGACCCCGTAGGTGCGACCGTCCACGGGCAGCCCGAGGTCGACGTTGGCGTCCACGGTGTCGCGACCAGACTGTTGCAGGACGTACGCGGCCAGCTTGTGGCCCAACCCTATTCCGCGTCCTTCGTGGCCTCGTAGGTAGATCAGGACCCCCGCCCCCTCGGCCGCGATCGCCGCGAGCGCTGCGTCCAACTGCGCCCCGCAATCGCATCGGCGCGACCCGATCGCATCACCGGTCAGACACTCACTGTGCAGACGCGTCAGCACACCGCCCCGCTGCGCCGCAGCCGCCGTGACATCGCCGTACGCGAGCACCAGGTGTTCGGCATCGTCGGGGCCACGAAACACCCTGGCGCGGAAGAGACCGTGGTCGGTGGGGATCGTCGCGGCCACCGCAGTGGTGCTGGATTCCTCCGTCAGTGCGTGGCGACGGAACTCGACCAGTTCGGCGATGGTGATCATCGGAATGCCGTGTTGCAGCGCGAACGCGGTCAATGTCGCGCCCGACATCGGGACCCCTGCATCGTCCACCAGTTCGGTGATGACAGCCGCATCGCGACACCCCGCCAGCCGCATCAGATCGACGGCCGCCTCGGTGTGCCCGGGGCGCTCCAGCACCCCGCCGGCTCTGGCGCGCAGCGGAAACACGTGGCCCGGGCGCCGAAGATCCGTCCGCAACGTCAGCGCCGAGGCCAGGGCGCGGACCGTGGCGGTGCGGTCAGCGGCCGAGATGCCCGTGCCGGTTCCCACCGCGTCGACAGAGACTGTGAACGCGGTCTGGTGATTGTCGGTGTTGTCGTCGACCATCAACGGCAGATCCAACCGGTCTGCCATGCCCTCCGACATCGGGACGCAGACGATCCCACTGCCGTGCCGCAGGAAGAACACCATGGCCCGTTGCGTCATGAATTCTGCGGCCATGACCAGATCGCCTTCGTTCTCCCGGTCTGCGTCGTCGGCCACCAGCACCATCTGGCCACGCGCCACAGCCGCCAGGGCCGTCGCGATTCGGTTCGATTCAGACATGTCGACTCCTCAGGACACCGTGCTGTGAGCGGGATGCGGTGCGGGCACGTGGTAGGCACCGCGGTAATAGAGCAACGCCTCGACGGCGCTGTCGCAGTGCAGATCGAGGAGCTGCGCCGCCACGATGGTGTGGTCTCCCCCGTCGTACTCGGCCCACAGCCGGCATTCGGCCCACGCAGCCGCGCCCTCCAGGATCGGCGCCCCGAACACCCCTGGCCGCCACGAGACACCCCGGAACTTGTCGGTTCCCGAACGGGCGAACTGGTGACTGAGTCGAACATGCTGAGCGCCAAGAACATTGACCGCGAACGTTTCCACCGAACGAATCAGCGGCCATGTCGTCGAGGACCGCGCCGGACAAAAGCTGACGAGCGGCGGGTCGAGTGACAGGGAGCTGAAAGACTGGCAGGTGAACCCGACCGGCCGGCCGTCGTGGCCCGCCGCCGTGATCACGGTGATCCCCGAGCAGAAATGGCCCAGGACACGACGTAGCTCGCCGCTGTCCAGATGGGGTGTGGTCATTGTGGCCTCCTCACTTCGCCGACGGATCCATCGACCGTAGGGCCCCTGTGACCGCAGTCACTATCCGCTGGCGGCAGCCGATCATCCGCTCAGTGAAGTCCCGCGGAACCTGCACGCAACGGACAATCCGCCGCACTCAACGGATATCGATGCGTACTGCGCGGCCCTAGCTTCGGAAATCGCATGACCCACATCACACCCACTGGCGAGGAGCCGCGCTGATGACCACTACAGCAGAGCAGACCCACACCGCCGCTACGGCGGCCCTAGAGACCTTTCCGATGTACATCGGGGGCGAATTCGTCCCTGCTACGACGGGTGACACATTCGAGTCGGAGAACCCCTACCTGGGCAGGCCATGGCTGCGCGTGCCCGATGCCGGCACCGCCGACGTCGACCGGGCGGTCGCGAGCGCCCGCGCGGCGTTCGAGGGCGCCTGGGGAGCCACCAACGGATTCACCCGGTCCAAACTGATTCGCCGGCTGGGCGATCTGATCGCGGAGAACGCCGAGTATCTCGCTCGTCTCGAAGTCCAAGACTCGGGCAAGCTGTACCGCGAGATGCTCGGCCAGCTGCAGTATCTGCCCGAGTTCTACTACTACTACGCAGGACTCGCCGACAAGCTCGAAGGGCGGTCGATTCCCTCGGACAAGCCCAACTACTTCGTCTACACGCGGCGGGAACCGGTGGGCGTGGTTGCGGCGATCACACCGTGGAATTCCCCGCTGCTGCTCCTGACGATGAAACTCGCTGTCGGGCTGGCCGCCGGGTGCACCTTCGTGATCAAGCCGTCCGAGCACGCTCCCGGCTCCACCCTGGCGTTGGCTCGCTTGATCCATGACGCGGACTTCCCGCCGGGGACCGTCAACGTCGTCTCCAGTCTGAGCCGCGAGGTCGCCGCCCACCTCGCCGGCCATCCGGGTATCGACAAGGTGGCCTTCACCGGCTCCACCGCCACCGGCCGGGCGGTGGCCAAAGCGGCTGCCGAGAACATCAACAAGGTGACCCTGGAACTCGGCGGCAAGTCGCCACAGATCGTGTTCGACGACGCGGATCTTGCCGCCGCCGTCAATGGACTGATCGCCGGGGTCTTCGCCGCCACCGGTCAGACATGCATGGCCGGTTCACGTTTGATCGTCCACGAAGACGTTCACGACGCGTTGATCGATCTGTTGGTCGAACGGGTCCGGCAGATCAAACTCGGTGACCCCACCGCTCCCGACACCGAGATGGGCCCGGTGGCCAACCGTCCCCAGTACGACAAGGTGCTGCATTACCTGCAGACCGCGGCGGCCGAAGGCGCCACCGTCGCCACCGGTGGCGTCCCCTGTGCCCGGCTCGGCGGACTGTTCGTCGAACCGACGGTGTTCACAGACGTCACACCGGACATGACGGTGGTGCGTGAGGAAGTGTTCGGGCCGGTGCTGGCGGCGTACCGATTCAGCACCGAAGAGGAGGCGCTCCGCCTCGCCAACGACACCGCCTTCGGTCTCGCCGGTTCGGTGTGGACCAAGGACGTGCACCGCGCTCACCGTGTCGCGGCCAAGCTGCGGGCCGGCTCCGTCTGGGTGAACGCCTACCGCGTCATCGGTCCGAATGTGCCGTTCGGTGGCTTCGGTGACAGCGGGTTGGGTCGCGAGAACGGCATCGACGCCCTCAACGAATACACCGAAACCAAGTCCGTGTGGGTGGAACTCTCCGGCGAAACCCGCGACCCGTTCAAGCTCGGCTGAAAAGACACTCGAGGAGAAAGACTCATGACCACAATCGAATTCGTCCCCACCGCACCACGCCCCGCCGCCGAGACCACACCGGTGGCCGACCGTGTGCAGACCAACCCGATGTTCAACGATCAGAAGATGAAGCTGGGGTTGTTCGGGACCAACTGCTCCCACGGGTTGATCATCTCCCATGCCCCCACCAACTACGAGGTGACCTGGCAGCACACCGTCGACATCGCCCGCCGCGCCGACGAACTGGGCTTCGAGGCGTTGGTACCCGTCGCTCGGTGGAAGGGATTCGGCGGCACCACCAACTTCAACGGCAACTGCTTCGAGACGTACGCGTGGGCCGCCGGCCTGGCACAGGCGACGAAGAACATCGCCATCTTCGCCACCTCCCACCTTCCGACCATCCACCCGATCGTGGCCGCGAAAGCGGCGACGACCATCGACCGGATCTCCGGCGGCCGATTCGGACTCAACCTCGTCATGGGCTGGGTGACGCCGGAGATGGAGATGTTCGGCAGTGTGCAACGGCAACACGATGATCGCTACGCATACGGTCAGGAATGGATCGACTACGTGACTCGGCTGTGGACCGAGCCGGACTCTTTCAGCTTCCATGGCAAGTACTTCACCGGTGACAACGTGGAGTCCTATCCCAAGCCCCACCAGGCACCGCGACCGGCGCTCATCAACGCCGGCAACTCGAAGAACGGGGTCGAGTTCTCCGCCCGCAACGTCGATTTCAACTTCGCGTCGTTGGACACCCTGGAGAACATCAAGGCCTACACCACCGCGCTCGTCGCGAAGGCGCGCGAGGAATACCGCCGTGAGATCACGCCCATGACCTACGGGCTCGTCGTGTGCCGCGACACCGAGAAGGAAGCCAAGGCGGACTTCCAGCGGGTAATCGACGAGGGCGATCGCGGTGCGGCGAGCAACGTCCTGAACATGGCGATGTCGGGGGCCAGCCAGTCCTTCGAACACGCAAAGCGTTTCCAGGAACGGTTCATCGCGGGCTGGGGCGGCTACCCGATCGTCGGCACTCCTGAGCAATGCGTCGACGAGTTCGCCAGACTCCACGACGCCGGAATGAACGGGATGATCATGGGAATGATCGACTACCACGACGAGATGGCAGGTTTCGGTGAAGCCGTCCTGCCGCTCCTGAAACAAGCCGGCCTTCGGCACTGATCCTCCTTGCACGGTGGATCTTTCGCCAAAAGCGGAGGATCCACCGTCCAACCGGGCCATACTCTGGGTCGAGGAGTTTTCCGTGAGTGACGAAGCCACACCACTGCGCAATTTCCAGATCCTGCGTACCGGCGACCTCGACGAGGCACGCAACGCCGTCGCCGACATCTACCTGGAGCACCGCCTCGACTCCCCTCAGAGCGACCGTCTGGACATGACTCTCAACGCGATCGAGGAACGGCTCTTCACCGCGGGTTACCTCGCCTACGGGGCGGAGGCAACCCTCGAGATGCCCCCGACGGAGGTCAACTACCACATCAACCTCACCACGGCGGGGTCGACGAAGGCGTTCAGGACCGATGGCACGCGGGCGTTCACCGAGGCGCGCAGGAGCGGCCTGATTCTGCACCCCCATCAGACGACGACAGTCGACTGGGCGTCCGACGCCGAGCAGTTCATCCTCAAGGTGCCCAGAACGAGTGTCGAATCACATTTGTCAGATCTCCTGGGAAGGCAGGTGAAGTCCGTGATCGACTTCGACTTCACACTCGACCTCTCCACCCCCGCGGGAGCGAGCCTGCTCGCGTCGGTCGAGTTCTTCATCCGCGAGCTCGACCGGCCGGGCGGAATCGCCGAGATGCCCTTGGCGCGTGACCAACTGGAATCGTTCATCATGAGCCAGCTGTTGGCCGCGGCCGACCACCCTTACCGCGACGAGCTGATGGCACCGAGCGAGCAGGTCAAACTCGGGCGGCTGCGGCCCGTGGTCGATTTCATCGAGATGAATGCCGATGAACCCCTCACACCCAACGAGCTAGCGCGTGCCGGCAACATGTCGGTGCGCACCCTCCACGCGTCGTTCCAGCGGTGCTTCGGACTCTCGCCGATGGCGTACGTCCGCAAGGTCAGACTCGAACACGTGCGGGCTGAACTCATCGCCAACCGCGACCCCCACCTGCAGGTGACCGAGGTCGCGAGCCGATGGGGTTTCTACCACCTCGGCCGGTTCGCCAAGCAGTACCGAGACCGCTAGGGCGAGTCGCCCTCGGACACCCTGCGGGGCTGAGCCGGCGCCAGAACGATGACGGAACCTCTCGACCACCTCACGCCGGTCGAGAAGACCTTGTGGGTCACGCTCAGCGGGCGGGCGGCCGCCGCCCGTCAGCGGCGGCCGGCTGATGGGATCCCGTCGCATCAGCCACCTGCTTTCCGCACGTGTTCGCCGTCCTCATTTGAGGGATTCCCGGCCGGACAAAGGCGGCGCGGAACACCTGGCGGTCGTCAGCATGGGTGGCAGGCACGAGACCGACGTCGTCGAGCATGAAAGGACCCGAGGATGAAAGCCATCACCGTGCGAGACCGTGACGCCGGCGTCGGCGGGCTCACCCTGACCGACCTACCTCTCCCCCACGCCGCCGAGAACGACGTCATCGTGCGGGTCCATGCCGCCGGCTTCACCCCCGGTGAACTTGAGTGGCCCGCCACCTGGACCGACCGAGCCGGCCGTGACCGCACACCCAGCGTTCCCGGCCACGAACTCTCCGGAGTCGTCACCGAGCTGGGCTACGGCACCACCGGCCTCACCATCGGCCAGCGGGTGTTCGGTCTCGCCGATTGGACCCGCGACGGCTCGTTGGCCGAATACACCGCTGTCGAGGCACGGAACCTCGCACCCCTGGCCGCGGACATCGACCACACCATGGCCGCCGCATTGCCGATCTCGGGTCTGACCGCGTGGCAAGCACTGTTCGTCCATGCCCGGCTGACGACCGGCCAGACCGTGGTGGTTCACGGCGCTGCGGGCGGTGTGGGATCGATCGCCGTCCAGCTCGCGCGCGACATCGGTGCTCAGGTGATCGGCACCGGACGGTCCGAGAACCGCGACGTCGTGCTTGACCTCGGTGCACATGCGTTCGTCGATCTCCACGCCGACCCCTGGGCGGACATCGGCGAAGTCGACGTGGTTCTGGACGTCATCGGCGGCGATGTCCTGGAGCGGTCAGCCGCGCTGGTGCGCCGCGGCGGCACCCTGGTCAGTATCGCCGAGCCTCCTCCGGTGCAGCCCAAGGACGGCCATGCAGTCTTTTTCGTGGTCGAACCCGACCGCGGGCAGCTCGCGGCTCTGGCCGACCGGGTGCGGCACGGTCGGCTGAAGCCGATGGTCGGCGACGTGCGGCCTCTCGCCGAGGCGGCCGATGCGTTCACCCGCCGCCGACGCGCACCAGGCAAGACGATCATCCAGATCGTGAGCGAGAGCGCAGAACGTTCATGAGCGGAACGCGAACGCCCGGCTTCGTGCTGACGACTGTGATCGCCGCCGCGATCGTCGGCTGCGCCCCTGCGGCAGCACCTCACCATCCGGCGCCACCGACGGAGATCACCACTATTGAGCCGCACTCGTCGGAGACGCTGGCACCGCTTTTTGAACAGGCGATACCGAACGTGCCGGGCAAGACCTTCACCTCGGCGATCGTCACCTTCCCGCCGGCCGCACGTGCCATGCCCCACCGCCACGGTGACGCTTTCGTCTACGCCTACGTGCTCGAAGGGTCCGTACGGAGCCATCTGGAAGGCGAGCCGGCTCACGTCTACCACCAGGGCGAGAACTGGTCCGAGCCACCGGGCGCCCACCACCTGGCCACCGAGAACTCCAGTCCGGTCGAGCCGGCGAAACTGCTTGTCGTGTTCGTCGCCCCCACCGGGGAACAACTCAAGATCGACGATCCACACACGTGACGAGCCGTCGCGCGCAACGGTGGCTGTTCAATTGAGGAGAACCACGATGTTCAACACAGCCGATGGCGAGGTGAGGATGCCGACCACCGGGAGCCCCGGCCTCGACGAAGTCGTTCGGCAACGCCGTTCGACCCGCATGTTCCTGCGGGACAAGCCGGTGCCCCGCGAGCTACTGGACGAGGCACTCGAGCTTGCGATGCGCGCGCCGTCGAACTCCAATGTGCAACCGTGGCGGCTTTATGTGGCGTCCGGGCCTCGACGTGACCGGCTCGTCGAAGCACTGCTGGCGGCCGCGACTGTCGAGTTCCCGGTGACGACGGGATTACCGGCGGGCTTTCTGGAGCTGAGGCAGCAGCTCGGCGCGCTGGTCTACGGGTCGATGGGTATCGCCCGCACGGACGCCGACGCCAGGCGTATCGCCCAGCTACGTAATTGGGAGTTCTTCCGCGCTCCCGTCGGCGCCGTGGTGTGCATGCACCGCGATCTCGGGCTGGTCGACAGCCTTGGGGTGGGGATGTTCCTGCAGACGCTGCTGTTGGCGCTGACCGAACGCGGCCTTGCCACTTGCGTGCAGGTGTCGATCGCCGCCTACCCGGAGATCCTGCGGGAGGGGTTGAACATTCCGGACGAGCTGACGGTGCTGTGTGGAGTCGCGATCGGCTACGCCGACGAGAATTTCCCGGCGAACCGGCTCCAGACTCCGCGCAACGCCGTCGCAACCAACGTGACTTTCCTCGAGGACTGACACAGTTGACGACTACACGGCGGGCACTCAGCCGGGCGCCTGGGTGCACATCGTGCCACGCGCGGCGCTTGTCAGACCGGCGGCTTGGTCGCGGGTCGCGCCGTATTGCCCGGCGATCGTATCGATCACGGCCTGCGCGGGCTGTCCGGTGTAGAGCAGCCGGCAGGCCTGCTTGCCGGCCAGCAACAGCTGGTCGTCATTGCCGGGGAAGTTGCCGCGCACCGAGTTGAGGTAGTTCACCTGATCCGCGGTCAGCGGAATCGGCCAGGCGGCCGCCGGCGCTGCTGCGGCTGCCGACATCACCGCCGCCGCCAGCACGACTGCAGCCGCGCCCATGCTCCTACGAACCATGGCGAATCCTCCTTTGGCGCCTGTGGGGTAGATCGAGCCTAAGGCCGGGCGCGCACCCGCCATGACACTGATTTCGCCGGCAGCGCGCTCAACCGAAGCTCACGGGTCGGCCCGGGCCGCCTTCGAGTCGGACTGATCAGAACCGTGGTTTCTGGGGGCGAGCCGGCATCTACTGAGCTGGATCTGTGTTCCTGACGCGAAACCCTCCCGGAGGCCCATCCATGTTCCGCCACCTTGTGCGCACCGCCCTGACGCTTGCCGTCCTCAGCTCGGCCGTCGCCTGCGGCAGCGGCGACGACGGTTCGGACGGTTACACGCTGCGCATCGGTGCGACGTCGCCGACCGGCACGCCGGCCGGATCACTCGGTTGGGGTGACAAGCAGGGCATCCTCGCCGAGCAACTCAAAGGCGCCGGTGTCGACAAGATCGAATACTCGTTCTTCCAGTCCGGCAGCGACGTCGCGTCGGCACTGTTCGCCGGCGCCGTCGACGTCGCCGCCATCGGCGACAACCCGGCGCTACGCGCCCGCAGCCGTGACCCGAAAGTCGTTCTGCTGAGCCTCGACTCGATCAACGGCGACGCATGGCTGGTGGGGGCCAAGGGCGGCCCCACCGACATCGCCGGCCTCGTCGGCAAGTCCGTGACCGCGCCCCAGGGCACCATCCGCGACCGAGCGGCCAGACAGCTCATCGACGCGGCGGGCCTGACCGGCAAAATCCAGGTGCGCGACGTGCCGACGCCCGAATCGATCGCCGGACTGGGTTCCGGACAGATCGACGCCACCGTCGTCACCGGCGCCAGCGCGATCGAGTTGCGCGACAAGGGCTTCCCGATCATCGACAGCCTGTCCAGGCACGGTTTGGGCAGCACGGGCACCAATATCGCGCTGTCCACGTTCACCGACGAGCATCCCGGATTCGCCGACGCGTGGCGCAACGCCGTCACCGCCGTCAACCGTGACATCCAGGAAAACTTCGACGAGTACGCGACCTGGGTCGCTCAGACCGACGGCACCGAGGTCGCGTTCGTCAGGGAGTCGACCCGGCCCGACGAGTTCAACACCGAGCCGTTCCCGAAACAGGGCGTGGACCAACTCCAGGCCGCCTACGACTTCCTCGAGGCCGACGGCTCGCTGGAGGGCCGGTACTCGGTGACCGAGTGGGCCGGAGCGCAGTCATGACCGTCATCGCCAACCCGGCCCGTGCCGAGGCGCCGAGCCCGTCCCTGGTCGACGTCATCGCCGACAAGGGCCGCAGGCGCGGCCTCTGGGCGCGTGTCCCGCGCCCGGTGCGCCGCATGGTCAGCCCGGTGCTGATCCTGGCCGCGTGGGGCATCGGCTCGGCCACCGGGCTGCTCAACGAGGACCTGTTCCCGCCGCCGTCGGAGGTGGCCGTCACCGCGTGGCACCTGGCGACCGACGGGCAGCTCGCACTGCACGTCGGCACCTCGGCCACCCGGGTGCTGATCGGCACCGTACTGGGCATCACCCTGGGCGTGACGCTGGCGGTGCTGGCCGGGCTGACCCGCACCGGTGAGGACCTGCTCGACTGGAGCATGCAGATCCTCAAGGCCGTGCCGAATTTCGCGCTCACTCCGCTGCTCATCATCTGGATGGGCATCGGCGAGGGACCCAAGATCGTGCTCATCACCCTCGGTGTCGCGATCGCGGTCTACATCAACACCTACTCGGGTATCCGCGGCGTGGACCAGCAGCTGGTGGAGATGGCCCAGACCCTCGAAGCCCGCCGTTCCACGCTGATCACGCAGGTGATCCTGCCCGGCGCGATGCCGAATTTCCTTGTGGGCCTGCGACTCGGGCTTTCCAGCGCCTGGCTGAGCCTGATCTTCGCCGAGATGATCAACACCACCGAGGGCATCGGGTACCTGATGACGCGCGCCCAGACCAACCTGCAGTTCGACGTCTCGCTGCTGGTGATCGTCCTCTACGCGGTGCTCGGCCTCGCCTCCTATGCGCTGGTGCGGCTGCTGGAACGACTGCTGCTGTCCTGGCGCAACGGATTCGCCGGTTTCGAGGGCACGGTATGAGCACCCCGGTGGTCACCGTCCGCGGCCTGCGACGGGCATTCGGTGCCCAACAGGTCCTCGACGGCCTCGATCTGGACATCGCCGACGGTGAGTTCGTGGCGATGCTGGGCCGCTCCGGTTCCGGTAAGAGCACGCTGCTGCGCATTCTGGCCGGCCTCGACGGGCAGGCCGACGGCTCGGTGATCGTGCCGCGCTCCCGGGCGGTGGTGTTCCAGAATCCGCGCCTGCTGCCGTGGCGCCGTGCGCTGGCCAACGTCACCTTCGCCCTGCCCGGCGACGGCCCCGACGCCCCCAGCCGCGCCGCCCGCGGCCGGGCCGCACTCGACGAGGTCGGGCTGTCCGACAAGGCGCGCTCATGGCCGCTGTCGCTGTCCGGCGGTGAGGCACAACGGGTTTCACTGGCCCGGGCGCTGGTGCGCGAACCCGACCTTGCTGACGACGTCGAACGATGAATCCGCCATTGGCCTCGTCCCTCCCTCGTGGTGTCGGTGCTGGGGTCCATCTTCGCCGCTGGCCGTGACCGGCGGGACACCGCCCCCCACCCGGCGATTCGACCTTGCTGACGACGTCGAACGATGAATCCGCCATTGGCCTCGTCCCTCCCTCGTGGTGTCGGTGCTGGGGTCCATCTTCGCCGCTGGCCGTGACCGGCGGGACACCGCCCCCCACCCGGCGATTTGTAGTCGGGCACGGTCCTCGTTGTATCCTGCTGAGCGCGCTGTGCAGCGCACATGCAGCACCCGGCAGGTTGCCCGAGCGGCCAATGGGAGCGGACTGTAAATCCGTCGGCTTACGCCTACAGTGGTTCGAATCCACTACCTGCCACCATGGTCAGGCCCCCTTTCGAGGGGGCCTGATTCGTTGCAGCCGACACGGCTCTGCGGTGCCGACGCTGAAATGCGATCGGCCCCTGCCCGGTTGGGGACAGGGGCCGATCGACTCATCCGCTAGCTGTCGGACTTGCTGTCCGAAGCACCCGACTTGCTGCTGGAGTCGGAGTTGTCGTTCCCGCTGTCCGTCGAGTCTGCGCCGTCGGACTCATCGCCCTCCGATTCGGGATCGGCGGCTTCCTCTTCGGCGGCTTCCTCCTCGGTGGCCTCCTCTTCGGCGGCCTCTTCCTCGGCGGCTTCTTCCTCCAAGCCTTCTTCCTCGGAGCCCTCCTCGGTCGACTCCTCCGTCGCGGACGGCTCAATCTCGTCGGCGGGTTCCTCGTCGGTGACCGTCACCGCCGGCGACACGTCGGGACCTTCGGGGGCCGACTCCGTGGTCTGCTCCGCCGTGACCGCCTGGTCGAGCTCGGGCGCCGGCGTGTCCAGCGTGACGGTCTGCGCCGCCAGGAGCGAGATGTCGTTGATTTGGCGCAGAGTCTCCTCGGGGGTGCTGAGCGGCGGCGCCAGCGGATTGCCCTCGCCGTCCCAGCCGAGTGCCTTGGCGATGGTCTGGGCGAGGCCGATCAGCGAACCGATCGCGCCCGGGCCTTGACCCGGAACGGGGATGTCGATGACACCGCCGATGGAGATGTCGAAACTGAGGGCGTTGACGATCGACCCGCCCGGGCTCAGCAGGCCGCCGAAGGTGATGCCCACCGTGGGCACCTCGATCCCCTCCGCCGGGCTCAGATCCAACCCCAGCAGGTCGAACACCGGGGTGAGATCGAGCGATTGTCCGCCGTTGAGGAAGGCATCGACCATCGCCGTGGGCGTATTCACCAGGGCGTTGAACGCCGCTTCGAAATCCGGAGTCTCGCTGAAGATGTTCTCGATGACGGTCTGTGCACTGGCGGCCAACGCCAGCACCGGACTGATCACCGGGCCGACCAAGCCGAGCAGAACACCGCTGGTGTAGGTGGTCGAGAAATCGATCAGCGGCTGGAGCGCGGCAGGGATCGGGCTGGCCCCTTCTTCTGCGAGTCCCTGGAGGAGTAGGAACAGATTGCGGTGGCTCATCCCCGGGGTGGTGTTCTCGAGCGTGTCCGTATCGATCGCGAACGGCGCCTGAAGCGCGGCGCCCAGATTGGCCACCATCTGCTCGACGATCGCCGGCAGATCGGGAAGCTGCGAGAGATAGCCGATCTGGTTGGCGATGATCTGCTGCAATACCGGGGCCGGCGCCTCCAGCAACGCATTGGCCAGGCCCGCGAAGTTCATCACCGAGGTGTTGAAAGTTTCGAGCAACGGCGTGATCGGGTCCACCGCGGCGGTGAATTGAACCGCGGGGGTGGTGACCTTGTCGCCGGGCAGGGTCGCGTCCAGCGTCAGCGGGCTGACCGCGAGGGCACTTGCGCTCACCAGCGCAACGCCGGCAGTCGCGAACGGGCGGAGAGTCGTGTGCATATGGCTTCCTTTGTCGTGTGTGGAACAAAACCACGCGGTACCTTACTCGGAAGTAACTTAAATGTGTCCGATTTCATAAGTGAACTTACAAAGCGCCCGCGGTCACATCACAGCGGCCACAGCAACGGCGTTAGGTCGGTCGCCGGCAGCGCAGTGCGCTGTAGATCCGTCGGCTTACGCCTGGCCCCATTCGAGGGGGCTGATTTCGTTATCGGGATTACCTGATTTCGTTGTCGGGAATAGCCGTGGCGGTTCGGCGTGTACAAGCGGCATGGACAAACAGGCATTCGACGAAATGAACCGCGTCGTGATCGACGAGTTCCGCACCACCGGCGGCAAGGTCGGCGGCCCGTTCGAGGGCAAGCCGCTCGTCCTCGTCCACCACGTCGGCGAGAAGTCCGGTATCGAACGCATCGCACCGCTGGTGCCGTTGCTCGAGGACGGGCGCATCTACATCTTCGCCAGTAAGGGCGGCGCCGACACCCATCCGGACTGGTACCGCAACCTCGTCGCCAACCCGGACGTGACCGTCGAGCTGGGCCGCGAGACGTTCAAGGCCACCGCGCGGGTCCTCACGGGCGAAGAGCGCGACGCCATCTACGCCAAGCAGGTAGAAGCTCAGCCCCAGTTCGGCGAATACCAACGCGAGACCGAACGGGTCATCCCGGTTGTCGAATTGGTGCGCATCGACTGACGGCATACAACGCGTCCTACTTGACGAGCCGATCGGTGTCGGCGTAGGTTGTGGACCGGTCCACGTGACCCGCGCCACTAATGCCGCGTGAGGTCCTGGCCTTAGTGGCACACGTCAGAGAGGACGACACATGCCCCACCACTGCGCCGCCTCCCAGGGCCCGGTGAACTGATCGTGGTTCAGACCTATACCTCCGCGACAGCTCCTAGACGTCCGCGGTCGTCGCCAAACCCCGAGGTTCGCAGCACAGGTAGACGCAAGAGGAAACGGTCGTGGTTTCCCTACCTGCTGTTGGCGCCGGCGATGGTCATGTTCTTTGCGGTTATCGCCTACCCGTTCGTCCAGTCGCTGGCCTACGGGTTGTTCGACGAAAGCTTGCTGGGCGACCGCAGCGGTGATTTCGTTGGTCTGCAACATATTTCCGATCTGCTGTCGAGCCCGGATTTTTGGAGCGTTGCCTGGCAGACGATCGTGTTCGTCGTCATCTCGACCGTCGGTGCCCTCGTTCTCGCACTCGCGTTGGCCATTGCGCTGAACTCTAAGCTCCGAGCTCTGGCGCTCTGGCGCTCCAGCCTGCTGATCCCGTGGCTACTCCCGGGTGTGGTCGTGTCGTTCCTGTGGCGGTGGATATTCGACACGAATTACGGCCTGCTGAACGGGGTCTCGGCGTGGTTGGGAGGCAGTGGGAACACCGGCTGGCTCGATTCGCCGGGCTTCGCGATGGCGGCTGTGATCATCGCCAAGATCTGGCATTCGTTCCCGTGGATGGCGGTCCTTCTACTGGCCGCCCTGCAAGGCGTGCCCAGCGAAGTTCACGATGCCGCAGCCATCGACGGCGCCAAGGGTTGGCAGAAGCAGGTCTATGTGGTGCTGCCGCAGATCAAGGCCGCGATAGCCTTGACGCTTCTCCTTGAGATGATTTGGGGTTTACAGCATTTCGAGATCCCGTACGTCATGACCGGCGGCGGCCCGGTGGGCTCGACGACCACCCTGTCGATCGATCTCTACAAGGCTGCCTTCTCACGATTCGACCTGGGCGAAGCCGGTGCCATCGGAATCCTGTGGACCGCGCTGATGGCCGTGGTTGTCGCTGTCTACCTTGTGTACTCGGCCCGTCAGGAAAGGGAGGCACGGCGATGAGCACGCCAGCATTACTGAAGCGCAGGCGATTTGGATCACGTGAGCCTCGGCCGATTGTCGCCTATGTCACGCTGGCGGTCATCGCGTCGTTCGCGCTGATACCCATCGGATGGATGGTGCTGACCTCCTTCACCAGCAGTGCCGACATCTTCCAGTTCCCGCCGTCGATCCTGCGGTCGTACACGCTGGACCATTTCTTGACTGTGCTGGGGGATCCCACGCTGACGGCGTTCGTGCTCAACGGCCTTCTCGTCTCCATCGCCACCTCGGTGTTCAGCGTGACCGTCGGGTTCTGGGCCGGCTATGCGTTTTCCAAGTTCAGGTTCGGAGGTCGGACCGGGCTGATGTACCTGCTCCTCATCGCGCAGATCGTCCCGCAGGTGCTGCTGTTGGTGACCCTGTACACCGCCTTCGACAGGGCGGGCCTGCTCAACACCTACATCGCCTTGGTTCTCTCGTTCACCACCTTCACGCTGCCACTGTCGGTGATGATGATGAAGAACACCTTCGACGCGCTGCCGGATGAGCTGATCGAGGCGGCTCGAATCGACGGCGCGAGCGAGCTGCGGGTGATGGGCTCGGTGCTGCTGCCGGTGATGAAGACAGCGATCATCGCGGTTGCACTGTTCGCTTTCATCAGAGCGTGGAACGACCTACCGTTTGCCCTCACACTCGTCGACACCGAGAAGCAAACCCTTCCCGCCGGATTGTCGTTGCGCTTCATGGGCGAGTTCCGCACTGCATACGGCGAAATGATGGCTGCGTCGATCATGACTTCGTTGCCTGTCGTGGTGATCTTCCTGGCGCTCCAGAAGCATTTCGTCAACGGTGCGGTGACAGGAGCGATCAAGTGACACAACGGAATAGCTTCATGCTGTCCCGCCGCTCCGCCCTGGCTCTGAGCCTCGGTGCCGTCGGCGCCGCGTTCATGGGCTGCTCGTCGTCGGACTCGGCTATCGCCGACGGTAAGGCGGTCAACTTCACCTCCTGGGTCTTCGGTACCAGCGGCGCAGGGCCGACCAACGAGGCGGTGAACCGATTCGAACAACGCTCCGGCATTGCGGTCCGGACCAGGTCTTATCCGTACGAGCAGTACCTCAACCAGCTGGTGCTGAAGTCGCGCAGTGGTAATGCCAGCGGGCTCGTCCACATCGACGAGGAGTGGATGTCCACGCTCGTCACCGCCGGGGTGCTAGCCGATATCGGGCCGCTGGTCGACACCGCCCGTTACCCAGATTTCGTGCGGGCCGCAGGAACTTATCGCGGTACGCGATACGCGATCCCGTGGACGCAGTCGGCGATCGGCATCGTCAGCAACGCCGGTCTGTGCCAACAGTTTGGCGTCGACATCGGTACGATCAGGACCATAGACTCGTTCACTCAAGCGCTGCGCACCATCAAACGCGCTGAACCGTCGCTGATCCCGTACCTGCCGTGTACCGACGTCACACAGCTCAAGGACATCCTGCCGTGGATGTGGGCATTCGGTTCGCCGATCTTGACCGACGGTACTTTGACGCTGGGTGATGAGGGTTCCGTTCAGGCTGTCGAGTACTGGAAGATGCTGATCGACGAAGGCCTGATCCAGGCGGGCATCATCCGTGACGACGCGCGCACTTTGTTCGGGCAGCAGCGCGCCGTGTTCTACGACGATGCCCCCCAGGCGATCGGTGTGGTCCCGAAGCGGGCCAGTGACCCGGACATCGCGGACAAGATGCGGCCCATTGCGCGGCCGGCTCGGGACGGGCTGGGGCACAATCTCGTCTGGAGTCAGCCGCTCGTCGCGCTCAGTGAAGGGCCTGCCGTCGAGGCCTTGATGCAATACATGAGCACCGACGAAGCCGCATTGCAGATCATGTTCGAGGAGGCGGGCCAACCGCCGGCCACTGTGCAGGCCCTCGAATCCTCGTGGTTTTCAAATAACGGGTTCTACACAGATTGGAACGCAGTGGTGGCACCGGCCTCTCGCGTCAATCCACTGTGGAGCTTTCCGAAAGCCACGGCAGCGCAACAGCATTTCGACGAGTGCATCGAAGCGGCGCTCGGAGGAACTGTGCCGGTGTCCCAAGCGCTCCGCGACGCCAAAGAAGGACTACAGGAACAACTCGGTACCGAATAACCGAATCGACGAACGGCGCGATCCGGCATAGGGTTGTGTGGACCGGTCCACAAAGCGAATTGAGAAAGGGATACGAATGAAGACGGTTGAAGAGACGTACGACGTAGTGGTGTGTGGCGGTGGCCTGGCCGGTTTCTCCGCGGCTGTGGCCGCCGCCCGGCATGGAGCGAGCACGGTGCTGATCCAGGATCGGCCCGTGCTGGGTGGCAATTCCTCCTCCGAGGTGAGGGTGACCCCGCACGGCGCTGCCGCGTTCCACGGCTACGCCCGCGAGACGGGCATCATCTCGGAGGCCTTGATCGCCGATCGCGCCACCAATCACGCGGTCATCCGCGAGAACGGCTGGACCAACAGCGTTTGGGATCTGATCCTCTACGACATGGCTGTTCGTACAGAGGGTTTGACATTGCACCTCAACACGGCCGTGCATGGTGTGGACGTCGACGGCGAAACCGTCACGGCAGTGCGTGCACGGGTTGCCAACGCCGAGACGGAACTGGTCATCGCGGGCCGCACCGTGATCGACTGCACCGGCGACGGCACTGTCGCGGCTTTGGCCGGCGCGGAATCCCGTACCGGGATGGAAGCGTCCGCAGAGTTCAATGAAGCCCACGCACCGGCGCAGGCCGGCGTTGGCACTATGGGTAGCTCACTGCACTTCAAGACCATCGACACCGGGCGGCCCATCGAGTTCCATGCCCCCGAGTGGGCAGTCCGCTACGACGATGCCTCCTTCTTCAAGGACGGTGGCCGGCTGATCCCCACACTGGAGAGCGGATACTGGTGGATCGAGATTGGCACCCCATGGGACACCCTTTACGACAACGAAGCCATTCGGCACGAACTGACGCGCCACGTGCTCGGTATCTGGGACTACCTGAAGAACCGTGACCCGTACTGGTCGCCACGCGCCGCAAACCTCGCGTTGGACTGGGTAGGACAGACGCCCGGCAAGAGGGAGAGTCGGCGCATCCTCGGAGAAATACTGCTCACCGAGCACGATCTCGACCGCGACAAGGCATTTGATGACGAGATCGCTTTCGGTGGGTGGTACATCGACCTGCACACCATTGGCGGCTTACTCGAAAAGGTTGCCGAACCGGTCACCAACGCAAGGTTGGCTGATCCCGAGTCCAGCTCGGGTTCCTCGACGTACGTGGGCCCGTTTGGAATACCGATGCGCGCGCTGATTGCCAAGGACCTCACCAATCTGATGATGGCCGGACGCAACGTCAGCTCCACACACGTCGCTCTTGGTTCATTGCGCGTGATGGGCACGGCGGCGCTCATGGGACAAGCCGCCGGCACTGCAGCTGCGATGGCCGGTACGGTGCAAGACCTTCGGCGCGACCTCGCCTCACACGTGCCCGCCGTGCAGCAAGCGTTGTTGCGCGATGGGTGTTTCCTGCCGCACCTACGTAATGAGGATCCCGAAGATCTGGCCCGTCGTGCATCGGTCACCGCTAGCTCGACCGATTTGGTGCGTGGCGTCGGTCCCAACAGCGCCAATTGGCTCGGCGGAATCGACCATTGGCGTGGCTACCCCGTATTCCCCTTCAAAGGTGAACTGACCAAACGTATCGCGCAATGGGTGGCGGTGGGTGCCGGACAACCCCTGCATTCCCTCAAGCTGGCGCTTCGTAACACCTCGCACGAGCCACGCGCCGTCGCAGCCACCCTGCACGAGGTTGAAGACATCTGGGATTACCGGGTGGATCCGGCAAAACCGCTGGCGGTCGCCGATCTGCTGGTACCGCCCGGTGGGCCGCACTGGGTGGAATGGCAGGTCGATCTCGACGTCGAAGACGGAGAGCACAATCCGAGCCGATACCTGCGCATCGACCTCGCCGAGGCGGCCGACGTCGAATGGGTGCTCAGCCCCGCTGTCTTGCCCGGGCAAATCGCCGCTTACGAGGACGGCGGCCGGTATCGCCGCTTCGGTGGCGGTTCGACACTGAGCTTCCAGATCGAGCCGCCACAACGGGCCTATGCGCCGGAGCAGGTGCTCACCGGCGTCACCCGACCGCACGCCGCCACCAACCAGTGGAGGTCGGATCCGGTGGTGCCGTTGCCGCAGTGGCTTGCTCTGGAGTGGACACAGCCCGAGACGATCACCCAGGTACAGCTGACCTTCGCCGGTCACCTGCTCCGGGAGTACCACGCGTATCCGCCGCTGTACCGGGACCCCCAGACTGTCAGGGACTACGCGATCGAGGCCTGGGAGGACGGCGACTGGCGCGAGGTGGTGCGAGTCGAAGGTAATGTCACGACCCGGGTGGTGCATACCTTCGATGCGGTGACCACGACACGGCTGCGGCTCATGGTGTACGCCACCAACGGCGATCCCGCCGCCGGGGTGTACGAGTTCCGTTGCTACGGAGCCAATGTGTGCACGCCGAATGTGACGCAAGGGTGACTGGTCGGCGGCGCTGACCAGACATGCTGTGCAGCGCCAGTTCCGGTCGAGAGGAAACAATGCCGTGCCTCAGAAACGCGTGACCATCCGCGACGTCGCCGCGGCGGCGGGTGTGTCGAAGTCGTTGGTGTCTTTCGTATACGCCGATCCCAACAGGGTTAGCAAAGAGAAGCGCGAACTTGTCCTGGCGACCGCCGCGGAACTCGGATTCAGGCCCAATTGGGCGGCACGGTCGCTTGCAGCGTCCGATGGTGGATTCGTCGGGGTTCTGATGGCCGACCTGCACAGCCCCGCTTTCGCCGAGATCGTTGACGGGGCACGGAACCGTCTGAAGGCGAGCGGCCGTACCGCGCTGATGACCTCGGCGCACCTGGTAGAGACCGACAACGTGACGGCACTGGACCCCAGTGCCGTCACGTTCTTCGGTGATCTGCGGCCACAGGGTCTGCTTATCGTCGGCGGAGTTCCGGATATGTCGGCGGTGCACACGCTGGTCGAGGCGATCCCGACGGTGGTGGCAGGTGCGTCGCTTGAAGCCATGCCCGCCGTCGCCACGGTTCGCACTGACGACATGGCTGGGATGATGGCCGCCATCGGCCACCTGAAGGATTTGGGGCACAACGTCGTGGCGCATGTCGGCGGGGCAGGCGGCCGCATCGCCGAACTGCGGGCGCAGGCCTACGCCGATGCCATGCGAGCGTTGGGCCTCGGCGCACATGTCCACGTCGAATCGGCGGACTTCTCCGAGGCCGCTGGTTACCACGCGACGTTGCGACTCATCGACAGCGGAATGCAATTCACTGCGATCAGCGCCGTCTCCGACTACGCGGCCGTCGGCGTCCTCGCGGCGTTATCGGAGCGGGGTCGATCGGAGGTGTCGGTGATCGGCTACGGCGACACCCTTGTAGCCGGGTTCGCCTACATCGGACTGACCTCGCTGCGCCCCGGAAACACCGCGATCGGCGAGCGTGCCGCCCAGGAACTGCTCGACGCCGAATCGGCGAGTGGCTCCGAGGGCTGGGTGGTCCTGCTGCCGCCCGAGCTGATCATCCGGCGGACCACCCGGCCGCCTCAGTCATAACCTAGCTCTGAAAGGAATCTGCAATGGCGTCGGTAACGTTCGATTCCGTCCGTCGTGTCTTCCCCGGCCATGAACGGCCCGCGGTGGACAATTTCGATCTCCATATTGAGGACGGCGAATTCATGGTTTTCGTCGGTCCTTCCGGCTGCGGGAAGTCCACGTCGCTGCGCATGCTCGCCGGCCTCGAAGAGGTCACCGACGGCAGTATCCTCGTCGGCGGCCACGATGTCACCGAAGTTCCGCCGCGGGACCGCGATATCGCCATGGTTTTCCAGAATTACGCCCTCTATCCACATATGACGGTCCGCGAGAACATGGGGTTCGCTCTGAAGCTTGCGAAGGTCGACAAGGCCGACCGCAATCGCCGAGTCGAAGATGCTGCCCGGATGCTCGAGCTGACGGATTATCTCGACCGCAAGCCCAAGGCGCTCTCGGGTGGCCAGCGGCAGCGAGTCGCCATGGGAAGGGCCATCGTTCGGGAACCGCAGGTGTTCCTGATGGACGAGCCGTTGTCGAACCTGGATACCCAGCTGCGGGTGTCCACGCGCACGCAAATCTCGGCGATGCAGCGCCGTCTCGGCATCACCACGGTCTATGTGACCCACGATCAGGTCGAAGCGATGACGATGGGTGATCGCGTAGCGGTGCTCAAAGACGGTGTCTTGCAACAAGTCGACGCACCACTGGCTCTGTATGAGCGTCCGGCTAACCTGTTCGTCGCGAAGTTCATCGGATCACCGGGTATGAATCTGCTGGAAACGACCCCTCGCGACGGCGCTGTGATGCTGGACGGGCAGAGGTTGCCGTTGCCTCGGTCAGCGGCGTCGAAGGCGACGGGTGATCGGGTCATCCTCGGAATCCGCCCCGAGCATTGGCGTCTGGCACCCGAGGGCGAAGGGCTTCCGATGAACATCACTCAGGTCGAGGATCTGGGATCTGTGTCGTTCGTGTATGGTTCGGTCGCCCATGACGGCACAACGAGTGATGTCGTGGTTCGCACAGGGTCTCGATCCGGCCTCCGCGCCGAACAGACGGTACAGATCGCCGCGGAGCCTGAGTCGGTAGTCCTCTTCGACGCCGGGTCAGGGGCACGACTTGCGGACTAATGGTGGTCCGATCTCCGGCCGCCACACCTTCGCGACGGACAGAGCAAACACCGAACCGCCCGCTCTGCCCCACCTACGAGCAGGTCTCCGCCTGATCCGCTTCGTCGCCTCCTGACGTCGGGACAATCGCCGACTCGTCCGCCCACGATGCCCACACAGAACGAGCGGTGAGCACGAAGTTTCTAGATCACTACGCTTCTAGCCGCGGCGTCGTCTTGCGCCCCGGGCGGCTGCGACGCAGGTCCGCCGGTCGACCCCGGCGGGCGGCCAAACCCGTGCTTGGCTTCAGCAAACCCATCTGCATACACTCGGTGGGCTCGCGGAGCATCTGCGGCGTTGAAGGGGGACGGATGGGCAAGAAACGCATCAAGGCCGCGGCCTCGGCACTCGGCACCGCGGGGGTCGCACTGGCCGGCGCTGCCGCGATCGGCGTCGCGCCCACCCTGTCGGTCGTTCCCCAGCTGGCGGCGTCGCTGCACTATCTGCGCGGCACCAGCATCGGCTTCCTACCGAGTGAGCAGGTGTACCGGGACTTCATCACCGAGGTGATCGACGGCACCGGCGTGACGCCGCCGGACTCGCCGTACCAGAAGGTCGACTACAACGCCGGCTTCTGGCCCGTTTCGCACGGAGGTTTCGGCGACCTCACGTTCAACAACTCGGTCCGCGAGGGTGTCGCATCGCTGGAGGCGCAGGACCCGGCCGCCGGTGACCTGATCTTCGGTTTCTCGCAGGGCGCGGTCGTCGCGTCCCGGTACAAGGGCACCCACACCGGTAACACCTACCTGCTCGTCTCGAATCCGAACCGGCCCAACGGCGGTGTGATGCAACGGTTCAAAGGCATCACGATCCCGATCCTGGATTTCACCTTCGACGGCGCCACCCCGAACAACGGTGATGTCACCTACGACATCGTGCGCCAGTACGACGGCTGGGCCGATTTCCCGACCTACCTGTGGAACCCGATCGCGGTCGCCAACGCGTTCATGGGAATCCTGTTGGTACACGGCAACACCCAGATGGTGTTGACCGCCGAAGACCTGGAAGAGGCGAAGGCATCCGGCGACCCGGACTACTACCAGTTCGACGAGGACTCCAACACCCACTACTACGTGGTCAGGACCTACCCCGTGCCGCTGCTCATGCCGGTGGCGTGGCTGCCCGATCCGATCATCGCAGCGCTGGACGCGCCGCTACGCAAGTTCATCGAACTCGCCTATGACCGAAGCGATTACAGCGAGCCGACACGTGCCCAGTTCTTCGCGCCGCTCAACCCGCCCGCCGACACCGAGGCGCCCGTCGAAGAGCCCGGGGAGGCCGACGCCTCGGTGACCACCGGCGGCGAGGACGTCCAGCGCCGGCGTGACGACGACGTCGTCGACGAGGCGGACGACGACGTCGCTACCGGACAGACCGAGACCGAGGACGTCGCTGCCGAGGTCGAGGAGCCGGATGTGGTCGACGAGGAGCCGCTGTCATCCGGGACCGAAGAGGCCCGCGAGGACGGCGTCGATCCCGCGCCGGAGGAGTCGACGGACGACGTGTCCGTCGAGCCCGCAGGCGACGGCCCGGAGCCGACGGACCAGGACGACGCCGAGTCGGTGGGCGACGACGCCGACAGCGGTGAGGCCGCCTGAGCGCGGCCCCCCGAGCAACACCCTCCCGGCGGGCGACCGCTGGAGGTCCCGCAGGTGCCCGCCGCACGGGCGTCCGGCTTGCTGGCACACGTCAAGCGCGGCTGCCAAGCTAAGGTGCGGCAGCACCGCATGACAGCGATTTTGTGCAGGTGTTTGCAAAACTAGCAAACTTTCTGAAAGAGCTAGACCGGGGCCGGGGGATCTGATCGAGGCCACCGATCCAGTCCTTCAATAGCTCTGGAACCGGTAAGTGACCAGGTCAGGTTGTCTGTGTAACGACAACTGGAGCTACAAAGAAAGCAGACCCTAACGCTGGTTATGGAGAGTGCATGCGCTAATGGGAAGATTTGGCAACTGCACGTCATTTGCAAGTACCTGACGGTTGACGCTACCGAAAATGTCGCAGCCACCATCGTCGTGAGCCACAATTACGTTGCGTCCAACCATCTCGGGACGTTGGTTTGGCCAATCGGGGGTAGCAATGTCGGCGAAACTCATAGACACGGAACGGCCATCAGCAAATCCAGCTGATCGGGCAATGCCGCCGCGCTCGGCGCTGGTCGCGGTGCGCCGCAGGCCGGGGCGCGACGGGCAGGGGATGTCGACCGAATGCGTGTACCAGCGCCCCATGGCGAGTCCCGTCCGGGATGCGCTGCGCGACGGCGTGGCCTGGAAGCCGCAGCCGGCGCGGGACCCGGTGCCGGTGGTGATGAACTGTGCGCCGACGGCGGTGGCGCCTGCCCGCGATGAACATCTCCCGTTGTCCGAGTCGCGTGTGCTGATCATCGACGACTGCACACTCAACCGGGAGAATCTGGCCGCGGCCTTCAGCAGCAGCGGTGCGGGAACGGTGAGCGTCGCGTGGGATCTTCCCTCGCTGTTCACCGCGCTGACGACCACGCCGCCCGGCCTCGTGCTGCTCAACATCAACACCCGCGACAGTGTGGTGCTGCTGCACGCGGTCTTCGAGGTCAACCCCCGCACGCGGGTGATCGTGCTGGGTATGGCCGACGACGACGATGACGGGATCATCGCCTGTGCGGAAGCCGGCGTCGCCGGCTACCACCTCCGCAACGAATCGCTCGACGACCTGCTGACCGTGATGGGCAGAGTTGCTCAGGGGGAGATGCTCTGTTCGCCGAAGGTGTCGGCGATCCTCCTGCGCCGCCTCTCCAGCCTGGCGTCCCAGCGCGAGCCGGCCGCCAAGGAACTGGTCCTGACGGCCCGGGAGGTCCAGATCCTCCGGATGCTGGAACTGGGCCTGTCGAACCGCGACATCGCCGACCGGCTGTGCATCGCCGTCCACACGGTCAAAAATCATGTCCACAGCGTTCTGACCAAGCTCGGCGTCACCAATCGGGCGGAGGCCGCCGCACGTTTCCGGACGGTCCGCTTCACCGAGACCGATTCAGAGGACTAGTCCCGGCCTGGTCCCGAAGTTGGCTCCAACGGACTATGTACCCCCTGCCGGTGTCACCGGATAGTTGAGGTGTCGGTCGGACCGTTAACTGCGGCGTCCCCCTGGTCGTCGCTCCGGATCCGCTCCACACGTCTCGTGGGGGAAGGGGCTTCGGTGGGCGCAGGTCGCCGTACGTGTTTGCCGTGCTCGCCCGGCCCGGCGCCCGGATCAGCCTGAGGGAAAGTGGGCGACGATGGCTCAGATCGCGGTTTTCGGTGCGGGCTACCTCGGCGTCACACATGCCGCCGTCATGGCCGAGCTCGGCCACGACGTCCTGGTCGTCGACATCGACCTCGGCAGGCTGGCGACCTTGCAGAACGGTGAACTACCGTTCTATGAACCAGGATTGGCTGACCTGTTGCGGCGGCACGTGCAACGCGGCGCGGTGCGGTTCACCTCCTCCTACGACGAGGCCGCCACCTTCGCGACGGTCCACTTCATCGCGGTCGGCACTCCGCAGAAGGCCGGTGAGCCGGGCGCCGATCTCACCGCGCTGCACGCCGTCGTCGAGCATTTGGCTCCCCGGTTGACCAGTCCTGCAGTGGTTTTCGGTAAATCGACCGTGCCGGTGGGGACGGCCAGGCAGGTCAGCGCCCGTATCCGTGCGCTCGCACCGGCCGGCTACGCCGTGAACCTGGGCTGGAACCCGGATTTCCTGCGCAAGGGCCACGCGGTCCGGGACGCCCTGGCGCCCGACCGGATCGTGCTCGGCGTCGAGACGGATCGGCTCAACTATGCCGAACGGGTGCTCAAGGGTGTGTACGCCGCGTTCGTCGACGCGGGCACACCGTTTCTGGTGACGGATCTGACGACCGCCGAGATGGTCAAGGCGGCGGCGAATGCGTTTGTGGCGACCAAGATCTCATTCGTCAACGCGGTGGCCGACATGTGTGATGCCGTCGGGGCGGACGTCTGCTTCGTCGCCGACGCGGTCGGT
>NZ_LMVQ01000433.1 GCF_001545925.1 Mycobacterium sp. NAZ190054 | reverse complement strand
CGCAAGGGCATGTCCGTGCTGCTCGGCGCGCTGCCGGCGTTCTGGGGCCCGCACTGGCGGCGCGAGATCTCGGTGATGGTCGCCGGGTCGGCCGAGCAGTTCGCGACCCTGGCCGGGGGCGGCGCCGATGTCGCGGCCACCACCACCGCCGAGCGCATCATGTTCTCCCCGGGTGCCGGCGCGATGACCGACACCGATTTGCGAACGGTGTTGCGCCACGAACTTTTTCATTACGCGGCCAGGTCCGGCACCGCCGCCGACGCGCCCGTGTGGCTCACCGAGGGCGTCGCCGACTACGTCGCACGCCCACCGGCCTCGGTGCCGCCCGCCGCGGCGCCGACACCACCGACCGACGCCGAGCTGGCCACCCCCGGTCCCGGGCGGTCGGCGGCCTACGACCGGGCATGGGAGTTCGCGACGTACGTCGCCGTCACCTACGGCGCGGCGAAACTGCGTGCTCTCTACACCGCGGCGTGCGGACCCGGTCACACCGACGTCGCGACCGCGGTCCGCGACGTGCTGGGCGTGGAGCTGCACGGGCTTCCGGTGGGCAGCCGATGAGGCGCATCCTGCTGGTCACCAACGACTATCCGCCGCGGCGCGGCGGTATCCAGGCCTATCTGGAGGCGCTCGTCGGGCACCTGGTGGAATCCGGTGAACACCGCCTGACCGTGTACGCGCCGAAATGGAAGGGCGCCGAGGACTACGACGCCGTGGCCGAGGACACCGGTTACGAGGTGGTCCGCCATCCCGGGACCCTGATGGTGCCCGAGCCGACGGTGGCCGTGCGGATGCAGCGGCTGATCCGGGACCGCGACATCGACACCGTGTGGTTCGGCGCCGCTGCGCCGCTGGCGTTGCTGGCGCCGCTGGCCCGGGCCGCCGGAGCCCGCCGGGTGATCGCCAGCACCCACGGCCACGAAGTCGGCTGGTCGATGCTGCCGTTGGCGCGGACCGCGTTGCGCCGCATCGGCAACGACACCGATGTCGTCACCTATGTCAGCTCCTACACCCGGGGACGGTTCGCGTCGGCGTTCGGTCCCGATGCGGCGCTGGAGCATGTGCCGCCGGGGGTGGACACCGAGCGCTTCGTCCCCGACGAGGTCGCCAGGGCCGAACTGCGTGCCCGGTACGGCCTCGGCAGACGGCCGGTGGTGGTCTGTGTCTCGCGGCTGGTCCCGCGCAAGGGGCAGGACATGCTGATCCGGGCGTTACCGGCGATCCGCCAGCGGGTGCCCGACGCCGCGCTCGTGATCGTCGGCGGTGGCCCGTACCGCACCTCGCTGCACCGGCTCGCCCACACGTTCGGGGTTGCCGAGCATGTGGTGTTCACCGACGGTGTGCCCGGCGAGGAGTTGCCCGCGCATCACGCGATGGCCGACGTGTTCGCGATGCCGTGCCGGACGCGCGGAGCCGGTCTGGACGTCGAGGGCCTCGGAATCGTGTACCTGGAGGCGTCCTCGACCGGGGTGCCGGTGGTGGCGGGCCGGTCCGGCGGAGCCCCGGAGACCGTCGTCGACGGACAGACCGGCGTCGTGGTCGACGGCTGGGACGTCGGGCTGATCGCCGCAGCGGTCGGCGACCTGCATGCCCTCGAAGCTCGACAACGGCCTGCCGGCCGCCAGTGCCACCACGGTCGGCACCGCCTGGACGCCGAACATCTGCGCCACCCGCGGTGTCGTGTCGACGTTGACCGACGCGAACGCCCAC
>NZ_LMVQ01000432.1 GCF_001545925.1 Mycobacterium sp. NAZ190054 | reverse complement strand
GGGGCTGCTTGCCGCCCTCACCGGCGTCTCCCGGTTCAGGCTGCCCCCAGCTTCGTTATGCTGCTGCGACAGCACAACGGCGCAGGTCTCTCACCTCCGCTCGGTCACACAGCGCCTCGTGGCGCACGAGATCGCCCTCCCAGTGGCCCGCCTGCCGACGCGATTGAACGCTGGCAGGTCGCTCGTGGATTGACCGGAGCTTGGTGAGTTGCCGCAGAGCGCCGTCACGAGTTCGTCCACGCCCGCGTCGATGCCGATAGATCCGGCCGGTCCGCAGGATGTTGGCGTTCTTGCCGGAGCTGCGGGTCTGTTGGTCTATGTCGACTACCAGTCCTCGGTAGACACCCTCATAAATTGTCTCGGTACATAGGTGCCACGTCGGCCGGCGACGATATCGACGCCGCAGCCACCGGCTGATCTGGGCTGGTGACCATTTCTTGGACAGCTTGTCCGCCACAGCTGCCCGCAGTCCCGTATCAGCGGTCAGCCTGCGGGTTTTCGGTCGCTGGCGACGTTGATAGGCCCCGGGGGTGGGCATACCAAGGCTGGTAGGTGCCGTCCGGCTTACGATTCCTGGAGATCTCCCGGTAGACGGATTGAAACGTCTTGCCTATACATTCGGCGATCTCCTTTACCGGCTTCCCGGCGGCGAGCCCGTCGGCGATCTCGATGCGATCGTCTTGGGTCAGGTAGCGAGAACTTATCGGTTTGTCGATGAAACGCATGCTGCCAGCGTCGATGAACCACAACGACCCACAGCTGAGCGACACTCCCACCGCCATGGCCGCCTCCGCTCCCGACATTCCGGTGCGGATCAGTTCAAAGTATCGACGTTTGACACCCGACGGCATCTTGTTGGGCGCGTATCGAGGCATTGAAATCCCATCGGTCCGGGATTCGCAACGATCGTTAGAACCTGACCCCGCTCCAGTGGACGGGTATGCCAGGCCGTCATTTCCTCGACAACGCGATCGGTGATCCGGCTGATGGTGTCCTTGGAGACCTCGGCGCCGTAGATGCCGCTGAAATGGGCGCTGATCTCGCCGGTGGTCAGCCCACGGGCATACAGCGACACGATCACCTCGTCGACGTCGGTCAGGCGCCGTTGACGTTTCTTGACGATGCGCGGTTCGAAGGTGCCGGCCCGGTCGCGGGGCACGTCGATCTCGATACTGCCGCACGAGTCGGTCAGTACGGTTTTCGAGCGGGTTCCGTTGCGGGAGTTCCCGCTACCGTGACCCGCGGGGTCGTGGCGGTCATACCCGAGGTGTTCGGAAAGCTCCTCGTCCAGGGCGGTTTCGATGACCGTTTTGGTCATCGCTTTGAGCAGTCCGCCTGGGCCGGTCAGTGCGACACCGGCTTCTCGGGCTTGACGCACCAGTTCGCGGGCGACTTCGAGTTCGTCGACCTCACGGCTGCGCGGGATATCGATCGCCGCCGGAGCGGGATCGTCATGGTCATTCTGCGATGGCTCCACAGCCACGACAGTCTCGGTCATCAGGTGACCTTTCCGCCCCCGACACACCGGGGGCCGTAAGGCCACTTACACCGTTACTGCGACACTCCCCGTATGAGGGTCTGTCTGAATAACGGTGGATCTGGTCTTGGTCTGACACGCCGGGCGTGAGCTTGGCGGGAAGGACTGACGATGTCAGAAACACTCGACTCCATGGCGACCGATGTGGATCAACGCCAGCTCGCTGAGCAGCTGCTGGCGCAGGCGAAAGAACAGGGAATTGAGCTGGTCGGCCCGAATGGCCTGCTCAACGAGTTGACCAAGAACGTGCTCGAGACCGCGCTGG
>NZ_LMVQ01000431.1 GCF_001545925.1 Mycobacterium sp. NAZ190054 | reverse complement strand
ACGGCTGGGACTGCAGGTGGTGCTGGCGACGTCGGCGCCCGAGGACGGAACTGGCCAGGCCGGGAATCACGACGAGCACGGTACCGAGCGCCACCAGCACGCTGTCGGTGACCGCCCCCTGCGCGTCGGACAGCGTCACCCCGGACCGCAGCCGGCGCAGATGGCGGCGCAACTGGGATCCGGCGAGGGCCAGGCCGAGCAGGAACGTGCCCGCCAGCAGCAGCACGGTCCAGCCGAAACCGATCGCCGACGTCAGTGCCACCAGGACAGCCACCTCGAGCACCGCGTAAATCAGGAACAGCCGCATCGCCATAGTGTGCCAACGACCGGGCGCCACCGCGGGTTCCTGGTTACTCGACCGGCCTGAGCTCGATCGAGACGTTCCTGGCCATGCCGCCGCGGAGCTTGGAGAAGAAGTTGAACGTCTTGCCGAGCAGTCCGTACCGCCGGCCCAGAGCGTCGTAGGTCGCGCCGTTGGCCGACCTGTCCAGGATCCGGGCCGTCGCCTCGACCGCCTCGCCTTTCGGTTTCCCCACCCGGTCGCACGGGGCGATGGTCACCCGAGACGTATTGCGAATCCGCTTGACCTTCCACGACTTCTCCTGCGTGATCGCGATCAGCCCGTCGCCGGCCGGGGCAGCCCAGATCGCCGTCGGCTTGGGGCGGCCGTCCTTGGTGAACGTGGTCAGCAGGATGTACTCCGACTTGGCGACGTCGGCAAAGGTGGCGGTCATGCCGCCAATGTAGTGGCCCGCAGCCGCCCGGCGCCTGCTCTGCCGCTCGCTGATCCCCCACTACGCGGCGTTGGTGTCGAAGGTGATGAGGTCGATGGAGAGTCGGCCTTCGGCCAGGCTGAGCCGTCGTCGTACCGGCGGTCCGGGCAGCACCGGGGCGATCGAGGTGTAGGTCGCCCCGGTCGGCGTCACATACTCCGCGCGATGCTCCCCGTTCTCCTCACCCGTACTGACCCGCCAACCCGGCGCTTCTTTGGCGTAGTTGCAGGCCTCGCACAACCCGAGCCCGTTACCCGCGCTGGTCTTTCCGTCGTCCCGGGCCGGAACCGCGTGATCGTGATGGCGGATCGGGGCATTGCAGTACGGCGTCCGGCACGTCCGATCCCGACGCTGCAACAACAGCGCCAACCCTTTCGGAAACCTCCGCGCCTTCGACTCCATCGCCACCAGTTGCCCGCTGGTGGGATGACGGTAGAGCCGGCGCAGCGTGGCCTTGGGCTCGACATCGGCGACCGCATCCCCGGTCAACGCCCGGCAGAGCCCGGCCGGGACGGGTCCGTAGCCGTCGAGCCAGCCGAGTTCGTTGTCGTCGCCGGCCAGGGTGGTGTCGGCCATCACCAGGTTCAGCGCGATCGGCACCGGCTCCGACGCCGCCCGCCCGGTCACCCGCTCGTAGACGGTCTCGGCCATCACCTGCCCGCGCGGGCGCCCGTCAGCGCTGGTGTCGGCGGCCCGTTTGCAGGCCGCGTACAACCCGACGCCCTGGGTCAGTGGCAGCCGCACCGTCACATACACCATGTTGTTGGGGGCCGGCCGGCAGGACACCGCGCAATCGGCGGCGGCTTTGTCGATGCGTTCGACCACGGCGGCGGCGTCCAGGCGGGCGGCGATCGTCTTGGCCTCGGCCTCCACCCGCCGGTTACCCCACCCCGCCAACCGGGACGGATCGGCGCACAGTTCGGCGTCGAGCTCCCGGCGGTGTTGCACGCTCAGACACGCTGATTCGCGCACGATCAGGGTGGCCCGCCATTCCGAGAGCACCCCGGCCTCCAGCGCGGCCAGGGTGTGGGGC
>NZ_LMVQ01000430.1 GCF_001545925.1 Mycobacterium sp. NAZ190054 | reverse complement strand
CCACGCGCCGTTGCGGTCGACCAGCACGGCACCGGCAGCGCCGAGCGTGGCCAGCACCGCGCCGATGCCCCGGTCGATCAGCTGCCGGGCGGCCGCCACCACCGGTTCCGGGTCGCCCTGGCGCACGGCGTCTTCCAATGACTGCGGGGACAACCCGAGCACCCCTGCCAGTTCCTCGGCGTTCGGCTTGATCAGGTCGGGGGCGCCGCGCTGCAGCGAACCGACGAGCGCGGCCAGCGGCGCGTCGGAGGTGTCGACGGCCACCTGGCACCTGCGCGGGGAGAGCAGCGCGACGACGTCGCCGTACCAAGCCGGCGGCACCCCGGGTGGCAGGGATCCCGACATCACCACCCAGTCGGCGTCGTCGGCGGCGCCGAGCACCGCGTCGGTGAGCGCCTGCAGCGTCGTGCCGTCCAGCGTGGCGCCCGGCTCGTTGATCTTGGTGGTCGTGCCGTCCGGCTCGGTGATCGTCAGGTTGGTGCGGGCGGGTTCGGCGGCGGTCACGACGCGGTACGGCACTGCGGCGGTCTGCAGCGCGTTGAGCAGCGGGTCGTTGGTGGCCGCGGGTAGCACCGCGACGGCGTCCACGCCCGCCATCGTCAGTACCTTGGCGACGTTGACGCCCTTGCCGCCGGCCTGGTCGGTCACCGAGGTGACGCGGTGCACGGCGCCGCGCGTCAGCGGCGAGGGCAGCGTGACGGTGCGGTCGATGCTGGGGTTGGCGGTGACGGTGACGATCACGAACTGCCTCCTGCACAGATGACCTCGACGCCCTGCCCACTCAGTTCGGCGGTTGCGGCGGCGGAGATCTCGGGGTCGGTGATGAGAGTGTCCACGCTCGTGATCGGGGCGAAGCTGACGAAGTCCTCACGGCCGATCTTCGACGAGTCAGCCGCCACCACAACGTAATTCGCAGCGCGGACCATGGCCCGCTTGACGGCGGCCTCGTCACTGTCGGGGGTGGACAGGCCGTGCCGCACGCTCAGCGCGTTGGTGCCGATGAACGCGATGTCCACCCGCAGGGTGTCGAGCACCCGCAGCGCATGCTCGCCGACGGCGGCCTGGGTGACCCCACGCACGCGGCCGCCGAGCAGCTGCAGCGACACCGACGGCACGGTGGCCAGCCGCGCCGCGATCGGCACCGAGTTGGTGACCACCACGAGTTCGCGGTCGGCGGGGATCTGCGCGGCGATCCGCATGGTGGTGGTGCCCGCGTCCAGCAGCACGCTGGCCCCGCTCAGCGGGAAGAACTCCGCGGCGGCCACGGCGATCGCGTCCTTGTGTTCGGCCCGGGTGATGTCGCGTTCCCCGACGCCGGGTTCGACCAGATGCAGCGCCCGGACCGGCACCGCGCCGCCGTGGACGCGGCGCACGATCCCGGCCCTGTCCAGAACGGCCAGGTCGCGGCGCACGGTCTCGGTGGTGACGTCGTAGGCCTGCGCCAGTTCGGTCACCGACGCCCGCCCCTTCGACATCACCAGCGACGCGATCGCCTGCTGCCGTTCCTCCGGGTACATCACGCTCCGTACGTGTGGGAATCCAACCAATCGAATGTTGATATGTTTGGTTTTACTCTTGAACGTGTTGACTTGTCAATGGATTCTTGTAATCTGGTTCACATGACCGCGTCGCCTCCGCTCAGCTCACAGGCCGGCACCATCCTGCACGGTGTGCCCGTCGTCGCCGGTGTCCAATACGCGCCGGTGATCCGCCCCGGCTCGCTGCCCGACGTCTCGGATGTCACCGACGGCGCCGCCGAACTCCTCTGCTTCAAGCCGGCGACGAACTCGTCGAACACCGAATCCTGCACGATGACGCGG
>NZ_LMVQ01000429.1 GCF_001545925.1 Mycobacterium sp. NAZ190054 | reverse complement strand
GGACCGAGCCGGTCGCCCCGAGCAACGCCTCGGCGGCGGCCAGCGCGGCCGGGGCCGGACCGGATACCCACAGCTCGTCGTAGCCGAGATCCTCGGCCGCGGCGCCCCGCGACGCCAGGTCGCCGCCCATCCACAGTTCCACACCGAATCGCATGGACGGTTAGGGTACCCTAACCAGCGTCGGCCCAGGGCGCTCGGCAGGCGTCACCCGAACTGAACCCCTGCTCGGTGATCCCGAGCGCGGCGTTCATCCGGGCCCGCATGTTCTCGACGCCGATCTGGTACGTCAGCTCGATGACCCCCTTGGCGCCGAACCGGCGCCGCAGATCGGCCACCTGCTCGTCGGTGACGGTGTGCGGGTCGGTGGTCATCGCCGCGGCGTAGGCGATCGCCGCGCGCTCGTCGTCGGTGAAGCGCGGGGACGTCGCGTAATCGTCGATCTCGGTCAGCCGCGCCATGTCGAGCCCGTCGAGACGCATCAGCATCGCGCCGAAATCGACGCACCAGGAGCAGCCGATCTGGCGGGCGGTCCAGTAGACCGCCAGCTCACGCACGCTGGCCGGCAACACCGAGGACGCGCGGTCGAGCATTCCCTCATGCGCGGCCGCGGCCAGCATCAGACGTGGGTGGTGGGCGTAGATCGCGAACGGTTCGGGCACCTCGCCGAAACGGCGTTTGGCGTAGCGCCACATCAGCCGGGTCAGCAGGGAGGCGCGGCCGGGGGACAGGGGTTCGATGCGTGTGGTGTTCATACCTGTCAGACGAGGCGGCCGGCCCAGGTGTGACACCGACCGGACGTTTCTGTTCACCGCCGAGCGGGAACTGCCGCGTGGTGCGTGCGCTGAGCGGCAGGACCGACCGCGTCGTCGTGGTCGGCGCCGGACTGTCCGGGCTGTCGGCCGCGCTGCAGTTGGCCGGGCGCGGCCGCACGGTCACCGTGCTGGAGCGCGGCGAGCATCCCGGTGGACGTGTGGGCCGGGCCGACGTCAACGGTTACCGGCTCGACACCGGGCCCACGGTGCTGACCATGCCCGACATCATCGACGAGGCGTTCGCCGCCGTCGGGGAATCCCTCGCCGACTGCCTGCCGATGGACCCGGTGCACCCGGCCTATCACGCCAAGTTCGCCGACGGCAGCGCGCTGCGCGTGCACACCGAACCCGCGGTGATGGCCTCGGAGATCGAGCACTTCGCCGGACGCCGGGAGGCCGACGGCTATCTGCGGCTGCGGGACTGGCTGACCAGGCTGTACCGCACCGAGTTCGACGGGTTCATCGCGAACAACTTCGATTCACCGCTGTCGCTGCTGACGCCGTCGCTGGCACGTCTGGTCGCGCTGGGCGGGTTCCGCCGCTGGGAACCGGTGGTGCGCCGCTTCCTGCGCGACGAACGGCTGCTGCGGGTGTTCACGTTCCAGGCCCTCTACGTCGGGGTGCCGCCGCAGAACGCGCTTGCCGTGTACGCGGTGATCGCCTACATGGACACCGTCGCCGGGGTCTACTTCCCGCGCGGCGGCATGCGTGCCCTGCCGGACGCCATGGCCGCCGCCGCCACCCGCGCGGGCGTCGAATTCGTCTACGGCGCAACGGTTTCGGAACTCGAATTCCACGGGTCCCGGGTCCGTGCCGTGCACACCGCCGAGGGTGGGCGGGTGCCCGCGGACGCGGTGGTGCTGACCACCGAGCTGCCCGACACCTACCGGCTGATCGGGTGGACCGGGTCGGCGCAGTCGATGCCCTCGGCGGAGAGCCGGCGTTTGAGGACCTTGAAGGTCTCGGTGCGTGGCAGCGCGGTTGCCGTGCGCACGAACCTCGGCCACTGCTTG
>NZ_LMVQ01000428.1 GCF_001545925.1 Mycobacterium sp. NAZ190054 | reverse complement strand
CTTGCACTGGAAGTGCCTTTCCGAACTTGGACGGTTGTTGCGTAAGGAACACCAATCATCCCAGCTCAGAAGGCACTTTCCTTATACCGACACCCGCCTATCCAGGCAATCCATCGGTGGATCGAGGTTTACCCATCATCGAGCAGGGAGGCGAGTTGACGCTATTCATTGGAGACGACTGGGCTGAAGACCACCATGACATCCATCTGATGGACGCTGACGGAACCAAACTGGCGTCGCGGCGATTGCCAGAAGGACTGGCCGGCATACGCGGGTTCCACGACTTGGTCGCCGCCCATGCCGGGGAACCCACCCAGGTCGTGATTGGTATCGAAACCGACCGCGGTCTATGGGTCGAAGCCCTCGCCGCGACCGGCTACCAGGTGTTTGCGGTCAATCCGCTCGCCGTGGCCCGCTACCGCGACCGCCACCACGTCTCGGGCGCAAAGTCCGATGCCGGCGACGCCAAACTGCTCGCTGATCTGGTGCGCACCGACCGGCACAACCACCGCCCGATCGCCGGAGACACCCCAGATGCCGAAGCAATCAAGGTGCTGGCGCGGGCACATCAGAACCTCATCTGGAGCCGCAACCGCAACACCAACGCCCTACGCAGTGCACTGCGGGAGTACTACCCCGCCGCATTGGAGGCCTTCGAATCCCTGTCTGACCGCGACGCCCTGGCCATCCTGGGTCACGCTCCCACCCCAGCCGATGCGGCACGACTGAGCCTCTCAAAGATCCGATCGGCACTCAAAGCCGCTGGGCGACAACGCAACCTCGATACCAGAGCACTGGAGATCCAAACCGCTTTGCGCACCGAGCAGCTCGCTGCCCCGCCCGCGGTCGCCGCCGCATTCAGGGCCACCACCCGCGCCGCAGTCGCCATCATCGCTGAGCTGAACCGTCAGATCGCCGACCTCGAAACCGAGCTGGCGACACATTTTGAGACACACCCGGACGCCGACATCTACCGTTCCCTGCCAGGACTTGGTGTCATCCTCGGCGCCCGGGTGCTCGGTGAGTTCGGGGACGACCCGAACCGCTACACCACCGCCAAGTCTCGCAAGAATTACGCCGGAACCTCACCATTGACCGTCGCGTCGGGCCGCAAACGCGCTGTGCTGGCCCGACATGTCCGCAACCGGCGCCTCTATGACGCAATCGACCAATGGGCATTCTGCGCCCTGACCAACAGCCCCGGTGCCCGCGCTTTCTACGATCAGCACCGCGCCGCCGGCGACCTGCACCACCAAGCCCTCCGCGCCCTGGGCAACAGACTCGTCGGCATCCTGCACGGCTGCCTACGCCATCACACCGCCTACAACGAACACAAAGCCTGGGCGCACCGCCAAACTAACCGAGAAACCCAAGCCGCTTGACAACATACGGCCCTGGGATGTCTAACGGGGCGCGGGGTCAACAGCGGCTGAGCAGCTCGTTCAGCTCGGCGTCGAAGCGGTCGGCGAAGTCCCACAGGTCGTCGACCAGCCGCGGGCACGAGAGGACGCCGACGTTGAGCATGTCGGCCAGCGACAACACCGTGATGTTCAACCCGGACCCGTGGAAGATCGGGCCGAGCGGATACAGCGCGGTGACCGCGGCGCCGCAGCTGTACAGCGTGGTCGACGGGCCGGCGACGTTGCTGACGATGGCGTTGTGGATCGCGGTCCGGGTCAGCGGGGTGCGCGCCATCAGGTTCAGCAGCCACGAGAATTTGGTGCGGGAGATGCTCTGCGCCAGGTCGATCAGCAGCGTCGGACCCAGCGATCCGCTGTGCTCCTTTGGCCTGCTCCGCGTTTTTCAGACTGCGGATTTCGCGGGAATTAAGCCGCGAGCTGTGAATTCATATATTCGGTGCGGACTTCATGCGGTGTGCGGTAGCCGAGCGCGGAGTGAAGTCTGCGTCGA
>NZ_LMVQ01000427.1 GCF_001545925.1 Mycobacterium sp. NAZ190054 | reverse complement strand
GCCGGTGGCCGGGCCGCCGTCGGCGTGGATGGAGACCACGGCGTTCGGGCTGAGTGCGTTGGCCATCGCGGCGCGCTCGTCGACGCACGGCCCGAGTCCGGTGTCGTCGCCGCGGGACATCGCGGTGCGCACCCCGAGGGCGTGCAGCGCCTGGCGGATGCGCAGCGTGGTCTCCCAGGTGAAGGTGTGCTCGGGGAACCCGTCGTCGGTGGAGGTGCCGCTGGCCTGGCAGTCCTTGGTGCCGCCGCGCCCGGTGGGCACCTGCCTGCTGATCGAGGAGTCGTTGGAGCCGTTGTGGCCGGGGTCGAGGAAGACGATCTTGCCCGCGACGTTGGTGGGTGCGGCCTGGGCGGGACCGGCGGGCAGGGTTGCGACGAGCATCGCGGCCACCGTGGCGGCCCCGACACGCAGGATTGCTGGCACGGGCACGGCGACACGGTAGCGCCCGTGCCGACTACGCTGGAAGGCCGAAGTGCCGCTTGTGGACGAGCGCAACCAAGTCGAGACCGAGACGCAATCAAGACGACAGAGGATCAAGCATGCAGCCTGGTGGCCAACCCGACATGTCAGCCCTTCTCGCCCAGGCCCAGCAGGTGCAGCAGCAGCTGATGGAGGCGCAGGCGGCACTCGCCGCCGCCGAGGTGCAGGGCCAGGCCGGCGGTGGGCTGGTGCAGGTCACCATGAAGGGCAGCGGCGAGGTCGTCGCCGTGCGCATCGACCCCAAGGTCGTCGACCCGTCCGATGTGGAAACCCTGCAGGACCTCGTCGTCGGGGCGATCGCCGACGCGGCCAAGCAAGTGACCATGCTGGCCCACGACCGGCTGGGTCCGCTGGCGGGCGGCATGGGCGGGCAGGGATTCCCGGGCCTGCCGGGGATGTGACTTCTTGTTCGAAGGACCTGTCCAGGATCTGATCGACGAGCTCGGCAAGCTGCCGGGGATCGGGCCGAAGAGCGCGCAACGGATCGCGTTCCATCTGCTGTCGGTCGAGCCGCCGGACATCGACCGGCTCACCGCGGTGCTGAACCGGGTCCGCGACGGCGTCACGTTCTGCGCGGTGTGCGGCAACGTCAGCGACGAGGAGCGGTGCCGCATCTGCAGCGACCCGCGCCGGGACGCGTCGCTGGTCTGTGTGGTCGAGGAACCCAAGGACGTGCAGGCCGTCGAGCGGACCCGCGAATTCCGCGGCCGCTACCACGTGCTCGGCGGCGCGCTGGACCCGTTGTCGGGGATCGGGCCGGACCAACTGCGAATCCGTGAGCTGCTCAACAGGATCGGCGAACGTGTCGACGGGGTGGAGGTCGCGGAGGTCATCATCGCGACCGACCCGAACACCGAGGGCGAGGCGACGGCGACGTATCTGGTGCGGATGCTGCGCGACATCCCGGGGCTGACGGTGACGCGGATTGCGTCGGGTCTGCCGATGGGCGGCGATCTGGAGTTCGCCGACGAGCTGACGCTGGGTCGGGCGCTGGCGGGCCGCCGCGCGATGGCCTGACTCGCGGGCTCTCAGGAGTCACACGTATCTACGTTTTGCGGCGGTCTTCTCGGACTTTCGCTGCGAAAAGCGGATAGCTGTGACCGGTGGGGAAATGTCGGTGGGGCTTGGCACGATGCCTGGCATGGGCGAAGTCATACTGGGCGGCGAGGCCGTCCGAGCCGGTGTGGTCACAAGGCATGAGCTGGCACGCTGGTACACGCCGCTGTACCGCGGGGTGTTCGTGCGCAAGGGCGTCGAGGTTTCGCTGCGCGACCGGGCGGTCGGCGCGTGGCTGACAACCAAGCGGCACGGTGTGATCGCCGGGCTGGCGGCCGCGGCGCTGCACGGGGCGCCGTGGGTCGACGCCGACATCCCGATCGAGGTGACCGGGGTGAAGAGCCGTCCGCAGCGGGGCCTGATCATCCGTGCCGACGCGGTCGAC
>NZ_LMVQ01000426.1 GCF_001545925.1 Mycobacterium sp. NAZ190054 | reverse complement strand
TCTCCGATGAGGGGTTGGCGGTCGGCGCCGCCGAGGCGCGCAGGCTCGGGCTGACCAACGCGACGTTCGTCGCCGCCGATGTCGCCGAATACGACGCCACCGACGCCTTCGACGTCGTGCAGCGCGATGCTCGCCGCGATCCGTACCGCCGCGGCCCGCTCGACCGGCTCGGGTGCCGTCAACAACTCGTCGGCGAGCCGCCCGGCCGTGGTGCAGTCACCGGTCAGGGCCAGCGCGTCGGCCAGCTGCGCACTGGTCGCCGTCGCGCCGGCGTCGGCGGCGGCCCGGTACAGACGCGCGGTGCGGGCCGGATGCCCGCGGCTGTGGGCGGCCAGATCGCTCAGCGCGGTGGCCAGCCGCTCGTCGCGGAGGCCGTGTTCGGCCAGTCGCAGCGCGAGATCGGCGGTGAGCGTCCGCAATTCGAGCTGGGACGCCAGCACCGACACCTCGACGTCGTGATGTCTTGCCGCACCGATGATCTGGGCGACGGCCCGGTGCACCGTGTGTTGGAACGCCTGCGGGTGTGACGGTTCGACCAGTCCGCTCGCGCGGACCTGGTCGACGGCGGTCAGCGCGTCGTGCGAGGACAGTCCGAGGGCGGCGGCGACATCGTCGGGACCGAGGTCGAAACTCAGCGACGAGATCACGAAGGTGTCCAGCAGTCGCTCGTCGCAGCCGCGAATCCGTTCGATGAGCCCGAAGCGGGCCGCCTCCCGCATGGCGCGGGCCCCGTCGCCGGCCACGGCGAGCACCGGCTTGAGCAGAAACGGCAGGCCGGCCGTCGCAGACATCAAGGCGCGCAACAGTTCCGGTGCCGCCGGGACGCCGAGTGCGCCGGCCGCGACCCGGCTGACCTCGACCGCGGGCAGCGGTCCGAGAGCCACCGCCTGCCGCTCCCGTTCCAGCGCGGTGACCAGGTCGCGCAACGGCCGGTGGTGGGCCAGTCGTTGCGCGGCGATCGCGACGGTCGCCCCGGGATCGGCCACGAGCGCGGTCAGCCGGTCGAGCTCCGCGCCGTCGAGCAGGTGGCTGTCGTCGACGAGCGTTGCGGTGTCGACCGGGTCGTCGCGCCCGGGTGCCCGGGACAGCACCGGACGTCCGGCGGCGCGCAGAGCCGCCCGCACCGCGGCCAGCACGGTGGACTTGCCGGTGCCGACACCGCCGGTGACGACGAGTTTGAGCGCCGCGCCCGGATCCGCCTCCACCGCCGCGACGGCCTCCCGGGCGGCCGGGGGGAGCTCCGAGTGCCGCGGCACCGCCGGACTGGTCATCGCCGCAAGTCAGGCGCCGGCTTCGGGGATGACGGTGGTGATGACCGGATCAGGGGGATCGGGCGGGTCGATCGTGGTCGGTGGTGGTGCGGCCGTCGTGGTCGGCGGCGGTGGCGGCGTCGTCGTCGGGGGCGGCGTCGTGGTCGGCCGTGTCGTCGTCGTCCGTGTCGTGGTCGTGGTCGGCGTCGTCGTCGTGGTGGTCGTCGTCGTGGTGGTGGTCGTGGTGGTGGTCGGCGAGGTCGTCGCCGGCGTCGTGGTCGGTGTCGTGGTGTCCGGCGGGGGCGGAGGCGGAGGCGGTTGACTCACGGTGGTGGTGGCGACGCCGTCGGGCCCGACGGTCACCGTGGTCACCGGCGGGGGCAGCTCCACCGGGGTGGTCTCGCTCGGCGGGGTCGCGGTCTCGGTCACCGTGCCCGAATCGCCCGCGGAGCTGGTCAACGTGACCGCCAACCCACCCGCGGCGAGCAGCGCCGCGGCGGCCGCCACCCCGAACAGCACGGGCGGCCGCTTGTACCAGGGCAGCGGGGCCAGGTCGTACACGGCGGTTTTCGGGTAGGTGCGGACGGTCTTGGTCAGCGCCTTCTGGTCGTCGGGAGTGAACGCGCGCAGTGCGTGCTGGATCCGGGCGCCGAGCTGACTGAGCACCTCTTTCGG
>NZ_LMVQ01000425.1 GCF_001545925.1 Mycobacterium sp. NAZ190054 | reverse complement strand
CCGGCTGGACACCGATATCGCCGGGGCCAACGCCGCGGGCCCGTCGACGTCGACGTGCCAGCCGGGGTGCGGCGCGATGCGCAGCGTGTCCGCGTCGCCGGCGGTCAGCGCCCTGAGGTCCTCAGCGAGAAACGTCGGGCGCTGATCGGGGACCGCCCACACGGCGTCTTCGGCGGAGTTCACCCCGCAGAGCACCATCAGGCTGGGCAACTGCGCGGCGTTGGCCCCGGCGATATCGGTGTCCAGCCGGTCCCCGACGACCAGCGGGCGGTCGCACCGGCCCCGTGCCAGGGCATCCCGCATCAGCGCCGGCGCCGGTTTACCCGCCACCTGCGGTTCGCGGTCGGTCGCGGTGCGCAGCGCAGCGACCATCGAACCGTTGCCCGGTAGAAGGCCGCGCTCGGAGGGCAGTGTCCTGTCGACGTTGGCCGCGATCCACAACGCTCCCGAGCGGATCGCCAGCGCCGCCTCGGCGAGGTCCGGCCACCCCGTCGCGGGTGAATGGCCCTGCACCACTGCCACGGGGTCATCGGTGTACTCGCGCACCGGGGTGAGACCCACTGCCGCGACCTCACCGGCCAGCGCATCCGTACCGACGACGAGAACCCTTGCACCGGGCGGCAATTGGTCGGCCAGCAGCCGCGCGGCGCTCTGCGCGCTGGTGACGACATCGCCGGCCGACGCGGCGAACCCGAGCTCGCACAGGTGCGCGGCGACCTGCACGGCGTCGCGTGAGGCGTTGTTCGTCACGAACAGAACCCGCGCGTCGATCGCCGCCAGCGTCTCGACCGCCCCGGGGGTCGGCGCATGGCCCCGGAACACCGTGCCGTCGAGGTCGAGCAGCAGACAATCATGGTGCTGCACAAGGGTGCTCACGTCAGGACAGCTCCGTGACCCGCTCTTCGGCGTCGGTGACGCCTTCGACGTCGGCGGCCGCGGCGTGCAGGAACCACTGCAGCGCCTCGTCGTTCCGGCCCAGCGCGAGCAGCGTCTCGGCGTAGACGTAGAACAGCCGCGCGGGGGTCTGCCCGGTGCGGGTCGGGTCGAGCGTCGGAGTGGAAAGCACCGCCAGGGCCTGTTCGTGCTGCCCGAGGTCCGAACGCGCCCCGGCCACGACGATGCGCAGTTCGTCGGCATCGTCTCCGGTCAGCGCCGCCGCCTCCGGCGTGCGCGCGATCTCGATCGCGCGTTCCGGCCGCCCGACGCCGCGCTCGCAATCGGCGATCAGCGCCAACAACGGTGAGCGACTCCCCATTCGGCGCGCGGCGCGCAGCTCGGCAAGAGCCTGCGCCCAATCGCCGCACTGATAGGCGGCGATGCCGACGGCCTCCCGCACCGCGGCGATCCGGCCCGAGCGGGCCCGGGCAGCACGGGCATGGGCCAGGGCGGCTTGGGGGTCCTCGTCGAGGAGTTCGCCGGCGGCGACCAGATGACGGGCCACCGCGTCGGCGGTGCTCCGGTCGAGCGTGGTGAGTTCACCGCGGATCTCGGGCGCCAGTTGTCTGGCTTCGATGTCCTTGGGGATCGGCGGACCGCTCGGACGCGACTCGTCGGCATCGGGTCGAGGCTGGGTGGGACGCGCCCGGTTCGGACCCGACGTGCGCGGCGCGGATCGCTGATCGCGGCGCGGGCGCTGCCGGTTGTCGTTGGAGCTGCGGCTCGGTCGACGATCGCCGCGGCCGCCCTGATTGTCGTGGGGCACGCCAAAAGGATACGGCCCAGAACTCCAGGCCTCATAATCTGAGGAACAAATGGCGCTTTATGCGAAATAGGAAATCGCCCCCCACGCAATTGTGGGGGGCGATTTCTAATTTGTGTTCGGCGGTGTCCTACTTTTCCACCCGGGTGGGTAGTATCATCGGCGCTGGCAGGCTTAGCTTCCGGGTTCGGGATGGGACCGGGCGTTTCCCTGCCGCTATGGACCGCCGTAACTCTA
>NZ_LMVQ01000424.1 GCF_001545925.1 Mycobacterium sp. NAZ190054 | reverse complement strand
TGGGCCGCACCCGCCTGCTCGACAACATCGCCGTGGACATCGGGGCGAGCGCAGGCATCGACGGTCATCCGCGCAGCGCGTCCGGCGTCAGCCACGAACTGCCCTGGAGGAACTGATGTTACGAACGATGCTGAAGTCCAAGATCCACCGCGCCACCGTGACCCAGGCCGACCTGCACTACGTCGGGTCGGTGACGGTCGACGCCGATCTGATGGACGCCGCGGACCTGCTCGAAGGGGAGCAGGTGACGATCGTCGACATCGCCAACGGTGCGCGCCTGGTCACCTATGTCATCGCCGGCGAGCGCGGCAGCGGCGTGATCGGGATCAACGGTGCCGCGGCCCACCTGGTGCACCCCGGCGATCTGGTGATCCTGATCGCGTACGCGACGATGGACGATGCCCAGGCCAGGGCGTACCGGCCGCGGGTGGTGTTCGTCGACGCGGACAACCGTCCGGTCGACCTCGGCGCCGACCCGGCGTTCGTCCCGCTGGACGCCGCCGGACTGTTGTCGCCGAGGTGATGTCGTGCTGCTAGCCATCGATGTCCGCAACACCCACACCGTGGTCGGGCTGATCTCGGGATCCGGAGACCACGCCAAGGTCGCCCAGCACTGGCGTATCCGCACCGAATCCGAGGTGACCGCCGACGAACTCGCGTTGACGATCGACGGCCTCATCGGAGACGACGCCGAACGCCTCACCGGCGCGGCCGGACTGTCCACCGTGCCCTCGGTGCTGCATGAGGTGCGGGTGATGCTCGACCAGTACTGGCCGTCGGTCCCGCAGGTGCTCATCGAGCCGGGGGTGCGCACCGGAATCCCGCTGCTGGTCGACAACCCGAAAGAGGTCGGAGCCGACCGGATCGTGAATTGCCTTGCCGCATATCAGAAATTCGGTACCGCCGCGATCGTGGTCGACTTCGGTTCGTCGATCTGTGTCGACGTGGTGTCGGCGAGGGGTGAGTTCCTCGGCGGTGCGATCGCCCCGGGCGTGCAGGTGTCCTCCGACGCGGCGGCCGCACGGTCGGCGGCGTTGCGGCGCGTCGAACTGACCAGGCCGCGGTCGGTGGTCGGCAAGAACACCGTCGAGTGCATGCAGGCCGGTGCGGTGTTCGGGTTCGCCGGGCTGGTGGACGGGTTGGTGAACCGGGTGCGTGAGGACGTCGACGGTTTCGGCGGTGACGACGTCAACGTGATCGCGACCGGCCACAGCGCGCCGATGATGCTGGCCGATCTGCACACCGTGCAGCACTATGACCGGCACCTGACCCTCGACGGCCTACGGCTGGTGTTCGAACGCAACCGGGACAACCAGCGGGGCAAGGTCAGACGCTAGAAGCGTCAGAAGAAGGTCCGGATCAGGTCGACCACCCGGTCCTCGGCGTCGAGCACCGGGATCATCCGCCACTTGTCGAACGCCGTGCAGGGGTGCGAGATGCCGAATCGCAACCACTGACCGACTCCGGCTCCGCCGCCGGGTGCGAGCCGCAGGTAGGCGTGCTGGTCGTTGAGTTTGACAACCGTGGCGTTCTCGAGGTCCAGCGCGACGGGCAGGCCCTGGTCGAACGGGACGTCGCGGCGGCCCATGGTCAGGATCGCCAGGTCGGGTTCCGGCCGGGAGACCACCTGGGCGTGCACCTCCAGCGCCGGTCGCAGCCCGGTGCCGCCGCCGCGGGTCAGCGGTGAGGTACGGGCGTACAGGCCGTGGTCGTGGGTCACATAACAACCGCTGCGCAGCACCGGCCGCACCGACAGACCGGCCGGCCACCCCGTCAGGGCGTGGGCGACGGCGTCGAAGTGGGTGCTGCCGCCGGCGGTCACGACGATGTCGTCGCCCTCGAACAACGGCGCCAGCCGGATCACCGTCGCGCGCAGTTCTGCCACGTGGGCCGCGACGGCGGCCGGCTCCCCGCGGCTGCGGCTGGTCGGAGCGGCCGGCT
>NZ_LMVQ01000423.1 GCF_001545925.1 Mycobacterium sp. NAZ190054 | reverse complement strand
TGCGGTCCGCGCGGCCGGTCGGTCCTCCGCCGCGGCGGCGCCCGCACCGGCGGCTGGTCGCGATCCTGTCGATCCCGACCGCGTTCGCCGCCGTGGCCGCGCTCGTCGTCGCGGTGGTGGTGATGGTGAACCAGCAACGCACGATCGAGGCCGAACAGGATCGCGAGCGCCGGTTCGTCGACACCGCCGCGCAGTCGGTGGTCAACATGTTCAGCTACACCCAGAACACCATCGACGAGAGCGTGGACAGGTTCGTCGACGGCACCAGCGGCCCGCTGCGCGCGATGATGACGCAGGAGGGCAACGTCGAGAACCTCAAGCTGCTCTTCCGGGACACCAACGCCAGCTCGGAGGCGGTGGTCAACGGCGCGGCGCTGGAGAAGATCGATGAGATCGCCCAGAACGCGGCGGTTCTCGTCTCGGTGCGGGTCACCGTGACAGACCTCGACGGGAACAACGCGCCGTCGGAGCCCTACCGGATGCGGGTCATCGTCCACGAGGACGACAACGGCCACATGACGGCCTACGACCTCAAATACCCTGACGGGGGCAACTGATGCGCGATTGGCCCGCCAAGCTCATCGGTGCGCTCGGGGTGATGCTGGCCACCGGTTTCGTGGCGCTGTCCGCCGTCGGCGGATGGCTGTACTGGAACCGGGTGGAACTCAACGGCGAGGAGCAGGCCCGCGCCGAACTGCCTCCGCTGGCCGCAGAGCAGATTCCGCGGGTGTTCGGCTTCGACTACCAGACGGTGGAACGCAGCTTCGCCGAGGTCTACCCGATGTTGACACCGGAGTACCGCAGGGAGTTCGAAGACCGCGTCACCAACGAGATCATCCCGCAGGCGCGTGATCGTCAGCTCATCAGCCAGGCGCATTCCGTGGGTGCGGGAATCCTTGACGCACAGCGCACCTCGGCGTCGGTGATGGTCTACATGAACCGCACCGTGACCGACAAGGCCCAGGAATCGGTCTACGACGGCAGCCGGCTGCGGGTCGACTACAAGAAGGTCGACGGTCGATGGCTGATCGCGTACATCACCCCGATCTGAGGTCGCTGTGCACATCGCGGTAACCGGGGGCATCGGCTATCTCGGCGCCCACACCGTGCGGGCGCTGCTGGCGGCGCAGCACAGGGTTCGGCTGCTGGTCCTGCCGCAGGAACAGGACGCCCCGGTCATCCGCAGTCTGAGGGCACTGGGGGAGGTGTCGGTGATCGTCGGCGACGTCCGGGCCGAGCCGACCGTCACCGAGCTGCTGACCGGGGTGGACGCGCTCGTGCACGCCGCCGGCGTGGTCGGAACCGACGAACGCCGTGCGCAGTTGATGTGGGACATCAACGCCCATGCGACCGAACGGATCCTGACGCGGGCCGTCGACCTGGGGCTGGACCCGGTGGTGTCGGTGAGCAGCTACAGCGCGCTGTTCCCGCCACCGGACGGCGTCATCTCGGCGGACTCGCCGACGTCCGACGGCCGCAGTACCTACGCCAAGACCAAGGGCTTCGCCGACCGGGCGGCCCGCCGCCTGCAGGCGGCCGGTGCTCCCGTCGTGGTGACCTACCCGTCCAGCGTCGTCGGCGCGGCGTTCAACACCGCCGCGGGAGTCACCGAGCGGGGATGGGCGCCCATCGTGCGCGCCCGGGTGGCCCCGAGGGTTCGCGCGGGCATGCAGATGATCGACGTCCGCGACGTCGCCGAGGTGCACACCCGCCTGATGCGTCCCGGCCGCGGACCGCGCCGCTACGTCTGCGGTGGTGTGATGCTGACCTTCGACGAGATGATCGACGCGCTGGAGGAGGGACTCGGCCGGCCGGTACGCCGTGTTCCGTTGTCGCCGAAGGTGCTTCTGGCGGTCGGCCGGCTCTCTGACGCGGTCGGCCGATACGTCCCGCTGGGCGATGGGCTCAGCTACGAGGCCGCGTTGCTGCTCACCTCGGCCACCCCGACCGACGACCGTGCCACCACCGAGGATCTCGGCTTGAGTTGGCGCCCGCCGCGACAGGCCATCGTCGAATCGTTCTCTGCTGCCGCCCGGCTGCCGGGTGGTGACGGCGTCGCCCATCTGGGCGATCCCGCGCCGTAGCGCACGGTGCCGCCGTCGACGAAGACGTCACTGCTGGGGGAGCCGCTCCTTCGACGCGAGAGCGTCGAGGAACGCCCGGGCCCACCGGTCGACGTCGTGGGCCAGGACCTGCCTGCGCAGCGCCCGCATCCGGCGCCGGCCCTCCTCGGGGGCCTGGTTCAGCGCAGCCTCGATCGCGTCCTTGACCCCCTCGAGGTGATGCGGGTTGGTCAGATAGGCCTGGCGCAATTCGGCCGCGGCCCCGGTGAACTCACTGAGCACCAGCGCGCCGCCGAGGTCGCTGCGGCAGGCGACGTACTCCTTGGCGACAAGGTTCATCCCGTCGCGCAACGGGGTGACCAGCATGACGTCGGCGGCGACGAAGAATGCGACGAGGTCCTCGCGTGGGATAGGGCGGTGCAGATAGTGCAGCACCGGATGGCCGACCTCACCGAACTCGCCGTTGACGTGGCCGACCTGGCGTTCGATGTCCTCCCGCATGGCGACGTAGCTCTCCACACGCTCACGGCTCGGCGTGGCGAGCTGGACCAGCACGGTGTCCTCGCGGTTGATCCGGCCCTCTTCCAGCAGTTCGGAGAACGCGCGCAGACGTACGTCGATGCCCTTGGTGTAGTCGAGCCGGTCGACGCCGAGCAGGATCTTGCGTGGGTTGCCGAGTTCGGCGCGCAGTTCCTTGGCGCGCTGCCGGGTGGCGCGGCTGCGCGCCTGTTGGTCGAGTTCGGCGGAGTCGATGGAGATCGGGAACGCGCCGACCTTGACGGTGCGGAACCCGAAGTGCACCTCACCGAACCGCGAGCGCACACCGACGGTGGCCCGCGAGGTGGTGGCGCCGACCAGCCGGCGGGCCAGGATCAGGAAGTTCTGTGCGCCTCCGGGCAGGTGGAACCCGACCAGGTCGGCGCCGAGCAGGCCCTCGGTGATCTCGGTGCGCCAGGGCATCTGCATGAACAGTTCGACCGGCGGGAACGGGATGTGCAGGAAGAAGCCGATGGTCAGATCCGGGCGCAGCATGCGCAGCATCTTCGGCACCAGCTGCAGCTGGTAGTCCTGCACCCACACGGTGGCGTTCTGTGCCGCGGTGCGCGCCGTGGCCTCGGCGAAACGCCGGTTCACCTCGACATAGCGGTCCCACCACACCCGGTGGTAGATCGGCTTGACGATGACGTCGTGGTACAGCGGCCACAGGGTGGCGTTGGAAAAGCCCTCGTAGTACTCGGCGACGTCCTCGGCGCTGAGCCGGACCGGGACCAGCGTCATGCCGTCCTGTTCGATCGGCTCGGTCGACGCGTCGGGGTCGTCGGCGTCCTCCGGGACGCCCGGCCACCCGATCCAGGCGCCGTGGCGGCGCCGCAGCAGCGGTTCGAGCGCGGTCACCAGACCGCCCGGACTGCGCTTCCACTCGGTGGTGCCATCAGGGTGTCGCACCATGTCGATCGGCAGCCGATTGGCCACCACGACGAAGTCCGCATCTCCGGAGCGGGCCTCGGGACCGCTCTCGGGGGGCATCAGGCGTCGAGCTTTGCCGGCCCGATACCGAGCATCGACAGGAACACCCGGCACTCGTCGGCATCGGTGGCGTATGCGGCCACCACACGGCGCGCCTGGCGCTCGGTGCTGTCGGCGATCGGTTCGACGTCGCCGATCTCGGCGGGATCAGATTTCGCAGGCATGGATCAACTTTAGCCAACCGCCGGGTGTGTGCCCGGGGTGCTGTTCTCGGGCGTGACACTTCCACCGTAATGTGCAACGCGTGGCGAACGCTGAGCAGGTGACATACGAGACCCTCGACGAGGGCCGCATCGCGCGGATCTGGCTGGACCGCCCCGAGGCGCAGAACGCGCAGTCCCGCACGCTTCTGGTGCAGCTGGACGAGGCGTTCGGGCAGGCCGAGGCCGACGACCGGGTGCGGGTGGTCATCCTGGCAGCACGCGGGAAGAACTTCTCGGCCGGGCACGACCTCGGTTCGGAGGAGGCGCTCGCCGAGCGTTCGCCCGGCCCCGACCAGCACCCGACGTTCACGTGCAACGGGGCGACCCGGGACGCGGTGGGCGAGCGGACGTATCTGCAGGAGTGGCACTACTTCTTCAGCAACACCAGCCGGTGGCGCGATCTGCGCAAGATCACCATCGCCCAGGTGCAGGGCAACGCCATCTCGGCGGGGCTGATGCTCATCTGGGCGTGCGACCTGATCGTCGCGTCCGACGACGCGAAGTTCAGCGACGTCGTCGCGGTGCGGATGGGGATGCCGGGTGTCGAGTACTACGCCCACCCGTGGGAGTTCGGTCCCCGCAAGGCCAAGGAGTTGTTGCTCACCGGTGACGCGATCGACGCCGACGAGGCCTACCGGCTCGGCATGGTGTCGAAGGTGTTTCCCCGCGCCGAGCTCGAGGACAAGACGCTGGAGTTCGCGCGCCGGATCGCCGAGCGGCCCACGATGGCCGCGCTGCTGGTGAAGGATTCGGTGAATGCGGCCAGCGACGCGATGGGTTTCGCCGAGGCGCTGCGGCACGCGTTCCACATCCACGAACTCGGCCACGCGCACTGGGCGGCCCACAACGAGAACCGCTTTCCGGTCGGTCTTCCGCCGGACGTGCCGGACTGGCGCACACTGGGCGCGCCAAAGCTCTCCCGCCGAGACGAGCCGTGACGTATAACTGGAACCTGTTCTAGTTAGCCGAGCTTCCCTATTCCCGCGGAGGGTGTCCCATGCTGCTGTCACTGTCGGAGCGCACGTACCTGATCACCGGCGGTGGCAGTGGAATCGGCAAAGGGGTCGCGGCAGCCGTGGTCGCCTCGGGTGGTAACGCGATGCTGGCCGGCCGCAACGCCGACAAGCTGGCGAGCGCGGCGCAGGAGATCCGGGAGATCACCGCGCAGGCCGGTGCCGGCGCGGGACAGGTGAACTACGAGCCGGCCGACGTGACCGACGAGGACGAGGCGGCCCGGCTGGTCGCGGCGACGACCGCGTGGCACGGGCGTCTGGACGGCGTCGTGCACAGCGCGGGCGGTTCGGAGACCATCGGCCCGCTCACCCAGATCGATTCCGCGGCATGGCGGAACACCGTCGACCTGAACGTCAACGGCACCATGTACGTGCTCAAGCACAGCGCTCGGGAGATGGTCCGCGGTGGTGGGGGAGCGTTCGTCGGCATCTCGTCGATCGCGTCGAGCAACACCCACCGCTGGTTCGGTGCCTACGGGCCGAGCAAGGCCGCGCTGGATCATCTGATGATGGTCGCCGCCGACGAGCTCGGACCTTCTTCGGTGCGGGTCAACGGCATCCGGCCGGGCCTCACCCGCACCGACATGGTCGCTCCGATCATGGAGTCGCCGGCGATCAGCGAGGACTACCGCGCCTGCACACCGCTGCCCCGGGTCGGTGAGGTCGAGGACGTCGCCAACCTGGCGGTGTTCCTGCTCAGCGACGCGGCCAGTTTCATCACCGGGCAGATCATCAACGTCGACGGTGGTCACGGACTGCGGCGCGGCCCCGACCTGTCCAGCATGCTCGAGCCGCTCTTCGGTGCCGACGGCCTGCGCGGCGTCGTCGCCACCCCCTAGCCGCCGAAATTGCATTCCGGCAGCTCCTCACTCGGATTCTCGCTGCTGGAATGCCATTTCGGCGGGCGGGGGATCAGCTCCCGGGTTTCGGGCCGCCGGCCTCCCACTCGGCCAACGCGCCGAGCGCGGACCAGTCCAGGTCGCGGCCGCCGCCGGCGAGCAGGGTCAGGAACCGGTCGCGGATCAGGCTCGCGACGGGCAGCGGCACCTCCAGCTGTTCACCGGCGGCCAGCACCAACCGGGCGTCCTTGAGCCCGAGGTGCGCGGCGAACCCGGCCGGTTCGAACTCCTGCCGGGCCAGCAGCCCGCCGTAGGTCTTGTACGCCGGCGCGGCGAACAGCGTGGACGTGAGCAGGTCCAGGTACTCCTCTTTGTCGACGCCCGCCTTGCTCACCAACGCGATCGCCTCACCGAGCGACTCGATGACCGACGCGATCAGGAAGTTGCCCGACAGCTTCACCAGGTTGGCCACCTTCGGGTCCCCGGACACGGCGAACGACTGCTGGCCGATCGCGTCGAACACCGGCTGCAGCGACTGCACCGCGTCTTCGGGACCGGCGGCGACGACGAACAGCTTGGCCGCCGCGGCGGCTTCGGGCCTGCCGAACACCGGTGCGGACACGAAGACCTGCCCGGCGTCGGCATGCGCGGCGGTCAGTCGTTCGGCCAGCGCGATGCTGATGGTGCTCGAGGACATGTGGGTGGCGCCTGCGGGCAGCGCCGCGAGGATGCCGTCCGCTCCGAAGGTGACCGCCTCGGTGGCGGTGTCGTCGGCGAGCATCGTGATCACGAGGTCGGCGTCGCACGCCGCGGCGACCGTCGGCGCCGGCGTCGCACCCCGCTCGGCGAGCGCCGCGACCCTGTCGGGGGATCTGTTGTACGCGATGACCTCGTGCCCGGCCGCCAACAGGTTGGCGGCCATCCCCGCGCCCATGTTGCCGAGGCCGATGAACCCGATTCTCATTGGCCGAAATTGTATTCCAGCAGGCAAAGAGCGAGTGCAGGCCTGCCGGAATGCAATTTCGGCGGATGTCAGCCGGTGGCTTCGGCTGCGCGCTTCACCGCGTTGACGATGCCCTGATAACCGGTGCACCGGCAGAAGTTGCCGGACAGGCCCTCGCGGATCTCCTCGTCGGTAGGGGTGGGGTTGTCCCGGAGCAGTGCGGTGATGCTGGTGATGAATCCCGGTGTGCAGAAGCCGCATTGCAGGCCGTGGCAGTCCCGCATCGCGGCCTGCACCGGCGACAGCGCACCGTCCTCGCCGGCGATGCCCTCGACCGTGGTGACCTCCTGGCCGTCGACCTGCACGGCGAAGACCAGACACGACCGCACCGCCTGGCCGTCGAGCAGCACGGTGCACGCTCCGCAGGCGCCGTGTTCACAGCCCAGGTGCGTACCGGTCAGCCCGCACTTCTCCCGCAGGTAGTCGGCGAGCGTGAGACGCGGCTCGACGGTCCCGGCGTGACGGCGGCCGTTGACCGAGACCTCGACGGGATGTTCATGCATTGACGGCCTCCCTCGTTTCACGAGCCGCAGTGGTTGCCTGCGACCACGCCCGCGCGACCATCGTGGCGCCGACCTTGGTGCGGTACGCCGCGGTGCCCTGCAGGTCTGCGGGAACGTCGCGGAGTGCGGACACGGCCAGCCGGCCGAACTCCTCGGCGCCGATGTCGGCGACGGGCCGACCGACGACGGCCTCTTCGGCCGGGGTGCCCCGTTCCGGGGTGGAGCCCAGGCCGAGCAGCCCGACTCCGCAGCGCGTCACCGTGTCCCGGTCGTCGAGCTCGACGGCCACCGTCGCACCGGCGATCGCGAAATCGCCGTGGCGGCGCGCGAATTCCTGCACGGCGAAACCGCACCGCCCCGACCACACCGGGAAGGCGACGGCGGTCAGGAGCTCGTCGGAGGCCAGCGCGGTCTCCCACAGCCCGGTGAAGAACTCGGCGGCCGGGATCCGGCGCGTTCCACGCGCCGACGTCGCCTCGATCTCGGCGTCCAGTGTTAGCGCGACCGCGGCGTACTCGGCGGCCGGATCGGCGTGTGCGATGGCGCCGCCGAGCGTGCCGCGGGTGCGGATCTGGAAGTGGCCGATGTGCGGGGTGGACAGCGTCAAGAGCGGAACCGATTCGGCGACTTCGTCATCCATGCCGACCAGTGCGTGTGGAGTGCCCGCACCGATCCACACGGTGTTCTCCGGACCCTCCCGCAGTTCGATGTTGCGCAGTTCGTCGATCCGCGAGATGTCGATCAGGTTCTCGAAGTGCGTCAGTCGCATCGCGAGCATAGGCACCAGACTCTGCCCGCCCGCGAGGATCTTCGCGTCGTCACCGAGTTCGCTGAGCAGCGCTACCGCATCGGCGACCGTGTCGGGGCGGTGATAGGCGAAAGGTGCCGCTTTCATGACGCCAGCAGCCGGGCCAGCGCGGCCTGCAGATCGTCGGCGAGCACCGTGGCCGGCGCCTTGCGCCTCCGCCGCCCGAGCAGGAAGCCGACGGCGCCCGCGGCCGCTGCGGCTGCGAAGACCGGCCCGAACCGCTTGGCCATCGGTACCGCGACCACCTTGAGCAGATCGACCGAGTCGCCGCTGTCCGGTGTGGCGGTGACCGAAGCCGCCGTCGCCGAACCGTTCTGGCTCGCCTTGGGCGCCGGGGCCGCCCCGCCGGTCAGCTCTGCCTCCAGGCTGCGGGCGAACTGGGCGATCAGGTTCCCGGACACGTCGGCCAGTACGCCGCGGCCGAACTGGGCGGCCTTGCCCGAGATCGCGAGGTCCGTGGTGATGCCCACGTAGGTGGACTCGCCCTCGTCCTTGAGCTGCGCGGTGACGGTCGCCGCCGCCGTGCCGTTGCCCCGGGTCTCCTTGCCCTCGGCGCGCAGCACGATTCGCCGTGCCGCCGCATCCTTCTCCTGGTAGGACGCAACTCCCTTGTAGGACACGGTGATCGGGCCGACCTTGACCTTGACCGCACCGTGGAAGGTGTCACCGTCGACGGACAGCAGCGTGGCGCCGGGAAGGCAGGGGGCGACGCGCTCGACGTCGGTGAAGACGTCCCAGACCTTCGCGGGCGGGACCGCGACCCGGAATTCGTTGTTCAGTTCCACCGTCAGTGGTCCTTTCCTGCTTGTCCTGCTTGCTCGATGAGCTCGACGATCGTGGCCGGGGTGGCGGGCAGCTGGGTCAGGGTGACGCCGAGGGAAGCCAGGGCGTCGTTGATCGCGTTGATCACCGCGGGCGGCGAGCCGATCGCTCCGCCTTCACCGGCGCCCTTGTATCCGCCCACACCGGGTCCGGGGATCTCGACGTGGCCGAACTCGATTGGGGGGACCTCGGTCGCCGTGGGCAGTAGGTAGTCGACGAACGTCGACGCCACCGGGTTGCCAGCGTCGTCGTAGGCCAGCTTCTCCAGCAGCGCCCCGCCGATACCCTGGACGGTGCCGCCGGCGACCTGACCTTCGACCACGTTCGGGTTGATCATCGGACCGACGTCCTCGCTGACGATGTAGCGGGTCAGCGTCACGTGGCCGGTCTCGATGTCCACCTCGCAGGTGCAGACGTGAGTTGCGTTGGCCCAGTGGATCATCGCCTGGGAGTTGAACCGCGCGGTTGCCTCCAGGGTCGGCGGGACACCGCCGAGCTGGGCGGGGTCGTAGTACGAGCGGTAGGCGATGTCGGCGAAGCTGACGTTCGTGCCGGGGTCGTTGCGCACGCCGGCCCTGGAGTCCGTGAGCTCGATGGCGGAATCCTCGACACCGAGCATCTGCGCCGCGATCGCGACGATCTGTTTGCGCAGTATCGCGCAGGCCTCGTTGACCGCGCCGGCGGTCATCGGCCCGCTGCGGCTGCCCTGGGTGCCCGCGCCGTACGGAGTGACCGCGGTGTCACCCTGGATCGTGGCGACGTCTTCGATGTTGGCGCCCAACGCATCCGCGGTCAGCTGCACCACCGTGGTCTCGATGCTGTTGCCGGCCGACCCGCCGTTGACATAGACGTTGATCTTGCCCGTGGACTCCATCCGCACCGTCGCGCCCTCGGTGGCGAGGTGACCGGTCGCCGCGCCGGTGGGCTCGATGTAGGCGGAGAAGCCGAGCCCGATGTAGCGTCCCTCGGCCAGCGCGTCGGCCTGCTCCTTGCGGAAACCCTCGTGATCGAGAATCTTGACGGCCTGCTCGAACGTGTCGGCCGGCGCGCAGTTGTCGTAGGGCATGCCGTTGGGATTGAAGAACGGCATCTCGTCGCCGCGCAGGATGTTGATCCGGCGCAGCTCGACCGGATCCATGCCCATCTTGCGTGCCGCGCAGTCGAGAAGTATCTCCCGCGCGAGGGTTTCGTACTGCCAGGGACCGCGGTAGGCGTGCAGGCCGGGGGTGTTGGAGAACACCGTCTTGTAGTTGAAGCTGGCCTTGGGCACCCGGTAGGGGCCCGGGAAGAACATGCCGATCGCCGCGGTGGTCAGCACCGGATACGGCGTCGGGTAGGAACCGACGTCCTGGATGAAGTCGATGTCGGCGGCCAGGATCTTGCCGTCGGCGTCGAACGCCATCCGGACCTTGCCGTCGACGTGACGGGACTGCCCGGCCGACATCAGGTTCTCGCGGCGGTCCTCGATCCACTTCAGCGCCGAGGGCACCTTGCGGGCGGCCAGCAGGATGCACATGTCCTCGCGCATCGGGACGACCTTCTGGCCGAACGCACCGCCGGTGTCGCGCATGATGACCCGCACCCCCTGGGACGGGATGCCGAGCAGCCGGGCGGCGAACGCGCGCAACTCGTGCGGTGTCTGCGTCGACGCCCACACCGTGAGTTCGTCGGTCGCCGAGGTCCACTCCACGACCATGCCGCGGGTCTCCATCGGCACCGGCACGTACATCTGCTGATAGATGTGTTCCTCGACGACGTGAGGCGCACCGGCGAAGAGTTCCTCGTCGGGTGGCATGCCGCCCATTCCGCCGGCCACGTTGTCGGGATAGGCCTCGTGCACCACCGGGACGCCGGCGTCGGCGCCGCCGACGGCGTTGCGGAAATCGGCCACGGCGGGCAGCGGGGTGTAGTCGACCTCGACGAGGTCGACGGCGTCCTCGGCGACATAGCGGCTGTCGGCGACGACGAGAGCGACCGGATCCCCGACGAATTTCACCTCGCCGTCGGCCAGTGGCGGCCGTGGGGTGTCCGGAACGTCCTTGCCGGCGACCGCGTGCCAGGCCTCCCGGACGTCGGGGTTCAGATCGGCGGCGGTGAACACGGCGTGCACACCCGGTAGCGCCAGCGCGGCGGACGTGTCGATGCCGTTGACGGTGGCGCGGGCGAACGGGCTGCGCACGAAGCAGGCGTGCAGCATGCCCGGCCGGTGGATGTCGTCGACGAACCGGCCGTGACCGGTGAGAAGACGGCTGTCCTCGACGCGGGGCAGGCGCTGTCCGGCATAGCGCGTGGTGACGGCGTCGACAGCGGTGGCGGCGGTGTCAGTCACGGTGGATCACACTCCTCGGGCTGTGAAGAGTGACGTTATCGCATTCGAGAGCGACATTTCCATACCATCTGTCTCACGACTCGTGATGGATGCGTCCCTGAGTTGTCGTGAGGGGCCGGCCGCCGCCGCCCCAGCGTCGGGCGATGATCTCGGCGGCGATCGAGACCGCCGTCTCCTCGGGTGTGCGGGCGCCGAGGTCCAGCCCGATCGGGCTGGCCAGCCGCGCCAGCTCCGTGTCGGTCAGACCCGCCTCGCGCAACCGGCGCAACCGGTCGTCGTGGGTGCGGCGCGATCCCATCACGCCGATGTAGCCGACGCTGGGAAGGCGCAGCGCGACGTCGAGCACGGGCACGTCGAACTTCGGGTCGTGGGTCAGGACGCAGATCGCGGTGCGTGAGTCGATCGCACCCTGGTCGGCCTGTGCGCGCAGATACCGGTCCGGCCAGTCCACCACCACCTCCTCGGCGGCGGGAAACCGCGCGGGCGTCGCGAACACCGGCCTGGCGTCGCACACCGTCACCCGGTAACCCAGGAACGACGCCTGGGTGGCCAGCGCGGACGCGAAGTCGATGGCGCCGAACACCAGCATCCGCGGGCGGGGAGCATGACTGGAGACGAACACCTCCATGCCCGTCTCCTGGCGCTGACCGTCCGCGCCGTAGGCCAGCGCCGCGGAGCGTCCCGCCAGCAGCAGGCCGCGCGCGTCGTCGGCCACCGCGTCGTCGACGCGTGTGGAGCCCAGTGATCCGTGCCGGGAATCACGCCCCACGACCATCCGCAGCCCGATGCGCTGCGGGTCGGGGTGGGCGATCACGGTGGCAACGGCGACCGGGCGGTGCGCGGCGATGTCGTCGGCGACCTGCTGCAGTTGCGGGAAGGTCCGCCGCGACACCGGTTCGGTGAAGATGTCGATGGTGCCGCCGCAGGTCAGACCGACCGAGAACGCGTCGTCGTCGCTGATCCCGTACCGCTGCAGCTGAGGCGTCCCGCTGGCCACCACGTCGTTGGCGGTGTCGTAGACGGCGGCTTCCACGCAGCCGCCGGACACCGATCCCGCCACGGAGCCGTCGGGGGAGACCACCATCGCCGCGCCTGGCGGCCGGGGCGCGGACCGGATTGTGCGCACCACCGTGGCCAGGCCGGCCGTCCCACCGGACTGCCACACCGCCAGCAACTCGCCGAGCACGTCGCGCACGAGCGCAGTGTATGCCTACCCTGACCGGATGACCGTTGTCGCCCTGCGCTGCTTGATCATTGGCGCCCTCGCCGCCGTGGCCGCGGTCGGACCGTCCGCGACCGGTGCGGCGTCACCCGTGCCGCCGGTCTCCGACGCCGCCCGCGCCGCCGGACTCGTCGACGTGCGCAGCGTGGTCCCCGACGCGGTCATCGACCTGCGGTACGCCACACCGGACAATTTCGTCGGCGTCCCGCTGTATCCGGCCGGAGCGCGGTGCATGGTGCACGAGTCCTTGGCGCCGGGGCTTGCGGTCGCGGCGGACCTGTTGCGGTCGGGCGGCGAGCGACTGGTGTTCTGGGACTGCTACCGGCCACACGCGGTGCAGGTCCGCATGTTCGAGACCGTGCCGAACCCGGCCTGGGTCGCCCGGCCCGGGCCGTACGCGCGCAGCCACGTCGCGGGCCGCTCGGTGGACGTGACACTGGCCGGCGCCGACGGGTTGGTCGACATGGGCACCGATTTCGACGACTTCTCGCCGCGCAGTCTCGCCTACGCCGGCGACGGTGTCAGTGCGGCGGTGCGGGCCAACCGGGCCCGGTTGCGCGACGCGATGGTCGCCGGCGGGTTCACCGTCTACGAGGGCGAGTGGTGGCACTTCGACGGACCCGGCGCGGAAGTGGAACGTCCGATTCTCGATGTGCCGGTCGATTAGGTTCGGCGACTGACGAATTCGCCGATCAGAGCTTCGTCAGGTCGGTGCGCATCAGCATGATGTTGTAGTCCGACCACAGCGACAGGTTCCAGTACAGTTCCGATCCGGTGCCCTGGGTCGACGGCGACCACGGGTGCAGCATCGGCGCGTAGATCCCGCCGCTCTGCTGGGCCATCAACACCGTCGCATCCGACCAGCCGCTCTCAGGGGTGTCCGAGGTGCGCATCACGATGTTGTTGAACTGGTCGCCGTAGAGCACGACGTACTTCTGCAGATACTCGTTGTACTGCACCGACATCTCGCTGACGGTGTAGCCGGGCTTGGTGAACCCGCACGCGCCGCCCGTCTTGCCGATCACCGCGGACGCCGAGGACGGGCTGCCCTTGACCCACCTGGCCTCCGAGCCGCCGAACCAGCCCGTCGACGCGGCCTTGTAGTACTCGTACTGGGACACGTTGAGGATGTCCTCGGGCGCGACGCGGGCGACGTAGGCCGCCCCCTGGCGGCCGTTCGGCGTGCCGTAGACGTAGACGTAGCCGTCGTTGCCCTTGACGAACGCCGACTGCTGGAAGTTGCGGTTCCCGCTCAAAAACGAGTTGTACCGGACACTTTCGGGTGCAATCGTGAAGTTCTCGCCGTTGTCGGTCGAGTACGCGATCGCCGAGTAGTTGGTGGTCCAGCGGCCGGCCTGACCCCACCTCGACACCGACATGAAGCTGACGTACTGGATGGTGCCGAACGGGGTCTCGTCGGTGACCTCCGTGGGCAGCGAGACACCGGCGGTGGGGATCAGCGTCACCGAATTCGGGAGCCACGACGGGCGATTGATGATCGGTCGGGCTTCCCTGGGACCCGACAGCGGAGCCCCGCCGAACATGTTGCCGTTGTACCACTCGCCGTTCGGGATGGTCATGCCGTCGGACAGGTCGGTGTCGGAGCTGCGGAACAGCGTGTTGTAGATCCACCGGCCGGTCATGCCCTCGGCGCCGAAGGTGTCTCCGACCGCGATCAGGATCTGGTGTTCGTTGAACGGTGTGGACGGGTCGTCGACCATGCCGTTGTCCCACATGACGCCGACGTCGGTGCCGTGGACGCCGAACCGGGCCAGAGTGTTGGCCAGTCTCGGGTCGTTGAGGTAGACGTTCTTGCCGGTGACCCAGCTGATGAATCGCGTGGATTCGCTGACCTGCGGGTTGAGCCACGGGGAATACGACGGGATCAGCGCAGCGGTGGTTGCGTCGTCGGTGAGCGCCAGGCTGGTCGGTGTCACCGCAGCGCCGCGCGGCGCGCTGGTGGTGCTGCGCGCGGCGAACAGATTGTCGAGTTCGCGGCGCGCGAAGGACAGCAGCGCCCACAGGAACGGCGGCTGCGGGGCGTCACCGGGCTGGGCGGCGGCCTTCTGCCGGGCCCAGTCCAACATGCTGGTGACCACGTTGACCACCGCGGTGATCAGGTTCGGCTTCTTCGCGGCGGCCGCCTCATCCTGCTGGGTGGTGAGCAGCGCGGCGACCTTCGGGGACAGGGCTTTCGGGCTCGCCTCGGCCAGCTCGGCCGCGGAGGCGAAGACGGCAATCTTCTTCGCCTGCTTCGGCGGTACGGCCGGGTCGTCGGTCGTGTCGTCGGTCGCAGCCGGGACCGGCTTCTCGACGGGCTGCTCGGTGGCTTCCGGCTCGGTGGCTTCCGGCTCGGAGCCGGCCTCGGCCTGCCTGTCCGTCTTGCCGGCCGTCTCGGTCACCGCAGGCGTCGTGCCGGTGCCCGCGTCCTGACCGTCGTCCGGTTCGGGTTCGGTGTCAGCGTCGTCGACGGGCTCGGTGTCCGGGTCGGCGTCGTCGACGGGCTCGGTGTCGAGTTCGTCCTCCGGCTCGACCTCGTCCTCGGGCTCGACCTCGTCCTCCGGCTCGACCTCGTCCTCGTCCTCGGGATCGTCCTCGGCCTCGGGCTCGGGCTCGGCGTCGGATTCGGCCGCGGTTTCGCCGGTCTCCTGTGGCGCGTCGCCGCTGTCGGTCGACCCCGCCCGGTCGGCGTCCGGAGTTGCCGGGCTCGACGAACTCGACGTGGACGAATCGGAGTCGTCGGCCCAGGCCACGCCCTGGCCTGTGAAGACCGCCGATCCGACGCCCAGCGCTACGGCGAGACCGCCCACCCGACCGACATACGCTGCGGAACCCATGAAACCCCTTCGACAGAGCCGTGATCGTGCCTCGTTTGTGGCGACCATTGAATCGCAGCACCGAGAGACCAGCGAGCAAAAGCTTATATCGCCAGAGATTTCGTTTCGTTACCGTGACCTCCGGTTTTCCCGGGTGAATCGGCGCTACGGCGTCGATAGGCAAACGTGACCCGATGCGTCAGTCCAGGTTCTCCAGCGCCTTTTCGTACAGGCTGACAGCCTCGGCAATTCCGTCGCCGAGCCAGGCGTCCGCGACGCCGACCTGGTCGGCGACGAGCTGTACCCGGGTGAGCCACAACTCGAAATCATGGTCGCGGCGAAGGTCGTCGATCTGGCCCTTGGAACCGCGGATCAGGATGAACCCACCGAGTTCGATGCTTTGCGGTTTGAGGACGACCCGGTCGAAGCTCTCGATCCGGCTTTGCTCCCTCAGCCCGGACAGATAGCTCTCGGTCTCGATCAGCAGATCCAGCGCATGGTGTTCGCGTCCACGCGTCGGTACACCCCATGCAACCCACAGTCCGGCTTCGGCCATGCCCCGACGCTACTGGACGGCCGGCCCGTCAGCTGTCGTCGCCGTCGTCGTCCTTGGCGGGAGCCTCCACCAGAAGCGACAAACCCTGATGCGCGGCCAGCTCGACCCCGAAACTGTGCAGATCGTCGACGGTTGCCAGGGGCTTGCCGGAGAACATGTCCGACACCTCGCTGCCCGGCGGCAGCTGCAGGGAGCGCACCGTGCCCGCGACGTGCTCGTTGGCGAAGTTCAGCACCGTCAGCTGGTACTGGCCCACGCCGTCGAGCTGATGCACCAGCACCAGCATGCCGCGGTGCGAGACCTCCGGGATGTCGATCTGGCGGCTGGTGGCGATTCCGTAGTGGGACCGCACCTTCAGGATGGCCTGCAGCTGGCGCAGGAAACTGGTGTCGTCGGCCAGCTGGTCCGGGATGGAACCGTAAAGGCTTCGTCCCCTTGGCATTCCGGCAGGTGACTGGGTTGCATTCGGGTTGACACCCATCAGATCGTGCGCGGCCCGGTGGATCCAGCGGGTGTCCCCGCCGCGTAACAGCTCGGAGATCTCAGACGGTGGCAGCGTGAGCATGCCGCACACGTCCCACCCCGACAGCGCGAACACCCCCGGCTGCAACGCGTTGAACATCGCCAGCAGTAGGTGGGCCCGCCGGATGTGGTCGATCTGTTCGTGGTCGACGATGTCGTCCAGATCGGCGATGCCGAGGACGGCGGCGATGACCGTCGCGGTGGTGCACGCGATGCCGTTCGTGGTGAAAACCAGGTTGTACGGGGCGTTGTCGCCGGTGAGCTTCTCGGTGAGGTCGCAGCGGACGGTCTCACCGAGCGCCTCGCCGGTGATCTCCTCGCCCTTGTAGGTGTACACGTCGTCGCGGTGCCCGGTCGACCAGTGCACCAGCTCGTAGGTGAGCTCGTCGTGGTTCTGCAGCGCGTGCACCAGGGACGCGGGGTCGACTCCGAGCTCCAGGGTGGTGCGCAGCGTCAGCCGCAGGAACTCGGTGTCGGCGGTGGCCAGCGCGTGGTGGGCCGCCGGCCGGGTGATGAAGTCGTACGACAGGTCAGCGCCGGCCTCGCCGATCTGACGGATGTCGTCGATGGTGAGGTTGAGCTCCTGGAAGGTGAAGCCGCCGACCTTACGCACCATGCTCGCGATCAGGTGGTTGGCCGCCTCCGACAGCGGGTGGCCCTCCGACCACGCGGCGCTGTCCTCGGCTGTGGTCTTCTCCGCGCCGAGAAAACCATTGGCGTCCAAGCGGAGTCCGCCGGTGCCCAGGTCGGTCAGCGAGTGCAGCGCATCGCCGATCACCAACCGCATCCCGGCGAACGACGGATCCAGCCAGTTGATGGAGGGCTGGCCGTCCTTGAAGTAGTGCAGGTACACCCAGCGCCGCTCCACGCCGTCGATGCCGACCACCGGGCGCGTGACGCTCCAGTTCGTCTCCTTGATGCCCTCGGCGTAGAAGATCACCCGCTGCAACCGGCCGATGATGTAACCGGCCTTGTCCAGCCATTCCTCGGTCGCCGGGTCGATGTTGACCGAATCGGCGCCGGGTGGCACGTCGGGCAGATGTTCCCAGTCCCTCGGATCCACCTCGACCATGTGGTAGATGCCGGGGTAGTCGGCGTACTTCATCTCGGCGAGCCGGAAGTCGGCCCCCTTGCCGGTGTGGCCGGGCACGATGTCGTCGATGATGGTGCCGCCGTACCAGTTCGCGGTGCCGCACATCTGGCGGAACTCGTCCTCGGTGCCGAACGCCGGGTCGATCTCGGTGCTGATGCGGTCGAAGTGGCCGTCCACGCTGGGGGTCAGCTCCCAGCCGGAGATGCCGCCGGCGCGTTTGACCGGGCCGGTGTGCACCGCCTCGATCCCGATCTCCGCGAACGCCTTCCACATGTCCACGTCGGCCATCGCCTTCAGGAACGATTCATTGGACCGGGTGATCAGCGACAGCGGGTAGGCGGTGAACCACACCGAGGCGGTCTCGACGGCGCCGCGCGGACTCGGGTTGGCGTACGGGTTCTGCCACATCGAACCCTGCCCCGAGAACTGCTGGCTGATCTCGTTGGCGTCCGCCAGCATCGACTGGCTGATCAGCCACGACACGTACGCGGGGTTGTCGCCCGTCGGCGAGCCGTCGCGGGCGAGCGAGCGCCGTGTGAACGGCGCCCGGACACGCGGACGGAACCGCAACGACCGCGGTCGGGCGGGGTGCAGGTGTTCCTCGAAGTTGAGCTCGGGCGACTCGTTACCCTGGTCTTCGGGGTCCGACTCCACGGCTTGGGACAAGATTCCGCCTTCGCAGGATTGGTTTCGTAGCGAACGCTACCGAGTATTGCCGTGTGCGGGCCATGTTGAAACTGGGTGGCGAAAGCTCGCAAATGTAAAGGGTCTCGGCAGCACCATGGATGGCCTGCAACAGTCGACTCGGTCGCAAGGTCCGACCGGCGCCGCAGCGTTGATCACTTCCGTCGTAGAATCATCACGGCTCACCGAGCCGATCCGGCCGCGTTAGCTCAGTTGGTAGAGCGTCGCTCTTGTAAAGCGGATGTCGAGAGTTCGAGTCTCTCACGCGGCTCCATAATTTGTCGGTCCCGCGGTTTAGCGTTCGATTGTGTCGGCGATCTGCGTGGGATGCGGAGTCGGTATTCGAGGCCGCCAGCGGAGGGTGTACTGCACCAATGCATGCCAACAGGCACATCGGCGGCGGTTGCTGTTAGAGACCTGGCTTGCGACCGGAGTGTGCGGCCGCACGTCGTACCAGGGTCATTACGTTCGGGATTATCTCTACGAGCAACAGGGCAGGCGGTGTGCCATTTGCGCCATCTCAGACAGCTGGAATGGCCAGACCTTGGGGTTGATCCTGGACCATATCGATGGGGACCCGAGCAATGATCGGCGGGAGAATCTGCGACTGATCTGTCCCAATTGCGACAGTCAGCTGCCGACATACAAGGCGAGGAATCGGGGTAGCGGTCGCTACTACCGGCGCCAGCGGTACATGGACGGCCTGTCCTACTGACCCGCTGTCCCCGTCATAGTGCGCGAGTTCGATCCGGCTCACTCCTCGACGTCGACAATCCGCTGTGACGTCACCGGACGGGAGGTGGGACGGATGCGGGGACGCCTTCCCGGCAGCGGGATGCGGTCGGCGATGTTACTCAGCGGGTTGACCACCTGGCTGAGCACGATGACGGCCTCACGCAGCGCCTCGATGGTCGGCTCGAGCGCCTCCAGGCCGGGGGCGAGCCGGTTGAGGGTGTCGGCGACGGCGGCGAGCTGCTCGAGCGGGCCGTTGCGAGCAGTCAGTGTGTCGACGACGCCGCCCTCGGCGAACAAGCGGTCGGCGACGCCGTCCTCGGCCAGCAGCCGCTCGACGAGCCCTTCCTCGGCCAGCAGTTGATCGACCAGTCCGCCCGGTTCGATGGCCCGCATCAGCCCGCTGTTCTCCTGGGTCAGCCGGTCCAGCACCCCGCCAGGGGCGGTGAGCCGGTCCACCACGCCCCCGGGCCGCAGCAGCCGGTCGACCGGGCCGTCCGGCGCAAGCGCCCGGCCCAGCGGCTGGTCCTCGTCCATCAGACGCGCCAACCGGTTCGCGCGTTCCACCGCATCCTGGACGCCCAACATCGACGCGAACGACGTCGGCTCCCGCCGGACACCGTCCTTGGAGTCGCCGAGCGTGCGGTGCGCGATATCCAGCGCACCGCCGGCCATGCCGAGACCGGCTTCGGCGACGGCCAGTCCGGCTCGCACCGGCGCGAACGCGAGATCCGCCATGGATCTGCCGAGGTTCATCCGCTCAGTCTATGGACTGCGCAAGAGCAACTCACAGGAAGTGCACAGCCGACGCGCAGTATCCTTCCAAGCGAAGCGATGCACAGTTGAGGGCTATGGCCATGCCGGTATCGGAGAACATTCCCGAAGCTCGCGTCCTCGTGGTCGACGACGAGGCCAACATCGTCGAACTGCTCTCGGTGAGCCTGAAGTTTCAAGGTTTCGAGGTTCACACCGCCTCCAACGGTCCCGCCGCGCTGGACAAGGCGCGCGAAGTGCGCCCGGACGCGATCATCCTCGACGTCATGATGCCCGGGATGGACGGTTTCGGGCTGCTGCGCCGGCTGCGGGCCGACGGGATCGAGGCGCCCGCGCTGTTCCTGACCGCGCGCGACTCGTTGCAGGACAAGATCGCGGGTCTGACCCTGGGCGGCGACGACTATGTGACCAAGCCCTTCAGCCTCGAAGAGGTGGTGGCCCGGCTGCGGGTGATCCTGCGCCGGTCCGGACGGGGCAATGAGGAGACCCGCACGTCGCGGCTCACGTTCGCCGACATCGAGCTCGACGAGGACACCCACGAGGTGTGGAAGGCCGGCGAGCCGGTGTCGCTGTCGCCGACCGAGTTCACGCTGCTGCGCTACTTCATCATCAACGCGGGCACTGTGCTGTCGAAGCCGAAGATTCTCGACCACGTGTGGCGCTATGACTTCGGCGGCGACGTCAACGTCGTCGAGTCCTACGTGTCGTATCTGCGCCGCAAGGTCGACACCGGCGACAAACGGCTGCTGCACACCCTGAGGGGTGTCGGTTATGTCCTTCGTGAACCGCGATGAGCGCTCGCGCGAAGAGCCGTGGGCTGGAGATGAGCGCTCGCGCGAAGAGCCGTGGGCTGGAGATGAGCGCTCGCGCGAAGAGCCGTGGGCTGGAGCTCGCGGTCCGACCCTGAACAATGGTGGGGTGCCGGGTCGGTTGAGGCGGGGCATCCCGCTTCGCGTAGGACTTGTCGCCGCCACGCTGTTGCTGGTGGCGTGCGGTCTGCTGGCCTCCGGCATCGCGGTCACGACGATCATGCAGCACAGTTTGATGAACCGCGTCGACGACACCCTGCTCGACGCGTCCCGCGGCTGGGCGCAGGTGCCGCGCCGGGTTCCGACCGTCACCGTCGACGACCCCAACCCGGCACGACCGCCGTCGGACTTCTTCGTCCGCGGCATCGACCCGGACGGCCACATCTGGATGGCGGTCAACGACCGCCAGCACGAACCCGTACTGCCGGCGGACAACGACGTCGGACCCGAACCCGTCACCGTCGGCTCCATCGACCGCTCGGACGTGCAATGGCGTGCGATGACGGTGCGCGGCCTGCGCGGTGAGCTCACCACGGTGGCCATCGACCTGTCCGACGTGAAGTCCACCATGCGCTCACTGGTGTACACCCAGCTCGGCATCGGGGCCGCGGTGCTGCTGGTGCTCGGCATCGCCGGATACGCCGTCGTGCACCGCAGCCTGCGACCGCTGTCGGAGGTCGAGCAGACCGCCGCCGCGATCGCCTCCGGCCAGCTGGACCGCCGCGTGCCCGAGCGCGACCCGCGGACCGAAGTCGGCCGATTGTCGTTGGCGCTCAACGGCATGCTCGCCCAGATCCAGCACGCGATGGCCTCCTCGGAGTCCTCGGCCGAGCAGGCGCGCAGCTCCGAGGACAGGATGCGCCGGTTCATCACCGACGCCAGCCACGAGCTGCGCACCCCGTTGACGACGATCCGCGGCTTCGCCGAGCTGTACCGGCAGGGCGCCGCCCGCGACGTGGAGATGCTGATGAGCCGCATCGAGAGCGAGTCGCGCCGCATGGGTCTGCTCGTCGAGGACCTGCTGCTGCTGGCTCGCCTCGACGCGCAGCGGCCACTGGACCGGCATCGGGTCGACCTGCTCGCTCTGGCCACCGACGCCGTGCACGACGCCCAGTCGATCGCCCCGGCCCGCAGCATCCGGATGGAGGTGCTCGACGGACCGGGCACGCCTGAGGTGCTCGGCGACGAGCCGCGCCTGCGGCAGGTGCTGTCCAACCTGGTCGCCAACGCGCTGCAGCACACCCCCGACTCAGCGGCCGTCACCGTGCGGGTGGGCACGGACTCCGACGAGGCGGTGCTGGAGGTCTGTGACGAGGGGCCCGGCATGCGCCCGGAGGACGCGCAGCGGGTCTTCGAGCGGTTCTACCGGGCGGACTCGTCGCGGGCACGCGCCAGCGGCGGCACCGGTCTGGGCCTGTCGATCGTCGACTCGCTGGTCTACGCGCACGGCGGTCGGGTCAGCGTGACCACCGCACCCGGTCACGGCTGCCGGTTCCGGGTGACGCTGCCGCGGATCGGCGAGACCAGCGCCGACGCCGGCACCGATCCCGCGGTGCCGGCGGGCTCAGCGCAGATCGGCTAACGCGGCCTTGATCTTGGCCTGTGCCTCGTCGAGCGACTCAGGCGACGGGTTCTGGTCGACGTTGGCGAAGCCGAAGTCCGACAGGTGGCGGGCGGGGAAGACGTGCACGTGCAGGTGCGGCACCTCCAGCCCGGCGATGATGACACCGGAGCGCTCGGTGTCGAACGCCTTGCAGACCGCCCGGCCGATCAGCTGGGAGACCTCCATGACGCGGCCGAACACCGCGGGCTCGACGTCCTGCCAGTTGTCGATCTCGGCGCGCGGCACCACCAGGGTGTGCCCCTGCGTCATCGGCTGGATCGTCAGGAACGCCACGATGTCGTCGTCCTCGTAGACGAATCGCCCGGGCAGTTCGCGGTTGATGATCTTGGTGAAGACGGTCGCCATGCCGTCGAGCATTCCAGTTCGTCGTCCATATCAGAACCGTCGGGTGTCCGTAGCCGCGCGGCGTGGGGACATCTGAGATCTGCTATACCATTTCGTGGGCCGTCTCGGCGGTAGTTCTGGTGGTCGACGCGGGAGGGGACGGTCAGATGGGGCAGCCGGAACCTGATCGCCGCGTGCCGGTGTACACGTCGAAGACCGACGTGGTCTGCACGCTGATGCGTGAGATGATCGTCAGCGGCGAGGTGGGGCCGGGCCAACAGCTCAAACAGCGGGATCTGGCTGCGCGATTCGGAGTGAGTCAGACACCGATCCGCGAGGCGCTACGCCGGCTCGAGGCCGAAGGCCTGGTGGTCAACGACATCAATCGTGGCGCGACGGTGGCGCTGTCTCGGCGCACTGCGGCCGAAGACCACGGCCAGGTCCGTGCCTCCCTTGAGTCTCTGGCGGCACGCCTTGCCGCACAACAGATTACCGCCGAGGAGGTCGACGAACTTCGGTCGATGAACGCCATCATGGCGGTCATGAACGAGAACCATCCGGGTTATGCCGCCGCGAATCAGCGATTCCACTTCAAAATCTGTGAGTACGCGCGGACTCCCATCCTGATGTCGCTGATGCGCATGATGTGGCAGTCCATTCTGCTCGGGCCGATGAGCACGCGTGCCCATCGTGAATCCTGGTTGCAGCACGAGCGTCTCATCGATGCGCTGGCCGCCCACGACGGGCAGCTGGCCGCGCGCATCGTCTACGAGCACGTGCTCGGCCATCCGCCGGAGGGCGACTTCTTCTAGAACCGGATTGCCCTCGCATACCGGCCTGGCCGCAACCATTCTCGCCGTTCCGGATGCTACATCCTGCGCCTAAAAGTATCATTTGGTACATAATCGAGAGTATTCCAAAAATCAGCCGGAAGAGAGTTTGCGATGACACGGTGGCCCAGGCTCGGCGCGATGGTGTGTGTGGCGGCAACGGCGCTGTCGCTCACCGCGTGCGGATCGGACAGCGAGACCGCCGAGACCGGCGAGAAGCAGGTCCGGGTCCTGATTCCGGCGGAATCCCCGATCGAGTACCCGCATCGTGTAGCGCAGGCCCAGGGCTTCTTCGAACAGGAGGGTCTGGCGACCACCTACGCGTATGCCGGGGGCAGTGCGGAGGTGCTACAGCAGCTCGTTGCGGGGCAAGGCGATATCGGCGTGAGTTGCGCCAGCGCCATCGTCGCGTCCTTCACAGAGGGCTTCACCCAAGTCCGTCCGATCTTTACCACGGTTTACGGCTCCATCTTCGGCATCGCCGTGCCCGAGGGCAGTCCGATCACCGACCCGACACAGCTGGCAGGCAAGACGATTGGTATCTCGGATCCCGCCGGCGGTGAGGTCCCGATCGTGCGCGGTGTGCTACGTGCCGCCGGTGTGAGCGAGGACGACGTCGAACTGCTGGCCATCGGCGAAGGCACCGCCGTCGCTCTGCGCGCGATCCAGCGCAACGAAGTCGACGCGATCGGCGGGTCCTTCTCCGATTTCGTCGGGCTCCAGGTTCAGGGTCAGAATTTGACGATGCTGGGTGACCGTAGTCTGGATGAATTGCCCGCGTGCGCGGTGCTGGCGACCGACGACTACATCGCCGCGAACCCGGAGACGGTGCAGGGCTTCCTGCGGGCCAGTGCCAAGGGTGTTCTGTGGGGCCAGCAGAATCCCGCCGAGATGCTCGAGATCCTCCGTGAGGCTTCCCCGGAAGGCTTTGCCGGGCAACTTGGTTCGGACATGGTTGATCTGTATCTCCCACTCATGGCGCCTCGCCAGAACGAACCTATCGGGGCGATCTCCTCGGACTCCTATGCTGCCTACTTCGATTTCATCGGCGCCGAGGCTCCGGCCAACCTCGACGAACTTGTCGACAACCAATTCGTCGATGCCGCGAATGATTTCGACAAGGCAGAGGTGACGGGTGGCAACTGAAGCCGCTGCGCTTCCCCGCTCCCGCCGGGGAGGCATCACGGTTGACCGCGTCACCAAGGAGTTCGCCTCGGCTTCGGGACCGGTCACCGCGATCTCCGACGTGTCAATGGAGATCCAGCCTGGGCAGGTGACCGTTCTCATCGGACCGAGCGGTTGCGGCAAAAGCACCCTGCTGAACATGTTCGCCGGTCTCGATCAGCCCACCAGCGGCATCATCGAGGTCAACGGCGGTGACGTGGACCGCGGCACGGTCGGCATGATGTTCCAGAAGTCGTCACTTCTGCAGTGGCGCACGGTCGAGCAGAACGTGATGCTGCCGGCGGAACTGCTCGGACTGGATCGAGCGCATGCCAAGGCCAGGACGGCCGAGCTTCTTGAACTCGTCGGTCTGGGGCGCTGGTCGCGAAGTTATCCCTCCGAACTCTCGGGCGGTATGCAACAGCGCGTGGCGTTGGCCCGCGTCCTGCTCACCGAGCCGGACATCATCCTGCTGGACGAACCGTTCGGAGCGCTCGACGAGATGACCCGCGAGGGCCTCGACATCGAGATGTGCCGGATCATTGAGGGATCGTCGACGACGATGGTCATGGTCACTCACAGCATCTACGAGGCTGTGCTCGTCGCCGACACTGTTGTGGTCCTCTCGGCTCATCCCGGCCGGATCGCCGGCATCGTGTCCGTTCCGCTGGCGCGCCCCCGCTCGATCGAGATGTCGGCATCGGATTTGTTCGCGGAAACGATCGCCGAGGTCCGGCAGCTGCTGCGCACAGGAGGCTCGCATGACTGACGTCGATGTCGCAGTCGAGGTCAGGAACGTCCAGAACCCGGCAGGCACAAACTGGTTCAAGTCGAAGGTGGGACTGCGTGCCGCGTCTGTCTCGCTCGGCGTCCTGATGCTGGTGATCTGGGACCTCGTCGTGCGCAGCGGCACGGTGGACGAGATCATCCTGCCCTACCCGCACCGCGTCGCCGTCGCGTTGTTCGCGGAACTCCAGAAGCCGACATTCTGGGAGCACTTCGGTGTCACCACCGTCGAGACGCTCAGTGGATTCGTCGTAGGCTCGCTGATCGGTTTCGTCCTCGGTGCGGCCCTGGGGATGTCGGGCTGGGTCAGGTCGGTCGTGTTCCCCTACGTCGTCGCCTTCCAGGGACTGCCGAAGGTGGTGCTCGCGCCGATCTTCGTCACAGCACTGGGTTTCGGTATGGCATCCAAGATCGCCATGGCCGTCGCACTGGCCTTCTTCCCGGTACTCCTGAACACGATGGTCGGCATCCTCGCTGTCGACCGCGACCAGGCCCGCCTGTTGCAGATGTACCGGGCCACGCCGTGGCAGACGTTCAGGAAGCTGACGCTGCCTGCTGCCGCACCGATGATCTCGGCGGGCCTCAAAGCCAGTCTGACGTTCGCCCTCATCGGAGCCATCGTCGGCGAATTCGTCGGAGCATCAGAGGGCTTGGGTTATCTGCTCAATACGTACGCGTACCAGCTGAAGATCCCCGAGGTATGGGCCGTGATGACGGTACTTGCGGTGCTCGGCGTGGTCTTGTACTGGTTGATCGAGCTCGCTGACCGCAAGATCGTCTTTTGGACAGGTGAGAGGGACATTCCGGCCGCATAGCAGTGGGCTTCGCTCTAGCCTGGCGAGATGCTGGGATTGATGCAGGACCGGCCGCTGATGATCTCGTCGCTGATCGAGCATGCGGCCACTTTCCACGGTGACACCGAGGTGGTGTCGCGGCTGCCGGAGGGCCCGGTGCGGCGCACCACGTGGCGCGGCATCAACGAACGTTCCAAACAGGTCGCCAACGCGCTGGCGGAGCTCGGCATCGAACCGGGCGACCGGGTCGCGACGCTGGCCTGGAACAGCGACCGCCACCTCGCGCTGTACTTCGGGGTGTCGGGATCGGGCGCGGTGATGCACACGGTGAACCCGCGCCTGTTCGCCGAGCAGATCGTCTACATCGTCAACCATGCCGAGGACCGGGCGCTGTTCTTCGACGTCACCTTCGCGCCGCTGATCGGACAACTCGCCGCCGAACTCACCACTGTCGAAACCTATGTGGCGATGACCGACCGCGACCACATGCCCGACGTCCCCGGAATACCCGCCGAGCGGCTGCTGTGCTGGGACGACCTCGTCGGTCGGCAGTCCACCCATTACCCGTGGCCGGAGTTCGACGAACGCACCGCCTCGTCGCTGT
>NZ_LMVQ01000422.1 GCF_001545925.1 Mycobacterium sp. NAZ190054 | reverse complement strand
GTCGATTTCGACGCGCCGGAACTCACCGCGGCGCACGCCGAGGACCTGATCAAGCGGCTGCGCGACACGGCCCCGGACCGCGCCTACATCTTCACCTCGTCTGCCAACCACGGCGGCAGCGGCGCCGGCCCGGTGATGCGCAGGGTTCCGGCGTCGCCGTCCGGCAGCCGGCATCCGGCGGCCTCGGTCAGCGACAGCGCCCGCAACGGTTCCGGGATGCCGTCGGGCACCTGGTGGCGCAGATCCAGCAGGCTGCCCGGATAGTCGACGCTGATGGCGCCGACCCACGGCACCCCGGCCATCCGGCACAGCAGCGCCAGCGGCAGCGGCGACTGGTGGAACGAGGTGAAGATGTAGGCGCGGTCCGGGGCCGTGTCGCGCAGCCGCTTGATCAGGTCCTCGGCGTGCGCCGCGGTGAGTTCCGGCGCGTCGAAATCGACCCAGGGCGCCTGCCATTCGACGATTTCGTCGATTCCGGGCAGCAGTTCGGCAGCGGCGCGCCCACGGGGGCCCGCCAGCATCACCACCCGGTCGTGGCAGCCGGCCACCGCCCGGATCGCCGGACCGGTGACCAGCACGTCACCGGCGCTGTCCAGACGGGCGACGAGGGCCGAGGTCATCGTGCCTCCCGCAGCACCAGGTCCACCGCGGCGCCCAGCGTGCGCGCGACCGCGGCCCGCGGGTGCGCACGCGCGGCGACGATCTCCTCGGGGCGGGTACGTCCGGTCGGCACCAGCACCGCCCGCGCCCCGGCGGACAACGCGGCCGCCACGTCGCCGCCGGTGTCCCCGATCACCACACACCGGTGCGGCGGCACTCCGAGCTCCGCCGCCGCGGACAGCACCATCCCGGGCGCCGGTTTGCGGCAACGGCATCCGTCGTCCTCGCCGTGCACGCAGACCTGCCACGAGTCGAACGGTCCGAGCCGGCCGCTGACCGCCGCGTTCACCGCGACGAGTTGCCGCGGGGTGATCAACCCGCGTGCCACGCCGGACTGATTGGTCACCACGGCCAGCAACAGTCCGCGTCTGCGTAGCCGGTCCAGGGCGCGGTGGGCGCCGGGCATCGGTACCACGCCGTCCGGGTCGTTGAGGTACGGGCCGTCCTCGATCAACGTGTCGTCGCGGTCGAGCAGGACGGCCAGCGGCGGTTCCGGCCGCGCGTGCCGATGCTGCCACTCCCCGATCATCCGGTGAGTCACCGCTACTGGCGGAATCATGATGCTGCTCAACAGGATTCGACCGCACTCGGCGAGCGTCCCGGGACCGCCGAGGAACCGGCGGGCGGCGAACTCCGCGGTGAGCCCAGCCCACAGGAGCCCGAACACCGCCGCGGTGCCACGGCGCCGGGCCGCCCCCGCGGTCAGACCCGCCACCGCGGCGGCCGTCGTCGCCGTGTGGCCGGCAAGCCGCCCGCTGCCCTCGCCGATGCGGGTCCGCCAGTGCCGCCCGAACTTGCGCCGCATCAACGCGTTGTCGCGGTTGCCGATCTGGACCCGGACCGAGGTCAGCCAGGTGGCGGCGGCCACCGGGTGTGCGCAGCGGCGCGACCCGTCGATGATCCGGTGCCCGGCCGAGACGATCCGCAGCGCGAGGTCGGAGTCCTCGCGGTAGGCGCGGGGGAAGCGTTCGTCGAAGCCGCCGACGGCGACCAGGACGTCGCGCCGGTAGGCCATGTCGGCGGTGATCCAGCGGGCACCGGCCAGCCGCAATGTGCGGCGTTCGTCGTCGCTGGGCGCCCGGCGCGCATCGGCCCGGGGCACCTCGATCCCGCCCTGCGATCCGCCGGCGCGCACCGACTCCGCCGCGGTCAGGTCGTGTTGCTCGGCGAGTCGCTGCAGGCGGCGCTGCTGCGGGCGATGACGTTCATGATCGTGGCGTCCCCGTGCGCGCTGGTGTTGTCCACCATGCCGCCGATGCTGGCCGCGATCGCCAACGCCGGCC
>NZ_LMVQ01000421.1 GCF_001545925.1 Mycobacterium sp. NAZ190054 | reverse complement strand
CGTCGTCGAACCCGGCCAACGCCAGTGCGTCGAGCGCGAATTCGCCGCCCACGCCGTGCATCGGGGTCACCGCGATCCGGGCTGTTCCGGTGGTGCGCCGCACGGTGGCGGCGCGTTCGACGTAGGCTGGATCACGGTCTCCGACGGTGTCGGCGGCGCGGTCGTCCGTGGCGGCGGCGGGGCCTGCGGCACACCGGCGTAGCCGCCGATCTCCTCGGGCTTGGGGAACGACTCTTCGTCGGTGCCGTCGAGCGCACCGTCCATGGTCGCCTTCCAGATGTCCGACGGCAGACCGGAGCCGTACACCGGTGAGCCCCACTTGTTCTCCAGCGGTTTGGTGCCCTCGGTGGTGCCCACCCACACCGCGGTCGACAACGACGGGGTGAACCCGACCATCCATGCATCGCGGTTGGCGCCCGTGTCGCCGAGCTGGTTGGTGCCGGTCTTGGCGGCCGACGGACGGCCCCCGGCCAGCGCGTGGCCGTTCGAGTACGCCGCGATCGGCTGCATCGCAGCGGTCACGTTGTCGGCGACGGCCTTGTCGATGCGCTGCTCGCCCGCGTTGTCCTCCTGGGTGGCGTCGAACAGCACGGTGCCCTCGGCGTTGACCACCTTCTGCACGAAGTGCGGCTTGCGGTACACCCCGGACGCCGCGAGCGTGGCGTAGGCCGAGGCCATGTCGATGACGCGGGACTGGTACTGCCCCAGCACGATGCCGTTGTTGGGCGGTCCGCCCTGGCCGTCCTCGGAGAGGGTGTGCTCGACGCCGGGGAAGCTCTCGGCGATGCCGGCGGCGTGCGCGGCGTCGGCGACGTCCTGCGGGCCGTTCTCCAACTCCAGCATCAACCGGTAGTAGCTGGTGTTCAGCGACCGCTTCAACGCCTCGGCGATGTTGCAGGTGCCGCAGCTGTTGCCCTCGACGTTGGAGATCTCGATGCCGTCGACGGTCAGCGGTGAGCTGTCCACCTGGTAGCCCAGCCCCATCCCCTGCTGCAGCGCGGCGACCAACGCGAACACCTTGAACGACGAACCCGTCGGCAGCCCGGCCTGCGCGAAGTCGAACCCTGCCGCGTCCGAGCCGCCGTAGTAGGCCTTGACCCCGCCGGTCTTCGGATCGATCGACACCACCGCGGTGCGCATGTCGGGATCCTGCCCGTCCATGTACTCCTCGACCGCGTCGACCGCGGCGGCCTGCATCTGCGGGTCGATCGTCGTGGTGATCTGCAGGCCCTCGGTGTTCAGGGTCTGCTCGTTGATGTCGAAGATGCTCATCAACTCGTTGACCACCTGGCGCTCGATCAGGCCGTTGGGTCCGGTGGTCTGGTTCTGGTTGACCGCCTGGTCCGGCGGGATGGTCGGCGGGAACACCTGCGCGGCGCGGTCGTCGGGGGACAACGCGCCGATCTCGACCATGCCGTCGAGCACCCAGCTCCAGCGCACCGCGGACGCGTCCGGATCCACCGCCGGGTCGAGCACCGACGGCCGCTGGATCAGCGCGGCCAGCAGCGCACCCTCGGACACGTTGAGCGCTTCGACGGGCTTGCCGAAATAGGCCTGGGCGGCGGCCGCCACGCCGTAGGCGCCGCGACCGAAGTAGATGATGTTCAGGTACGACTGCAGCACCTGGTCCTTGGACCACTCGCTGGACATCTTCGTCGAGATCACCAGCTCCTTGGCCTTGCGGATGACACCGCCGAGGCCGGACCGGGCATCGCCGACGAGCGCGTTCTTCACGTACTGCTGCGTGATCGTCGAGCCGCCCTGCAGATCGCCGCCGAAGATGTTGTTCTTGGCCGCGCGCAGGAAGCCGGTCAACGAGAAGCCCGGGTTGGAGTAGAAGTCGCGGTCCTCGGCGGCCATCACCGCGTCGCGCACGTGCACCGGGATCTGGTCGATGTCGACGTCGACCCGGTTGCCCTCCGGCGGGACGATCTTGGCGATCTCGCTGCCG
>NZ_LMVQ01000420.1 GCF_001545925.1 Mycobacterium sp. NAZ190054 | reverse complement strand
GCCGCTGAGCGAGGCCAGCGTGGTCGGGATCCACAAGGGCGGTGACATCCGTTCCACGGTCCGCGACTACCGCTACGACCGCACGTTCCAGAACAGCGTCACCGGCAGCGTCTACTACGTCGACGTCCGCTGAGCGGACAATCAGGCCGCCACACCTCCCGCCGAGATTGCATCTAGGACGGACTTCTGCGAGTTCCGGCCTGCCGGAATGCAATTTCGGCGGGTGGAGGAGGGGGACGTCCGGTTCGAGTCGTGATGACGTACCAAGTATGGTATACCAAGTTTCGTGCCGCACTCCGCCGCAGACGACGCCCTGGCCGCCTGGCGACTGCATGATCCCAGAATCGATACGAAAGAAGTTCTGGTTCAGGACCTTTCGTCCGGTTCGCTGCCGGAGGCGTTCACCGCGGGTGCGCACGCCCACCCCGATTCGGTGCTCGCCGTCGGCGACGACGCGCTGACCCTGGCCGAGTTCGTCGAACGGGCGGAACGCTGGGCCGGCGCATTGGAGGCCGCGGGGGTGACCCCCGGCCGGCGGGTGATGCTGCAGGCGACCACGTCGGCAGCGATGGTGTGCGCATACCTCGGGCTGCTCAGAGCGGGTGCGACGATCGTGCTCGTCAGCCCCGCCCTCACCGCCACCGAGCTCGCCACGATCGCCATGCAGTCGGGCGCCCGGCTGGCGATCACCGACCACGAGACGCCGCACGGGGTTTCCCGCCTCCCGTTGGCAGAACTCGCCGAAGCGGCCGTCGTCGCCCGCCCGACGTCGCTACCCGGCCCGTCCTCCGGTGACGTCGCTCTGATCGCGTTCACCTCCGGGACGACCGGCACCCCGAAGGGTGTCCCGCTCACCCACGGCATGCTGCTCGCCTCGATCCGGGCCGTGATGCGCGCCTGGCGCTGGAGTGCCGGTGACCGGCTGGTCCACGCGCTGCCTCTGTCCCACCAGCACGGACTCGGCGGCATCCACGCCACGCTGATCGCGGGCTCGAGCGCCCGGCTGTTGAGCGGATTCGATCCCGCCGCACTGATCCAGGAGATCCGCGCAGAAAGCGCCACGGTGCTTTTCGGTGTTCCGACCATCTATCAACGGCTCGTCGGGCTTCCCGGCGACAACGCAGCAGCGCTGAGTTCGCTCCGGTTGGCCACGTCGGGTTCGGCTCCCCTGCCCCCGGCGCTGTTCCACCGCATCGAGGAGAAGCTCGGCATCACCCCGCTGGAGCGCTACGGCCTCACCGAATCCGGGCTCGACGTGTCGAACCTGTACACCGGGCCGCGACGGCCGGGCGTGGTGGGTTTCCCCCTTCCGGGAGTGGAGCTTCGGCTCACCGCCGACAACGGAACAGATGTCGCATTCGGCGCCGAAGGGGAGATCGCGCTGCGTGGACCACAGGTGTTCGACGGCTACCTCGACGACCCGCAGGCCACCGCGCGAGCGTTCCACCCCGGCGGCTGGTTCCGCACCGGGGACCTCGGGCGGATCACCGAGGACGGAGCGCTGGCCATCACCGGCCGCCTCAAGGACATCATCGTGACCGGCGGCATGAACGTCTCCCCCCGTGAGGTTGAGGATGTGCTGGCCGCCCATCCGGACGTCGAGGAAGCGGCCGTCACCGGTCTGCCCGACGAACGCTGGGGCGAAGCCGTCGCGGCGTGGGTGGTGCTGCGACGCGCGGTGGACGTGGCGACGCTCACTGCGTACTGCCGAGACGTGCTGGCGCCCTTCAAATGTCCGAAGACGATCACCGTCGTCGACGCGCTGCCGCGCAACGCGTTGGGCAAGGTCCAGCGCAACTTGCTGATCGGCCGACAGTGACGGACCCGCAGGCCGCGCCGGCCGATGGCGTCGAAGACGAGGTACGGCAGCGGTACCGGCTGTGGGCCCGAGCGGGTCTGGAGGTGGTCCGCGATCTGGCGCGCCGGCCGCAGCGGGCTCCGCGGTGGCCGGAGGGGCGCCGCGGCCAGACCAGATCCGCTGCGGT
>NZ_LMVQ01000419.1 GCF_001545925.1 Mycobacterium sp. NAZ190054 | reverse complement strand
TGCGGAAGCCGTGGATGCCCCCGGGCGGCACGTACAGGAAATCGTCGGCGCGGCCGTCGACCCACTCGGTGCCGTTGTAGAGCGACAGCGTGCCGGACAGCACGAAGAAGGCCTCGGACATGCCGCGCGGGCGGCACGGCCCTCGCCGAGCGCGGCGATGAACTGCTCTCCGCCGCTGTAACGCTGCCACGCAGCGGTGTCCACGGGGCGGGCAGACAACGGTTCCAGGGTTTCGCGGACGCGTTTCTCGGCGTTGGCGTGCCGCGGCGGCACGGCCAGCCGCAGCACGTCGGCGCGGGTGCCCGCGTACCGGGCGGCCACCGCGTCGACCAGCCGGCGCACGTCGTGGGTCAGCACGCACTCCGGCGACACCACTTTCTCCAGCCATCCCAGCTTTCCGGCATGGTCGGTATCGGAACGTCTTTCGAGCACGAAGGCGTCGACGAGCCGGCCGTGGAAGCGGACCCGGACCCGGACCCCGGGCTGTGCGTCGTCGGACTGCTCGGCCGGGACCAGGTAGTCGAACTCGCGGTCTAGGTGCGGCACGGTGAGCATCGGCAGCACACGGGCCACGGGCTCGTGTTCGGCGGCCTGCCGGGTGGTGCTCACCCCGCAGGTGTAGCAGACGGCACAGACGCGCGGCCGAACAGCAGGCCCGCGGTGATCAACAGCAGCGACGTCGCGTACACCCACCAGATCGGCACCGCGAGCGCCTCGGATCCGAGGATGAACTTGTCGACGCCGATCATCGCGTCCGACACCGCGAAACACACCGCCCCCAGCGCGGTCCACGGGGTCGGGAGGTCGGCCAGTAACGCGGTGCACACCATCGCACCGAGGACCGCGATGTACACGACGACCGGCACCGCCATCCCCTGCTCGAGCAGCCGCGGCCAGAACCACACCAGCAGCGCCGCGCAGGCCACCACCACGGCCGCGACACCGGCCAGCCGCGGACGCGACGACGCCGCCAGCGGCAACAGTGCGGCCAGGAAACACAGGTGGGCGATCAGGAACGCGGCCAGGCCCAGGACGAACGACGGCTCCCACCACGGCATCGCGAGCAGGTAGTCGCCCGCGGCGGAGAACACCAGCGCCCCGACCAGCCACCGTCGCTCCCGGCCGATGCGGTGTGTCAGGGCCGCCCCCGCGAGCAGCACCGCGGCCAGCGCCTTCACCGCCGGCTGCAGACCGAACTGCCCGGTGAGCTCCGAACCGGCCGGGACCCGGGCGGCGGTGACGATCAGGAACACCCCGTATCCGGCGGCCACGACGGCGGCGGCCGCCCACAACGCCCGTCCTCGAGTCCTCGGCATGCGGAGAACCTACTATTTGACAGGATGGGCAGAACTCGGCGCCGCGAGCGACCTGACAGCGTTCGCGTCGCGACGCTCGACGTGCAGCACAGTCAGCGACGGTCGGCGGTCGTCGTCGGGCCCGTGGCGCTGCCGTCGGCAGACGAACTCACCGCGCGACTGCTGGCGATGGCAGAAGCCGGCCCGGCGGCCAGGATCGCGTTGCACCCGTCCACGGCCGGCACCCGCTGGCGGTTCTCCCCCGCCTCGCTGCGGCACGTGGTGTCGACGGCCACCCGCGCGCCGGGCTCTGATCCCGTCGAGTTGCTGGCGACGCTGCGCCGGTGCCCGGGCGACGGTCTGCGGATCCTGGCCGCCGGCGACTATCTCGCGATCGACTTCAGCCACGGGCTCGGCGAGGTGCCGCTGCTCGACTTGCTGATCGCCGTGCTTCTGGGTGACGTGGACCCCGGCGACGACACGGTATGGGAGCCCTACCGGCATGCGGTGTCACCCCTGGTGACCGCCGGGATACGGGCGATCGGCCTGTCCCCGCAGCGGTTGCTGCCGTTGTGGCGTCAGCATCGCCGCAACGTCGGGGCGCCGGGACCGCCGCAGCACCCGGGCGTGTTCGTCGGTGCGCAGTCCGCCGGAGGTGCCGAGGTCACCGAGGATGATCTGGAACGCGTAGTACGGCGGCTTGCCGAGCGGATGCAGGTTCGGGTTAGGCAG
>NZ_LMVQ01000418.1 GCF_001545925.1 Mycobacterium sp. NAZ190054 | reverse complement strand
CTGATGGCCCGCTTCACCGGTGTCCGCACCTGCACCAGGCGGCCTCGGCCGCGTCGGCCCGGGACCGGAACGGGCCGACGGCGGTGTCGGTGCGCGGCGTGCGCACGGTGGAGAACCGGGGGAACGGCTCGTCGGTCAGGGTCACCCACCACCACCGGTGCGGGAACTTGGACCGCTGGTTGTACGGCGGCGCGTGCGCGGCCAGTAGCCGCAACTCGCGCACGCCCGCTTCCAGATCGTGCGCGCATTCCACGTGGTCGACCCGGGTGGCCAGCGACGCCATCTCCTTGACGCGGGTGCGCGGGTCGGCGCCGTTGAAGTACTGGGACACCCGGCGCCGCAGATCCACGGCGGTGCCGATGTAGAGCACCTCCTCGGACGGACCGCGGAACAGGTACACGCCGGGACTGCGCGGCAGGGCCCGCGCGAGGTGACGCTTGCCGCGCTGCGCGGGGGTCACGTCCGGCAGATACGAACGCAACTCGGCGTAGGTGTGCACGCCCTGGTTGCCGACGCGCTCGATGAGCCCGTGCAGCACGTCGACGGTGGCGCGGGCATCGTCGAGCGCGCGATGGGTGGGGGTGGTGGTGGCCCGGAACAACTGCGCCAGTGCGGAGAGCCGCACGCTGGGGGCCTCGTCGCGGGTGAGGACCCGGCGGGCCAGGGCGACGGTGCACAGCACCGGTGGCTTCGGCCAGGGCAGGTGGTGGCGTTCGGCGGCCGCTCGAAGGAACCCGATGTCGAACCCGGCGTTGTGCGCCACCAGCACGGCGCCACGACAGAACTCGAGGAAGGACGGCAGTACCGCCCCGATCCGCGGCGCGTCGTACACCATCGCCGTCGTGATGCCCGTGAGCGCGACGATCTGCGGAGGGATCGCGCGCCCGGGGTCGACCAAAGTAGCGAACTCACCCAGGATTTCGCCGCCCCGGATTTTCACGGCACCGATCTCGGTGATCTCGTCGTGCCGCTCGCCGGAGGAGCGCCCGCCGGTGGTCTCCAGATCGACGACGACGAACGTGGTCTCCCGCAGCGTCGGGTCAGCAGACGGATCGAAGTCGGCGAAGCTGAGCTGACCCATGTGCCGAACGTAGGTCCCCGGTGTGACAACCGCGGGGAGGCGGCGCCGCGCGCCGGACTCGACCCGGACTTGTCGGTGGCCGTCGTTACCGTGCGCTCGACTGCGATCGGAAGGACAGGTGCCATGGCACAGGAGCAGTGGCCGGCGGGCGAGCGCCCGGATACCGAGGCCCGGAACGATGCCGGAACCTCTACCGACACTTTGAAAATCGACTGCGACGATTGCGCCGTCCGTGGGCCCGGGTGCCAGGATTGCGTGGTCAGCGTGTTGCTCGGGGTGCCGGAGACGTTGCACGTCGATGAGCGGCGCGCCTTGGAAGTGCTGGCCGAAGTCGGGTTGGCGCCGCGGCTGCGGCTGGTTCCGATCCACCGGCCGGGGCGTTCAGGAGTCGCGTGACGACACGCGGCCGACGGCGGGTCCGCGTGTCTTCGCGACGGCTGTTAGATTTGCGTCCTCCGATGGACAAGGCCGATGCCGTTTCGTAACCTGTCTGAGACCTAAGAGCAGTTGAGTGCGGCTCGTTACGGCAGTTGTAAGGACGCAAAATCTTGAGGTTCGCCCGCGCGCACATTAAGAACCGCCGTATTCGGCACACCTTCATCAGTGCGATCGCCGGCTTGGCTGTGTTCGGTGGCGTGCTGACCGGACACGCGTATGCCGATCCGGCAGCCGACGCGCTGGCAAAGTTGAACCAGCTCTCCCGGCAGGCTGAGCAGACCACGGAGGCAATGCATTCCGCGCAGCTCGATCTCGACAACAAGTTGGCGATCCAGCAGGCGGCCGAAGCCAAGCACGCCGGCGATGTCGCCGCGATGGAAGCGGCCAACGCGAAACTGTCCGACTTCCAGCGCAAGGTCGACAATCTGGCCGCGGCCCAGTACATGGGCGGCCGCCCATCGGGCTTCGACGCGATCCTGACCGCCTCCTCGCCGCAGGGCTTGATCGACCAGC
>NZ_LMVQ01000417.1 GCF_001545925.1 Mycobacterium sp. NAZ190054 | reverse complement strand
AGATGGGTGTGAGCGTCGATGAGCGGGGTGAGGGGCTCCGGGACCGGCGGCGGCTCTCGCTTGGCACTCACGGCCCACACTCTAGGGTGAACCTCAAATGAGTGAGCCCTACTACATCACGACGGCGCCCGCCACCATCGGGCCGGCACCGTCATGTCAGGCTCAGCTGCCGGGCCAGGCCGTACACCCCGGAGAGCCAGAACGCGAGCGGCACCACGGCGGCCAGCGCGGCATACTCGGCGTACTGGATCGAACGTCGCGACAACGGATTCGAGGATTCCGGACGCCCCGCACCCAACACCGCGAGCACGGCGGCGGCCGCGGCGCCTGCACAGATCCAGCCCGCGTGAGCCGGCGCCGCCGCCACGGCCACCAGCAACGCCGCCAGCAGCGACACCACCCCCGCGGTGCCCAGCAGCGGCGCCAGCTCGGTGTCGGCGTAGCCGCCGGGCAGACGCAGCGCGAACGCCTCGGGCACCGTCGCGAATTCGGCGTAGCCGCCGTCGGCGTCCCAACCGGTGTAACGGGATTCCGGGCAGAGGTTCTCCTGCCCGCGCCGGCAGTAACGGCACATCCCACAGGTGTGCCGCAGCCACGCGATACCGACGCGGTCACCGACGGCGAAGCGGGAGCCGGCCTGCGCGCCGACCCGGACGACCTCCCCGACCACCTCGTGGCCGGGGATCACCGACGGCCGGTGCACCGCCAGGTCTCCCTCGGTCACATGCAGGTCGGTCCGGCAGACGCCGCAGGCCCGCACCGCGACCAGCAGTTCCCCGGGGCCCGGGTGCGGGACCGGCACGGTGGCCGAAACCAGCGGCCGCGTCGACATCGGCCCGGGCGTGCGCACCTGCCATGCGCGCATGGTCGGCGGCGGGGTCAGACCCGTGACTTGGTGAACTTTCCGACGATCCACAACAGGATCACCGACCCGAGGATCGCGGTGAACAACGTGAACCACCAGCCGCCGCCGGCGGTGTCCAGGAAGAAACTCAACAGGAACCCGCCGATGAGTGCGCCGACGACGCCGATCACGATGTTCATCAGGATGCCCGAACCGGACCCCTTGACGATCTTGCCCGCGATCCATCCCGCGATCGCGCCGATGATGATGTAGCCGATCCACCCACGCTGGTGAGCGTGCTCGAGCGGGCCAGGACCTCGGTAGCTGCCATGACGTCCATCAGGAACTCCTGTCTGTCACCACCTGGCCCGGTGCGGACGCAGCCGGGCCATGCCCCAGGTATACCTAAGCCGGGTAACGAATCGGCGGTGGAAACAGGATGTGAACGGACACGATCAGGCGGGTGGCAGCATCCCCGGGGCCGTGTTCGGATCGACCGGGACCGGCACCCCGACGGCCGGCCGCGGTGCGGGCGCGTTCGGATCCGGCGGGGGCGCGTTCGGATCGGCCGGCGGCAGCGGTGCGTTCGGGTCCGCTACCGGAGCCGGCGGAGGCGGCGGAGGCGCCCAGGGACGGATCGAGTTCGCCAGGGTGACCGCCGCGTCCTGCGGGATCGGGTTGGTCGCGGTGCCGAGCCACACCACGAACCACCGTTCGGGCGTGCGCTGTCCGCGCGGGGTGCCCGGCGCGACGGGTGTGCCGACCACACCGGCCCAGATCTGGCCGTTGGGCTTGTTGGTGTCGGTGAACTTCACCTCGTACGACGACGCGACGCCGGGCATGCCGGCCGCGTCGAGCGGGACGGTCTGCTGGTTGATCCGGGTGCCCGGGAACGGCATGAAGAACTCGCCCATGTCCGAGGCCAGCCGCTGGGCGGCCTTGGTGTTGTCGTCCTCCGCACCGGCGAACAGCTTGAGGTCGAGCCGGCCCAACAGCACGCTGGTGTCGTTCGGCGGCTGCGCGTCGGGCGGGGACCCCGCCGGCGGCACCTTGGTCAGCAGGGCCTACCCGCAATGAGAGCGTGGCCGCTGACGGACGTTAGGCTGCCCTGCATGACGGAAACGAAGGAACCCGGCGCCTACCCCGATGTCGCCGATCCGGCGCCGCAGCCGCGCGCGACCAAGGAGCAGGT
>NZ_LMVQ01000416.1 GCF_001545925.1 Mycobacterium sp. NAZ190054 | reverse complement strand
TCTTCCTCCACCTCGAAGTCCGCGTTGCGGGTGATCCGGAACGCGTGGTGCTCCACGATCTCCAGCCCGGGGAACAACACCGGCAGGAATGCGGCGATCAGCTCCTCGGCCAGCTCCGACAGGTGCGAGCCACCCCGCCGCGACACCGCGACCACCGTCGCGGCCCCCATGTCGGCGAGCTGACGGATCAGGTGTGGGCCGACGTTGCCGGTCGCGCCGATCACGAGGTGGCTGGTGCCGCTCTCCAGCCGTGTCAGCGACACGGCCGGCAGCGGATGCGGGACCAGCCGCGGGACGCGGCGCTCGGCGCCGCGGTAGACGGCCTGGTCGTCCCGGTCGGTGTCCGTCACGACAGCCTCGGCGCGCAGGTACTGCGCCAGCAGTTCCGGCGGCAGCGCCTCGTCGACGTCGAGGAGGCCACCCCAGAACTCGGGGTGCTCCAACGCCAGTGTCCGGCCCTGGCCCCACAGCACGGCGTGCGCGGGGTTGGCCCGGTCGCCGTCGGTGACCGGCTGGGCGTTGCGGGTCACCACGTACAGGCGCGGCGCATCGGCGGTACCGGCCAACGCGACCACGAGGCGGCGCAGCTGGTGGAACGCCTCGTAGCTCGGCGCGGCGTCGAACCGGCGTGCCGCCACCGGCGGCGCGTACACGACGTGCCGCACTCCCGGCAGCGCGGCGCGCAGCGCATCGGCGTCGTCGAGCACCGACAGCGGCAGCGCGCGCGAGTCCGCACCGAGCGATTCGGCCAGCTCGGCGCCGGTGTCGTCGGTCAGCACCAGCCACGGGACATCGGTCCCGCCTGCGGGCAGGTCACGCACCGGCCAGTCGAGCCGGTGGAACCACTCGTGCTTCTCCCCCTCGGCCATCGCCACGTCGGTTCCGTTGTGCGGCACGGCTTCTGCGCCAGCCGTGTGGATCCAGTGGTGGGCGTGGTGCCAAGGGGTGGTCGGCAGCGGCACCCGGGCGGCGCGCTGCGGGGTTTTCGGCGGACGCACCGTGTGGGTCGCGTTGAGGCTGGTGTGGAAGGTCACCGTGTCGTTGGCGTCGCGTTGCAGGGTGGCGATGCTGTGGTGGTGGCCGCCCGACAGCGTGTCCTTGACCGCGTGGCTGAGCAGCGGGTGCGGGCTCACCTCGACGAACACCGCCTTGTCCGCGCCGGCGGTGGCGACCGCGCGGGCGAACCGCACCGGGTTGCGCAGGTTGGCCACCCAGTGGTCGGCGTCGAACACGTTGGTCCCGTCGGTGGGCCGACCGTCGGTGGTCACGATCACCGGGATGGTCGGCCGGCGTGGCTGCAGATCGGCCAGCTCGGCGCGCAGGTCGTCGAGGATCGGATCGATGATCGGATGGTGCGACGCGACGTCGACCTCCACCCGCCGGGCCAGCTTGTCGAGCTTGTCGACCTCGGCGACCGCGGCGTCCACCTGGTCGGGCGGGCCGGCGATCACGGTCTGGTTCGGCGACGCGTACACCGCGACCGTCAGGCCCGCGTAGTTCGCGATCAGCTTCTCGGCCGCCTCGGCGTCGAGCTCGAGCAGGGCCATGGCGCCCTGCCCCGACAGCCGCTTCATCAGCCGCGAACGGGTCGCGATCACCTTGAGGCCGTCGGCCGGGCTGAGCGCCCCGGACACCACCGCGGCCGTCACCTCGCCCATCGAATGGCCGATGACCGCGTCGGGTTTCACGCCGTAGGACTGCCACAGCGCGGTCAGGGCGAGCTGCACACCGACCAGCACCGGCTGGATGCGGTCGATGCCGACCACGGGCTGTCCCGAGGTGAGCACGTCGCGCAGTGAGAACCCGGCCTGGGCGACGAAGTCGGGCTCGAGCTGGTCGACCGCCGCGGCGAACGCCGGCTCGTCGGCCAGCAGCCGACGGCCCATGCCGGCCCACTGCGAGCCCTGCCCGGAGTACAGGAACACGGTCCCGGTTCCACAGGCGCCGTCGTGGACGGGCACCACACCCGGGGCCGGGTAACCCCCGGCGAGCGCCCGCAACCCGGCGACGGCCTGGTCGCGTCCGCACCATGAGCGACGGACGCAGGCGCCGCAAAGCCAAGCAGGCGCG
>NZ_LMVQ01000415.1 GCF_001545925.1 Mycobacterium sp. NAZ190054 | reverse complement strand
ACGGTGCTGTCCGCGCTGGCGGCGATCGTCTGGTTCCGCCGGGTTCTGGAGAGCTCTCCCGGATTCCCGCTGCAGTACGCCCCGCCGCCGGGGCTCGGCCCGGTCCAGACCGAGTACATCCGCACCGGTTCGGCCGGGTCGACCCCGACGGCACCGTCTGGCTGATCACCTCCTCCGGCGAGCGCACCATCGGGTCGTGGCAGGCCGGTGACGCCGAGGCCGCGTTCGCGCATTTCGGTCGCCGCTTCGACGACCTGCACACCGAGGTGGTGCTGCTGGAGACCAGGCTGGCGTCCGGAACCGGCGACGCCCGCAAGATCCGGTCGGCGGCGGCGTCGCTGGCCGAGAGCCTGGCCGAGGCGCACGTCCTCGGCGATGTGGACTCGCTGGCCGCGCGCCTGGCCTCGATCGTCGAGCAGGCCGACAGCGCCACGCACCAGGAGAAGGCCCGTCGCGAGGAGCTGCGCGCGGCCCAGACCGCCCGCAAGGAGGCGCTGGCCGCCGAAGCCGAGGACATCGCGAACAACTCGACGCAATGGAAGGCCGCCGGTGACCGGCTGCGGGCCATTCTCGAGGAGTGGAAGACGATCACCGGACTGGACCGCAAGGTCGACGACGCGCTGTGGAAGCGCTACTCGGCGGCCCGCGAGACGTTCAACCGCCGCCGCGGTTCACATTTCGCCGAGCTCGACCGGGAACGCGCCGGCGCCCGGCAGGCCAAGGAGGCCCTGTGCGAGCGTGCCGAGGCCCTGTGTGACTCGACCGACTGGGGCCCGACATCGGCGACGTTCCGCGACCTGCTGACCGAGTGGAAGGCGGCCGGGCGCGCATCCAAGGACGTCGACGATTCGCTGTGGCAGCGCTTCAAGGCGGCGCAGGACAAGTTCTTCTCGGCCCGCAACGCCGCCACCGCCGAACGCGACGCGGAGTTCCGCGCCAACGCCGAGGCCAAGGAAGCCCTGCTGGCCGAGGCCGAACGCATCGACACCTCCGATCCGGACGCGGCCAGGGCGGCGCTGCGTGCGATCGGCGACAAGTGGGACGCGATCGGGAAGGTGCCGCGCGAACGCGCGCCGGAACTGGAACGACGGCTGCGCGCGGTGGAGAAGAAGATCCGGGACGCCCCGACCGGCGGGGTGGATCCGGAGGCGCAGGCCCGCGCCGATCAGTTCCGCGTCCGCGCCGAGCAGTTCGAGCGGCAGGCGGAGAAGGCGGCCGCGGCCGGGCGCACCAAGGACGCCGAGAAGGCCCGCGCCAGCGCCGAGCAGTGGCGGCAGTGGGCCGACGCGGCGGCGGACGCGCTGAGCCGCAAGCGCTGACTAGTCCTTCGGCGGGGTGCTGTCGTCACCTTCGTCGGGGAACGTATCGAGCAGCCCCTTCTGCTGGCCCTCCCTGATGGCCCGGCGCCGCTCTTCCTCGGCGGCCAGCTGCAGCGCGGTGCGCGTGGCCACCACCCTGGCCCAGTGGTAGCTCAGCAGGATCACGGCCAGCCACGCCACCACCAGCCCCACACCGGGGCCGGGGTGCGGTTCCGGCGCGGTCTGGCGTGACCACACCGCCAGCAGCCCCACGAACGACGACACCGTCGAGCCGGCCAGCGCGATCCACGCCAGCGTCCAACGGCGGGTCAGCAGCGCGAGCATCGAGAATCCGACACCGAACACCAGCGAGAACCACGTGAACACCCGCGAGGGCAGCGCGACCCCGGTGTCGATCGCGGCCTGGGAGCCGGTCAGCACGTCGAGTCCCCGTGCGCCGCCGGTGTGCGGAAGCACGAGCGTGGCCAGCAGCACGAACACCAGGATCGCGAGCAGCAGCGCGCGCGGGCCGGGGTCGATCTCGCGCGCGATACGCCGTTCCGCGGCTTCGATGTCGTTCCTGAACTCGTCGAAGCCGTTGGCGCCGCCGCTTCCCGCGCTCATCGGGAGCATCCGCTCGGGGCGGGATCCGCGGCGGGCACCCCGATCGCCGACGCCGACCTGATCGAACACCGGCGCACCCGGGCCGGCGACGCGCACGCCGCCGGACAGAAGCCGCGCACCGGCGTCGGGGCGGGCATGCCAGACCGGCAGGGCGTCGGGGAGGGGAAGCGG